>NZ_JBFTOB010000011.1:0-166590 GCF_056397765.1 Caulobacter sp. 05L422 | reverse complement strand
AATACACGCGCTTTGTCCCCGTTCGACGCCGACGGCGGGCGGGGCCTGCAACGCCAGGCTCCCCGGACACGCTGAAGTAACCCCCTCCAGCCCAGTCCCGCTCGATCGCCCCCCGCCGCCGCATCGGTCGCTGGCCATGCGCCCTTTCCTTGCGACGAGGTGGGATCAGGATAAGGGCGGTCTGAAAGGGTGAGGACAAAATCGGGTCGAGAAAATTCAGAGCGTTGAAATCGTGGGAGTTTGTTCGCTGACCGCCGAGGATAAGTCGCCATCCGGGGACATGCTCTCACGGCAAGGCCTTGCAGATCGATCCTGGCGCGTCGGGTGAGTGCGTGTCCCTAACGTCATCCACGACGTCAGAGGCTCATCTCGACTGAGGCTAATCCCAAGCTCAGCGGATCAAGGTGGGGACACGCACTCACCCCGACCGCCCAGCGAACCGGCCGACGCACGGCCGTGAGAGCATGTCCCCGGCCGCGATCACCAACCGCCCGCCCCCCGCACCCAGCCGGACCGCCCCTCGGCGGCCAGGCCGCGCCCTGAAATCCATGGTGGCGAGCCTGCTCTGGGGTCTGACCGTGTCAAGGACGGCGCGCCGCGCCGCCGCGACGCGGTCGCCGGAGGCGATCCTTGACACGGTCAGACCCCAGAGCTCCAATTCCACCAAGGGTTTCAGGACGTGGCGTCATCCGCTGAGGGGCGGATGGCTGCTCGGCCTGCACAAAGGGGGGCTAGGCTTTGGCGTTGCCAGCGACTTTTGATTTGAAGGACGCGGGGATTGTCCGCTTTCGTTCAGTAGAAGACATACGAGAATTTCTGACGAATGAGCTTGAGTCCTGGAGATGGATTTCAGGTATCCATTCTAGGATACATAATCCAAACGATGTACTCTCAGGAATAAGAAATTTATGGGACACGCACCAACAACACATTGGGAATGCTATAGACGCCATTAACGGCGGAAATATCGATGGCGGAGAGAATCGATTCGTTTCGTACTTTGTTGAAGGGGTTCCACTGCCCATTACAGGCTCCCCAAGGCGCGCATTAATCGACGATGTACACGCCAGCATTGGCGAGCGAGCTGCGATCGGAGCTTTAGCGACCCTCACCGATCGGCGGTTTGATGGGCAAGACTCGGAGCAAATTCGAGGTGTGTTTGCTGCCCACGAATTTCTGTCGGGCACCGGTAAGGCGGCGCGACAAAGCGTACAGAGCGGCCTCTCAAAACTCCTCAAGCAGCTCGGTAAGCAACAACAGCGTGCAGAGGAAAAGGCCGACGATCTAGATCGGCGCATTGAGCTGACAGAGCGTCGTCGCGTGCGGCAGTTTCAAAAACTACTTGATGTTGGACGGCGCAGTCGACGCGAGTTTGGCCAGCGCAATCTTGATGAGATCGCCCAATTCACGGATCAAATAAATGATCAGGTCGCTGGAATTATCCGTGAAAAAGACGAATCTATTGCGAGTATCCAGCAAACCGAAAAAACATACTCGGAACATATGGGGTTGCAGGCACCGGTAACGTACTGGCGCAAGAAGGCTAAAGGGCATAGGATAAATAGTTGGATATCGGGTATAATTGGTTTAGCGTTTGCGGTTTCTTTGGTTCATTTTGGAATTACGCACGGCGTCTCGTGGATTTTAGACCTTATTGCGAAGGTGTTCAAAGAAACTAGGCAGTGGCAAGCAACGTATTCCGTGCTCGGGATCGCGGCATTCGTCCTCACCATCATCTTCTGGATTGGTCGCTTAATTAGCAGAACTTATGTGAGTGAAAGCCACCTGGCTATCGACGCGGAGGAACGCGCGGTGATGGTCGAAACATACCTAGCGCTGACGCAAGAGAATAAAATCGACACCTCTGAACGGGTACTCGTCCTTGGCTCCTTGTTCCGCGCATCGTCAGACGGGCTGGTAAAGGATGATGGCGCGCCAGATATCGGCGGGCTGACGACCTGGCTATCTAAGGCGGGCGTTGGCGGTCCAGTCTCTGGAAGGCTATAGCCCGCCGCCGTCGATCTAGCCCCCTACTCCGCCGCCCCAGCCTCCCCCGCCCCCTCGTACGCCGCCATCATCGCCATGTTCAGGATCTTCGACACCGAAGCCGACAACGGCGCGATCTGCACCTGCTTCGACAAGCCCAGCAACACCGGCCCGATCACCGTCGCCCCGCCCAGGCTCTGCACCAGCTTCGTCGCGATCGAGGCCGAGTGGATGGCCGGCATGACCAGGATGTTGGCGCTGTCGGTCAGGCGCATGAACGGGTAGTTGGCGCGCTTTTCCGGGTCGAGCGCCAGTTCGGGCGGCATTTCGCCCTCGTATTCGAAGTCGACGTCCATCTCGTCGAGCATGGCCACGGCCTCGCGCACCTTGTCGGAGCGCTCGCCCATCGGGTTGCCGAAGGTGGAATAGCTCATGAAGGCCACGCGCGGCTTGAAGCCCAGGCGCTTGACGGCGCGGGCGGCCTCGACGGCGATCTCGACCAGCTCGTCGGCGTCGGGCAGCTCGGTGACGTTGGTGTCGGCCACGAACACCGTGCGGCCCTTGGCCAGGACGACCGACATGCCCATGATCCGGCCGCCGGGGGCCGGGTCGATGACGCGCAGCACCTCTTCCAGGGCCTGGTCGAAGCTGCGGGTGACGCCGGTGACCATGCCGTCGGCCTCGCCCAGGGTGACCATCGAGGCGGCGAAGCTGTTGCGGTCCTGGTTGATCAGGCGCTGGACGTCGCGCTTGAGGTAGCCCTCGCGCTGCAGGCGCAGGTACAGGGCGTCGACATAGTCGGGATTGCGGTCGCTGAGGCGGGCGTTGACGATCTCCAGGCCCACGGTGTCGGGGTCCAGGCCCACGACGCGCATGTTCTCGTGCACCAGGTTCTCGCGGCCGCAGAGGATGGCCTTGCCGTAGCCGCCGGTCTGGTAGGCGTAGGCGGCGCGGATCACCGAGGGGTCCTCGCCTTCGGCGAACACGATGCGCTTGGGGTTGGCCAGCACGGCGCCGCTGATCTTCTGCAGGAAGCCGGCGGTGGGATCCAGGCGCTGGGCCAGGCTGGCGCGGTAGGCGTCCATGTCGGCGATCGGGCGGCGGGCGACGCCGGTGTCCATCGCGGCCTGGGCCACGAACGGCGGCACGTACCAGATCAGGCGCGGGTCGAAGGCCGAGGGGATGATGTACTGCGGGCCGAACTTCAGCTGGCGGCCGTGATAGGCGGCGGCGACCTCGTCGGGCACGTCCTCGCGGGCCAGCATGGCCAGGGCGTTGGCGCAGGCGATCTTCATCTCGTGGTTCACGCGGCGGGCCCGCACGTCCAGGGCGCCGCGGAAGATGTAGGGGAAGCCCAGGACGTTGTTGACCTGGTTGGGATAGTCGCTGCGGCCGGTGCCCATGATCGCGTCCTTGCGGATCGCGTGGACCTCTTCGGGGGTGATCTCGGGGTCCGGGTTGGCCATGGCGAAGATGACCGGATTGGGCGCCATGCTGGCGATCATCTCGGGCGTGAAGGCGCCCTTGGCCGAGAGGCCCAGCAGCACGTCGGCGCCGACCACGGCTTCAGCCAGGGTGCGCAGCGGGGTGTCGACCGCGTGGGCGCTCTTCCACTGGTTCATGCCCTCGGTGCGGCCCTGGTAGAGCACGCCCTTGGAGTCGACGGCGATGACGTTGTCGGGCTTGACGCCCATGGCCTTGATCAGCTCCAGCGAGGCGATGCCGGCCGCGCCGGGGCCGTTCAGCACGACCTTCACGTCCTCGATGCGCTTGCCGGTGATGTGGCAGGCGTTGATCAGGCCGGCGGCGCAGATGATCGCCGTGCCGTGCTGGTCGTCGTGGAACACCGGGATGTCGAGCAGCTCCTGCAGCTCGGTCTCGATGCGGAAGCATTCGGGGCTCTTGATGTCCTCCAGATTGATGCCGCCGAACGTGACGCCGATGTTCTTGACCACCGTGATGATCTCGTCGGCGTCCTTGCTGGTGACCTCGATGTCGATGGAGTCGACGTCGCCGAACCGCTTGAAGAGCACGGACTTGCCCTCCATCACCGGCTTCGAGGCGAGCGCGCCGAGGTCGCCCAGGCCCAGGATCGCGGTGCCGTTGGAGATCACCGCCACCAGGTTGCCCTTGGAGGTGTACTCGTAGGCCAGGTCAGGGTCCTTGGCGATGGCCAGGACGGGCACGGCGACGCCGGGGGAATAGGCGAGGCTGAGGTCGCGCTGGGTGGCCATCGGCTTGGTGGCGACGACGCCGATCTTCCCGGGGGTCGGATAGCGGTGGAAGTTCAGCGCTTCCTCGTCCGTGAAGGTCTTCTTTTCCGCGTCGCTCATGGCGCGTTCCCCTGCTTAGTCACACGGTGATGGAGGCGACGAACGATGCGACGCGTCCTTATATGGCCGCACCGTAGCGACCGGGCGGGGCCCTAACAACCTCGCGCGCTTGAAGTTTTTAGGGTGCAAACGCTTGTTCTGCTTGGGATTAGGCCTGTCCAGCGTTGTCATTCGGCTTGACCTGAGGGGAGGTCTCGGGAGACTACCGCGCGCGTCATCCCCGGGAGATCGCCTTGAGCCAGAACGACTTAGCTCCGCAAAAAGGTACCGTTACCATTGCTCTCGCGGGCGCCTTGGGACGCATGGGTCAGGCCTTGGCGAAGACGCTGGACGGGCGCGCGGATGCGAAGGTCGTCGGAAGATTTGATCGTCCCGGAGCGACGGGCGAGGGGTTGGTCGAGCGCGACGAGGCCCTGAAGGCCGCCGACGTGGCCATCGACTTCACGATTCCCGAGGCGTCCGTGGCCCTGGCCGAGGCCTCCGCCGCGAATGGCGGGCCGGCCCTGGTCATCGGTTCGACCGGTTTCAGCGACGAGCAGAACGCCCGCATCGCGGCGGCGGCGACCAAGGTCGCCATCGTCAAGTCCGGCAACTACTCGCTGGGCGTCAACATGCTGATGGGCCTGGTCCGCCAGGCGGCCGCCGCCCTGCCCGCGCGCGACTGGGACGTCGAGGTCTACGAGGCCCACCACAAGCGCAAGATCGACGCGCCCTCCGGCACCGCCCTGATGCTGGGCCAGGCGGCGGCCGACGGGCGCGGCGTGGGCCTGGGCCAGGTCTCCGACCGCGGCCGCGACGGCGTCACCGGACCGCGCAAGGAGGGAGCCATCGGCTTCTCCGTGGTGCGCGGCGGCGGCATCATCGGCGAGCACAGCGTGATCTTCGCCGGCGAGGAAGAGGTGCTGACCCTGTCGCACTCGGCCACCGATCGGGGCCTGTTCGCGCGGGGCGCGGTGGCCGCCGCCTTGTGGGTCAAGGGAAAGCCGCCAGGCCTCTATGACATGCAAGACGTGCTCGGTTTCGAAAACTAGAACGCAGATGCGTTCTAGATCTCCTTGTTTTTACGCGCTTTCTCCGAGCCATTCGGTTTCGGCAGCGCTCGAAAGCGCTACGGGGCCTAACAATCGCCGCAGCTTGCGGCATTGTGCGCCCTGATGGCCGAGCCCTCCACGCCAGATCCCCAGAACGACGCAAAGCCGTCCTCCCCGTCGCGGTCCCGCCGCGCGGCGCTGCTCGACGCCGGTCTGGAGGCGATGAGCTTGGCCGCCCTGGCCTTCATCGCCATCGGTTTCTCGGCCTATGCGGGCCGCCGCGAGATCAGCCGCGAACTGGCCCTGGCCTGGCTGAACGACAAGGGGATCGAGGCGACGCTCGACCTCGACGACCTGGACGCCACCGGCTTCGCGGGCCGGATCCGCCTGGGCCCCAAGAACGCGCCGGTGTTCTCGGCCGAGCGGATCGAGGTGGCCTACGACCTGGTCTCGCCCTGGAGCGGCGGCGAGTTCGCGCTGAACACCCGCGCCGTGCGGCTGGTGCGGCCGCGGGTCAACGCCCGGCTGGACCAGAACGGCCTGAACTTCGGGACCCTGCAGCCGCTGATCGACGCGGCGTTGAAGTCGCCCGCCGAACCGACCACGCCGGGTCCGGCGATCCTGATCGAGGACGCCCGGGTGCTGCTGCGCACGCCCGGCGGCCCGGCCCGCCTGACCGGCGACGCCAGCCTGGACGACGGCAAGCTGCTGCGCTTCGACGGCCGGCTGGCGGCCATGCGCTACGCCACCCGCGACCTGTCGTTCGAGGCCGACGGCGCCCTGGTCAAGGCCCGCAAGCGCGGCGACCGGCTGACTGTCGACGTCCAGCTCGGGCTCAAGACCCTCAGCGCCGGCCAGCTGGACCTGACCGAGGCCCAAGGCTCGCTGCAGGCCGACCTGACCTATCCGGACCTGAAGACGCTCTCGATGGTCGGCCCGGCCGAGGCGCGGCTGGCCCTGAGGGCCCGGGGCGCCGAGGTCGAGGCCGCCAGCCTGGGCGGGCTGGAGGCCAATCTGGTGGTGGCCGGCCTGCTGAGCGGCGACTTCAAGCGCGGCGGCCTGACCGGCAAGACCACCTTCCACGCCCGGGGCGAGCGCCTGACCGCGCAGGGACTGGACAGCCGCGACGTGGTCGCCGACCTCGACCTGTCGAACCTGGCCCTGACCTATGATCCGTCCGGCGTGCGCGGCTCGGCCCGCACCCGCCTGAGCGCCAACGCCGACAGGGCCGTGGCCGGGGGCGCGGCCCTGTCGCGCACGGGGCTCGAGGTCCAGTCGTCCAGCGTCACCCTGGTCTCGGACGCCCAACGCAGCTCGATCAGCGGTCCGCTGACCGTGGCCCTGGGCGCGGGCCGGGCGGCGGCGGGCGGAGTGGTGCTGTCCAGCCTGGCCGCCGATGGCAAGGGCCGGTTCTCGGTCGGGACCGACGGGATCGCCCTGGCCCTGGACGCCCATGCCGACGCCGACGGCGCGATGAGCGGACCGGACGCCGCGCGGGTCAGCGCCGCCCTGCCCAATCCCGACTACGCCCAGGCCGCCGCCAAGGCGCTCTCGGGCTTCGAACTCAGCGCCCCGGCCCTGAAGCTGGGGATCACCGGCGGCCAGACGACGTTGTCCCTGCCCCGCCCCATCGCCCTGACCGCCGCCGGCGGGGCCAAGGCCGTGCTGAGCGCGCCCGGCGGTCCCCTGGTCGCGATGCGGGACGGCGCGGGCGGCGGCCGGGCGGCGCTGGCCCTGGGCGGCGGCGGCCTGCCCGACATCACCTTGAAGGCGCCCCGCTGGCGGTCCGACGCCTCGGGCCTGACCAGCGACGTGATCGTGGCGGGGACCCTCGACGTCCCGCCCCTGTCCGAGCTGGCCGGAACCCTGGCCGGCCAGGCCCGGCTGGCCGGCGGTGGTCTGACGCTCCGGCTGGACCGCTGCACGCCCCTGACCGCCCAGGCGATCCTGATGGGCGAGCCGCCGATCAGCGACGTGAAGTTCACCCTCTGCCCGACCGCCCAGCCGCTGGTCGTCGCCAGCGGCGGCCTGTGGCGGGCTTCGGGGCAGGTCAAGGACGGCCAGGCCCTAGTCAATGTCGCCCAGGCCCGGGTCGAGGGTGCGGCCGCCAGCTTCGTCGCCGGCGGCAAGGGCTTCGACGCCGCCCAGGTCAAGGTCACCGGCGGCCGCATCGTGGAGGCCTCGCCCGACGGCAAGCGTTTCGAGACGGTCGCCATGCTCGGCGAGGTCGACCTGGCGCGCGGCCAGTGGACCGGCAAGCTGAACGCCTCGACGCTGGACGGCCGCCCGGTCGGGACCATGACCCTGCGCCACGACGTGGCCAGCGGCCGGGGCCAGGCCGATATCGACGCCTCGAAGCTGACCTTTTCCAAGGGCGGCCTGCAGCCCCTGGGCCTGACGCCCCTGGCCGCGATCGCCCGCGACGCCGAGGGCCCGGCCGCCTTCACCGGCAGCTTCCACTGGGCCGGCGAGGTGATGACCAGCGAAGGCCAGGTCTCGACCACGGGCCTGAACTTCAAGAGCCCGTTGGGCCAGGTCCACGGACTGAAGGGGCGGATCGTCTTCGACAGCCTGGCCCCGCTGACCAGCCCGCCCGGCCAGGTCCTGACCATCGACAGCATCGACGCCATCGTGCCGATCCAGTCGGTCAAGGCCAGCCTGAGCCTCGGCGCCGAGGCCCTGCACCTGGAGGCCACGACCTTCGAGGCCTCGAAGGGCAAGGTCACCCTGGAGCCGCTGGACCTGCCGCTGGACGGCAAGAGCGCGATGAAGGGCGTGGTCAACATCGCCGGCCTGGACCTGGGCCAGCTGGTCGCGGGCTCGACCCTGGCCGACAAGGTCAAGGTCGAGGCGGTGATCGACGGCCGCCTGCCGTTCGAGGCGGGCCCGGCCGGTTTCAAGTTCGTCGACGGCAAGGTCTACGCCGTCGGTCCCGGCCGCCTGTCGATCGCCCGCGAGGCCCTGACCGGCGTGCAGGCCGGCCAAGGCGGCGTCGACCCCAACGATCCGCTGACCGTCAAGAAGGACGCGCCGGTCAACGCCATCCAGGACTTCGCCTACCAGGCCATGGAGAACCTCAGCTTCAGCACGCTGGAAGCGGGGGTCAGCAGCACCGACAAGGGGCGGCTGGGCGTGCTGTTCCATATCAAGGGCGAGCACGATCCCAAGATCGTCGAAAAGGCCCGGATCGGCCTGATGGAGCTGCTGAACGGCAGCGCCTTCCAGCGCCGCATTCCCTTGCCGGCCAAGACGCCGGTCGACCTGACCCTGGATACGTCGTTAAACTTCGACGAGCTCATCGCGGCCTGGCGGCGCGGATGGCAGGAAAGCGAGGCCGTGACGCCCGCTCCCTCGCCTCCCGCCACGCAAGCGCCACGTTCAGATGCGGTTCAGCCTTGAAACCGCAGATTCCCCGAGAACTGGAGACACCCGCCATGAAGCGCGCTCTGATCCTTCCCCTCCTCGCGGTGGGCGCCCTGGCGGCGTGCACCCCGACGGTGCGGGTCAAGGTCGACCCGATCAACATCTACGCCAAGCTGGACGCCGACGTGCGCGTGCGGCTGGACAAGGAAGTCCAGTCGCTGATCCAGCAAAACCCGAACCTGTTCTAAGAGAGGAACCGACATGATCCGCAAGACTATGACGGTCCTGGCCCTGGCCGCCTCGCTGGGCGCTGTGGCCCTTCCCGTTCTCGCCCAATCAGCCGCCGCCAAGGCGGCCGTCGACGCCGGCAAGGCGTCTGGAACCGTGGGCGAGCAGGCCGACGGCTATCTGGGCGTCGTCTCGGGCGGCGACGCGGCCCTGCGCGCCGCCGTGGCCGAGATCAACACCGGCCGCGCGGCCGCCTACAAGGACATCGCCGCCAAGAGCGGCGTGACTCCCGAGGCCGCCGGCCAGGCCACCGCCAAGCAGCTCTACGCCCGCCTGGCGCCCGGCCAGTACTGGAAGCCGCTGGATGGCGGCTGGACGAAGAAGTAGGGCGGTCGGGCCCTTCTAGGCCCTCCCCCCGCGGGGAGGTGTCGGCGAAGCCGACGGTGGGGGGAGTGATCGGCTGATGGCCGCACCCCGGATCAATGATCCGAAAACTCCCCCCACCGGCCTTCGGCCGCCTCCCCCACGGGGGAGGACCTTTGCCCGGCCCCACCTTGAACCCTCCTCCGCGCGTCGCCACCTAAGTGTCACGTTGCGAGGCCAGGCGCCGATCTCGGGCCTGATCCTCGCGAACGAAGTCGCTTGAGCGAGGACTTCGCGATGACCCGGACGATCCTGTTCGACAGCCCCTTCCTGCTGGGCTTCGAGCACACACGAGACCTGATCGAGCGCGCGGCCAAGGCCGCCGCCGAGAGCTATCCGCCCTACAATGTCGAACAGTCCGACGACGGCGGGGTGCGCATCACCCTGGCCGTGGCCGGCTTCTCGCCCGACCAGCTGCAGGTGACCGTCGAAGGCGGCCAGCTGGTGGTGGCCGGGCGGCGCGACAGCGAAGGCAAGCCCGAGGTCGACAAGGCCTATCTGCATCGCGGCATCGCCGCCCGCGGCTTCCTGCGGACTTTCGTCCTGGCCGACGGCATGGAAGTCACGGCCGCCACGCTCGAACACGGCCTGCTGCACGTGGACCTGGCTCGTCCGGAGCCCGAACGGCTGGTCCGCCGCATCCCCATCCGCTCGGTGGGCTGAACCTCAAGTCGGCCCGCCGACGCATTCTCATGACGATCCCTGGTCGCGGTCTGAACCGAGACGCGCCACGGGGCGTTCCCTTTCCGAAGGAGGTGGTCTTATGACACCGAACCCCGCTACCCCGTTCTTCTCCGCCGAGGCCTTCGCGGCTTTGGGCGCTCCTGACCTGGTCTATGTCCGACCGATCAAGGCCGCGGAGATCCTGGCCGACGTGCCTGTCGGCGTCAGCGACGAGGTCGACCTTTCTCCTGACCAGACGCTCTACGCGGTGTTCCGCGCCGACGGCGCCCGCCTGGCCGTGCTGACCGACAAGGACGCGGCCGTCGCCGCCGCCCTCGCCCACGAACTGGCGCCGGTCTCGGTGCACTAAGCCACCGTCAGCTCCGAGCCGACCCTTGTTCCCTTCGGGTCGGCTCGTGAGCGGCTCTCCTAGTCGAGCCGACGCTGCAGGCGCCGCAAGGACGGCATCCCCTTCAATTGGGTCAGAATGAACGCCGGCTTCCCCGCTTGGCCGCCCGTCGCGGTGCAGGTGAAGCCCTGGAACGGCGCGCCGTCCCGGCGCAGCAACAACAGGCCAGGCGACAGCATCTCGGCGCTGTAGGTCACCCTGTCCAGGACGTCGTGTTCGTCGAGACTCTTCCGGATCTTCGAGACATCCGTCTCGGGCTGGCTCGACCCGTAGTACATCATCCCGCCATCGGCCGAGAACCGCATGTAGTCGCGGGGGAAGCGGGCGTAGTGCGCCTCCACGCCGGTTTCGCCGGCGGTGACGACCTGGCTCTCCCACAGGCCCACGACGTCGGCATAGGCGCAGGGCTTGCCTTCCGCCAACGGTTCGGTCTCCAGTCCCTGGGCGACGGCCGATCCGCCGATCAGCAGCATCATGCCCGTGGCGAGGAGTAGCGTCCTGATCATCGAATGCCCCCGATGCGCCCGCGCCCTGAATGGCGGACCCTGGGTTGTCACTACCAGCCGGACGCGAGGCGGCACAAGCCGGCGCCCGCCCTTGTCCTGTCGACGCGCCCCCTCCGGGCGCGGTAAGGGTTCGTGACCTTCGACAGGGCGAGGAAGACGGAATGAGCGACGCGAGGATCGGACGCAGGGGGCTGCTGGGCGTCGCCGGGCTGCTGATCGCGAGCCCCGCCTGGGCCGCGCCCCCCAAGCCTCAATTGGCCAAACCCCGCGTGGCGATCCAGACCGATCACGGGACGATCGTCGTCGAGATGGAGACCGGCAAGGCGCCGATCACCTCGGCCAATTTCCTGCGCTATGTGGACGCCCACAAGTACGACGGCGGGACCTTCTATCGCGCGTCGAAGACCAAGGGCGTCAAGGGCGCCGGCTCGATCCAGGGCGGCCCGCCCGTCCGGGTCCGCCGCTACGCCCCCATCGCCCATGAAAGCACCCGCCTGACCGGGATCAAGCATCGGGCCGGGACCATCTCGATGGCCCGCAACGCGCCGGGCTCGGCGACCTGCGACTTCTTCATCTGCGCCAGCCCGCAGCCCTATCTCGACGCCCATCCGGGCGGGGCCGGCGACAACGAGGGCTTCGCGGCGTTCGGCGGCGTGGTCCAGGGGCTGGACATCGTCAAGAAGATCCTGGCCCTGAAGGCCGACGGCCCCGCGGCCTATCCGGCCATGAAGGGCCAGATGCTGAATCCGCCGGTGAAGATCCTGAGCATGAAGCGGGTCTAGGGAGTGGGCGCTACGAGGCGGCCTGCAACAGCCACCTCCCTTTCAACCGTCATCCCGGGCCTTGTGCCCGGGACCCCTCTGTCCGCCGCAGGTGCGGGGGTGTGGCGCGCCGGCGCGCCATTGCTGCTCACCGTCAGCTGAACCAGGGGTCCCGGGCACAAGGCCCGGGATGACGGTGTTTATTGGTGTGTTGGAGGGGAAAACCCTCAGGCCGCCGTGGGCTTGCTCTCGTGGGCCTGGGTCAGCATCACGTGCACGGCGTCGGCCGAGCGGGCCTTGCGCAGCTGCTCGCGCATGTCGGGCTCGCGCATCAGCCGCGAGATGCGGGCCAGGGCGCGCAGATGGCTGGAATCGGCGTCCTTGGGCGCGAACAGCGCCACCAGCAGGTCGACGGGCTTGTCGTCCACGGCCCCGAACGCCACCGGCGTCTCCAGGCGCATGAACACCGCCCGGACCCGGTCCAGACCGGCCAGGCGAGCGTGCGGAATGGCCACGCCCTGACCGACGCCCGTCGAGCCCACGCTTTCACGTTCGACAAGCCCCTCGAGGGTCTCGTCGGCGTCGACGCCGAACACGCGGGCGGCGACATCGGCGATCACGCCGAGCACCTGACGCTTGTTGGAGGCGCTGACCCGCAGGGTGACCGCGCCAGGCTCCAGTAGATCGCCGATGGTCATGGGTGGAAACTCGCTCGCAGTCGGTCGTCGCGCATCGTCGCCACAGAGAGGCCTACCGAAACGCGCCGACCGACTGGAGGTTCGATCAGCTTGCGGCCGGTGCGTGCCCGTTCAGCGACTTGGTGCGTTCGGGGTCGATCCAGCCGATATTTCCGTCAGGTCGCCTGTAGACCACCGACAAACCGTCGTGGGCGGCGTTCCTAAACACGATTGCCTGGGACTCGGTCAAGTCCAGTTCCATGACCGCCATGGAAACAGTCATGATCTTCAGCGAGGACTGGGTTTCGGCGATGATCATGGCGGAAGGCGCGCCGGCGGGGTGGCTGTCCTCCGCCGTCCAGTCGTCTTCGTCGATCTCGTCGCCTTCCGGGGCGCGCAGCACGTACATAGCCGCGTTCTCGGCCTGCTTGGCGGTGGCGGCGATCGAATGGCTCTTCAATCGTCGCTTATAGCGTCGGACCCTCGTCTCGATCTTGGCCAGGGCGGCGTCGAAGGCCGCGTGGGCGTCGCCGCCCGAACCATGGCTGATCAGCTGCTGGCCCGAAGCCAGCTTGACCGAACAATCGACACGGAAGGCGAAGCCCTCCTTGCTGATCACGACATCGGCGTCACCGCCGCGGTCGAAATACTTGCCGATGCTCAGGGTGATTTCGTCGGAGACTCGCGCTCGCAGAGCCTCGCCAACGTCGACATGCTTGCCGGAGATTTGGACTTGCATGGCCTATCAACGCGCCCGGTTCGGTCTGGTGTCAAGCGTCGCAAAAGCGACTTAAAACAGCCCCGGAATCATATGCAGGAGGCGCTCGACCGCCGCCGCCACGACCCCGGCGCTGACCACCAGCAGGCCCACGCTGACCGCGGCCATCAGGTAGCCCAGCAGCACCAGAAGGCCGTCGCGCTGCAGCAGGGCCAGGGCCAGGACGGCCACCGTGGCCCCCGGCGCGAGGTTGCCCAGCGGGATCGGCAGGACCAGCACCAGGGCCAGCAGGGTGCAGACCACGCCGATCAGCCGCTCGCCGATCGGCCCGAACAGGATCTCCACCCGCGGCCGGGTGACCAGCTCCATCCGCCGGACGATCGGCGTCAGCCTACGGAACAATCCACGCAGGTCGTCGCGCTTCAGCGGATGCTCGACCAGCTTGCGCGGCAGCCAGGGAATATCGGAACCCCAGGCTATCTGCGGGGCCAGCAACAAGATCGGCAGGCTGAGGATCGTCGACGAGCCCGGGGGCAGGGGCAGGCAGTTCAGCAGGCCGAACACCAGCAGCATGGCCCCGAAGGCGCGGCTGTCGAACTGCTCCAGCATCTGGCCGACGGTCAAGACGGGACGCGTGTCCTCGCCGAAACTCTCGATGACGTCGGACAGGCTCTCGGTGGTCATGTCTTACCTTAGGTCGCGCGGATCAAACGCGTAGCGCGACCATTCGCAGCATGACGTCAGGCGGTTTCCTTGATCAAGCGCCGCCGTTCGACTGACGAGGGAATTCGCAGCGCTTCACGGTATTTGGCCACCGTGCGGCGGGCGATGTCCACGCCGGCTTCCTTGAGGATCTCGACGATGGCGTCGTCGGAATGGACGTCGGCCTCGGTCTTCTCGGCCTCGACCAGGCCCTTGATCTTGTGACGGACGCTGGCGGCCGAGTGGGCCTCGCCGCCTTCGGACGACTGGATCGCCGAGGTGAAGAAATACTTCAGTTCGAACACGCCGCGCGGGGTGGCGATGTACTTGTTGGAGGTCACCCGGCTGACCGTCGACTCGTGCATGCCGATGGCGTCGGCGACGGTCTTCAGGTTCAGCGGACGCAGGTGCTCGACGCCGTAGGCCAGGAAGCCGTCCTGCTGGCGGACGATCTCGCTGGAGACCTTCAGGATGGTCTTGGCCCGCTGGTCGAGGCTTTTGACCAGCCAGTTGGCGGTGGCGAAGCTGTCGGAGACGAAGGTCTTTTCCTGGTCCGTGCGCGCGCCCTTGCTGACGCGGGCGTGGTAGCGCTGGTCGACCAGCACCTTGGGCAGGGTGTCGGTGTTCAGCTCCACGTGCCACAGGCCGCCGGGCGTCTCGCGCACGTGGACGTCTGGCACCAGGGTCTGGGGCGGATCCGAGTGGAAGGCCGCGCCGGGGCGAGGGGTCAGGGCGCGGATCTCGGCGACCATCTCGCGCAGGTCCTCGTCGTCGACGCCGCACAGCTTGCGCAGGGACGCCATGTCGCGCTTGGCCAGCAGGTCAAGGTTGTCGAGCAGGGCGGCCATGCAGGGGTCGTAGCGATTGACGTCCTTCAGCTGCAGGGCCAGGCACTCGCGGACGTCGCGGGCCATGACGCCGGCCGGCTCGAAGCCTTGCAGGACGGTCAGCACGCCTTCGACGAAGGCCAGCTCGCAGCCCAGGCGTTCGGCCACCTCGTCGATGTCGGCGCGCAGGTAGCCGGTCTCGTCGACCGCGTCGATCAGCACGCCGGCCACCACGTTCTGGGCGGGCGACAGGCCGGCCACGGCCAGTTGTTCGGTCAGGTGCTCGACCAGGGTCGGGGGGCGCGACAGGGCGCCTTCGTAATTGTCGTCGCTCTCGAAATTGCCGCCGCCGCCGGTGCGCGACCAGTCGATCTGGCCGCCCGCCTGTTCGGCCCCGGCTTCGGCCCCATCCGGACCTGGCCCGTCGCCGGTGGCGCGCTCGCCGGGCGAGACGTCGTCGGGCGTGGCGTCCATCTGGTGGCTGGCGGCGCTGTCGGAGACGGAGTCGAGGCCCAGGTTCTCGGTCGGACGCTCGACGACCTCATCGGCCGCGCGTTCGGTCTCGACCGGGCCGTCGTCGCGCGCCAGCAGGGGATTGCGCTCGAGCTCGGCCTCGACGAAGGCGTCGAGTTCGAGGTTCGACAGCTGCAGGAGCTTGATCGCCTGCTGAAGCTGCGGCGTGATGACAAGGCCCTGGCCTTGCCGAAGCTCCAATCGATGGCCGAGAGCCAATGCGCCCTCCTGGGCAAATCAACGAACCTGTTGATCGCCATTGAAGGCCAGTTTGGTTAACGGGGCGCCAACGCCAGCAAAAAGCGGGCCACTGCGACCATCTGGCCGCCGAGACCGGTGTTTTTCTCGGCATCGGGCGCCAAGGTGCTGATATCGCGGAGTTTTCCAGGCGCAGAAACATGGGCCTCAGGTCCGCGCGCTCCGAAGAACCGAACGCGCGGCCTGTTAAATCTTGCCCAGGGCAGGGGGCCTCGACTTGAAAATCGAGGCCAGCAGGGCGGTTAGACCCGCTCGTCGAAACTGTCGCCGAGATAGACGCGGCGGACCTCGGGGTTGTCGACGATCTCCTGCGGGGCGCCTTCGAACAGCACCTCGCCGGCGTGGATGATCGAGGCCCGATCGACCATCTGCAGCGTCTCGCGGACATTGTGGTCGGTGATCAGGATGCCGATGCCGCGGTTCTTCAGGTAGCTGACCACTTCGCGGATGTCGGAGATCGCCAGCGGGTCGATGCCCGCGAACGGTTCGTCCAGCAGCATGAACGAGGGTTCGCTGGCCAGGGCCCGGGCGATTTCGACGCGGCGGCGCTCACCGCCCGACAAGGCGACGGCCGGCGACTTGCGGATATGGGTGATCCGCAGCTCTTCCAGGATCTCGGTGACATGCTCGCGCGCCCGGCGCTGGTCCTTCTGGCGCATCTCGACCACGGCCATGACGTTCTGCTCGACCGTCATGCCCCGGAAGATCGAGGCTTCCTGCGGCAGATAGCCCACGCCCATGCGGGCGCGCTGGAACATCGGCTGGGACGTGATGTCCTCGCCGTCCAGATAGATCGAGCCGTAGTCGGCGGCGACCAGGCCGGTGATCATGTAGAAGCAGGTGGTCTTGCCGGCCCCGTTGGGACCCAGCAGACCCGCGACCTCGCCGCGCTTGAGGCGCAGGGAGACGCTCTTGACGACCGGGCGGTCGCCGAACGACTTGCCGATGGCGTCGACGAAGAGGCCGTCTGAGGAGGCCGCGTCGTTGACGCCCAGGGATTGCATCGAAAACGCCATGGGTTCCTACGGCTTGGTCGTGGCGGCGGGCTTCTTGTCTTTGTTCTGGTCGGGATAGAGCACCGCCCGCACACGCGTCTTGCCGCGACCCGTGGCGTTGGATTCCATCTTCACATCGTTGGTCTTGGTCTTGATCGTCATGCGGTCGCCGCGGGCCACGTCCTGGCCCTGCACCGCCACGACGTCGCCGGTCACCACGACGGTGTCGGTGGCGTAGTCGTAGACGGCGTGGTCGCCGCGCACGGTCTGTTCCGGCGTCACATAGAAGACGTTGCCGTCGGCCTCGACGCGGTCGACGTCGCCGCAGTCGTTGTTGCCGGTGGGCGAGGTGGTCTTACCGGGCGTCTTGCGGCGGTTGTAGACGGTCATGGTCGCGGCCCGCATGCGGGCCTTGTCCTGCAGGACCTCGACCGCGCCGCGGAAGATGGTCTTGCACTGGCTGTTGATGACCTCCTGCTCGTCGGCGGAGATGTCCACCGGCGCGCTGGAGTTGTTGCCGCCGGCCGCGGTCTGAGCCATGGCGGAGCCGCCCAAGAGGCCGCTAAAGGGCAAGAGGGGGCCGCTCAACAGGCTGAAGGCGATCGCCGTCGGCGCCATCCATCGATTCATCAACCACGTCCTCATGTCTATTCCGGAGCCGTCCCTGGTTCGGGGACTGCTTCACCCGTCTTCCGGTCCATCCGTGTCTTGACGCCGCCCCGGAAGATGATGCGGTCGCCCTTGTCATATACGGAGTAAGCGTTGGATTGCACCTGTCCAGTTGGACCTTCGCCTTGAAGCGTGGTTTCGCCGGTGGTGTTGCCGTTGCGGGTGTCGACCAGCGCCTCGTCCGAGGCGAAGCGGTAGCCGGCGCCGTCGTCCATGCGGACATTGCCGATCAGCTTGAGCAGCAGCGTGTCCTCCCGATAGACGCCGCGGTCGGCGGTCGAGCGGGTGGGGGCGGGGCTGCCGACGCCCAGGGTCAGGGTCGGGGCGTCCAGGAACACCCGCTTCAGGTCGTTTTCGTCGCGCACCGCCGAGCGGGCGGTGATGATGAACGGCCGCCCGTCGCTGGACTGGCCGTAGAAGCGCGGCGTGACCATGCGGATCTGCGCCTTGTTCTCGGCCGGCCGCTGATCGCCGGCGGTGAACGAGCGCCAGGCCACCTGGCCGCCCACCGTCGCCAGCAGGGCGGCCATGGCCACAGGCAGGACCACGCGCGCCAGCTTGACGCGGCGCGAACGGGCGCGCCAACGGCGCAGGTCCCGTCTGTATCCCGCCCGATCCGCCTCGAGGGTGGTCATGCCTCCCGCCTCAGCTGTGCGCGAAGATGTCGACGTCTTCCCAGCCGGCCAGGTCGAGGGCCGCGCGGTGGGGAAGATAATCGAAGGCGGCCTTGGCCAGCTCCATGCGGCCTTCGCGGACCAGCATGGCGTCCAGGCGCTCGCGCAGGGCGTGGAGATGCAGCACGTCCGAAGCCGCGTAGGCGACCTGTTCGGGCGACAGCGTCGCCGCGCCCCAGTCCGAGCTCTGCTGGACCTTGGACAGCTCGACGCCGACCAGTTCGCGCGTCACGTCCTTCAGGCCGTGGCGGTCGGTATAGGTGCGGGCCAGCTTGCTGGCGATCTTGGTGCAGTACACGGGAGCCGTCATGACCCCCAGATGCAACAGGAACATGGCGATATCGAAGCGGCCGAAGTGGAAAAGCTTCACCACCGACGGATCGGTCAGCAGGCGCTTGAGGTTGGGCGCGTCGTAGGTCGAGCGGTCCAGACGCACCACGTGGGCGTCGCCGTCGCCCGACGACAGCTGGACCACGCACAGCGGGTCGCGGCCCAGGCGCAGGCCCATGGTCTCGGAATCGATGGCGACGGCGGTCGCGCCGGCGAAGGCGCCGTCCGGAAGGTCGCCTTCATGCAGAAAGTTGGCCAAGTCTTCTCGTCTCCGCGCCTCGGTCTCGTTGCGCGGACGCTGCGAATTCCCGATGCGCCTGAATAGTGGGGCGCCGACCCTGTCGGCCGGATGAACAGGATATCTAACGCCTGGCCAGCGTGACCGCCAGCCCATCCCGCGTAAGAGGAGCGCCGCGACATGACCCGCGCAAGGGGATCGCGTCCCCGAGGGGACGAAACGCTATTCTGGATTTTGGGTTTTCTTTCGGCGCCACCCCGACCTTCTTTCGAAGGTTGGTAGGGGGTGGTGCCCAGGAGAGGACTCGAACCTCCACGACCTTTCAGTCACTGGCACCTGAAGCCAGCGCGTCTACCAATTCCGCCACCTGGGCCTGCGGGGCAATCCGTGGATCGCCGCGAGGCCGGGACGTTTATGCAAAGGTTTTGACCGCGTCAATCGCTTAGTTGCGCATTTCGTTGCGATTGGTCTCCGGCTCGTCTATCCCCCGGCTCACGAGTTTAGGACGAGGTTGATTATGCAAGGTCTGGTCACGGTGTTCGGCGGCTCCGGCTTCGTCGGCGGCCAGGTCGTTCGGCAGCTCGCCAAGGCGGGCCATCGCGTCCGCGTGGCGGTGCGCAATCCGAACCTGGCCTACAAGATGCGCATGCTGGGCGATGTCGGCCAGATCGAGGTCGTGCAGGCCAATGTCCGCAACGCCCCGTCGGTGGCCCGCGCGGTCGACGGCGCCGAGGCGGTGGTCAATCTGGTCGGCGTCCTGTGGGAAAGCGGCCGGCAGAAATTCCAGACCCTGCACGTGATGGGCGCCAAGACCATCGCCGAGCAGGCCAAGGCCGCCGGCGTCAAGCGCCTGGTGCAGATCTCGGCCCTCGGCGCCGACATCAATTCCTCGTCCAAGTACCAGCGCACCAAGGCCGAGGGCGAAGCGGCCGTCCGCGCCGCCTTCCCGGGCGCGGTGGTGATCCGCCCGTCGATCGTGTTCGGCGCCGAGGACAAGTTCTTCAACAAGTTCGGCCAGATGGCCGCGCTGTTCCCCGCCCTGCCGCTGATCGGCGGCGGCGAGACGAAATTCCAGCCGGTCTATGTCGGCGACGTGGCCCAGGTGGTGGCGAAAGCCGTCGCCAGCCCGGCCGCCGAGGGCCTGACCTACGAGCTGGGCGGCCCGGCCGTCTACAGCTTCAAGGAGCTGATGGAGTTCATCCTGGTCGAGACGGCCCGCAACCGCGTGCTGGCCCCGATCCCGTTCTTCGCGGCCGGCTGGATCGGCAAGATCGGCGACCTGTCGCCGATCGCCCCGCCGCTGACCTCCGACCAGGTCGAGACGCTGAAGACCGACAATGTCGCGGACAAGGGTCTGCCCGGCCTGGCCGAGGCCGGCGTGGTTCCCACCGCCGTCGAGGCGGTGGTCCCGTCCTACCTCTACCGCTACCGCAAGGGCGGCCAGTACGCCGAGGTCCCGGCGGGCGCGTTCTAGGAATCGAGCCAGTGGACGTCGCGCCGCGAAATCCACTCGGCGACCTGATGGCCGAGTGGCTGTCGGCATGCGATTTCGCAGTCCTGGACCATGGCTTCCTGGAGCATGGTCGCGACTACGGCATGACCGTGCAGGACACCCTCGGCGGCGATATCGGCACACACAGATTGGTCTTCACCCACGTGGTGGCGATGACCTACGAGACTGCCGTGTCCGACGCCGCCTGGGGTCGGTCCTGGGACGACGTGTTCCTCGATCACGAACGGGCCAACGACCTGGACGGCTACGTCTGGGGAACGAACTGGTCTGACGCCTATCCAGGCCTCACCGCGCCCGAGGTGGACGCCGAGGCGATGGAGTGGGCGCGACGCCTCGACAAGCCCATGTACGCCATGAGCCTTGTCACGGACCGTTTCCGCCTCCGTCTCATCTATCATGATGTGCGGTCGCAGAAGCTCAGCGACGACGCGTCGCTGATTCAACAGACGATCCATCCACTCTGACGGCGCGCCTCAGCGCGGGATGTAGATCAGCCCCAGCCCGATCACGCCCACCACGATCCGCCACCAGGCGAACGGGGCGAAGCCGCGCTTGCCGATGAAGGCGATCATGGTCTTGACCACGACCAGACCCGACAGGAACGACACCACGAAGCCGATGGCGATGGTGCCGGCGTGGCTGGGGTCGATGTCCTTGTAGCTCTTGAGCAGGTCCAGGGCGAAGGCCCCGACCATGATCGGGATGGCCATGAAGAAGCTGAACTCGGCGGCCGCCTTGCGGTCCACGCCGATCAGCATCGAGCCGACGATGGTCGAGCCCGAGCGCGACACGCCCGGCAGCAGCGACAGGCATTGGAAGAGGCCGATCAGGAAGGCGGTCTTCAGGGACAGCGCCATGCCGTCCATCTCCTTGGGAGCGGGGGCCTTCTTGTCGACGATCAGCAGCAGGATCCCGCCGATGATCAGCGACACGCAGATCACCTGGGGCAGGAACGGGTTCTCGAAGAAGTGCTTGATCACCCCGTGCAGGGCCAGGCCCGCGGCGAAGGCCGGGATGCAGCCGATGATCACGCTGAGCGCGAAGCGGCGGGCTTCCGGCTTGGTCGGCAGGCCGACCACCACTTGCCACAGGCGCTGGAAATAGACCGCGACCACGGCCAGCACCGCGCCCAGCTGGATCAGGACGATGAAGGTGTCCCAGGTCGGATCGGTCAGGCCCAGGGCGATCTTGGTCAGCAGCAGGTGACCCGTCGACGAGACGGGGATGAATTCGGTCAGGCCCTCGACCAGGCCCAGCACGATCGCGATCAGCCAATCCGGCATCGTCACTCCTTCTAAGGGGTCCCTAAGGGCCTTGGGCCTCTAGGCGCATGGCCTCTGAAACGCCATGCCGGGCGTGCGCCCGACACGGTAAACAACTCGTTTATCCACTAAGTGGACCATTGTGGGCTATAGCTGCGAGTCGCTCGCAATAACCCCACGGTCATCACGGATATATTTGTCCACCATTTTGACTGACGCATTCTTCTTGCCGCGCAGAGTCCGTATGAGGCCCGCGCACGCAAATTTTTCCCCGGAAGCGGGGACGAGGGAAGTCGCATGGCCGAGCGCATGCTGAAATTCACGACCGTCGCCCGCACGACGCCCGAAAAGCGGGCGGCGGACGAGCGCAATGGCGACTTCCACGAGATTTACGCCGACTTCATCGACGCCAAAGCCACCGAGCAGGCCTCCCGTTGCTCGCAATGCGGCGTGCCGTTCTGCCAAACCCACTGCCCCCTGCACAACAACATCCCCGACTGGCTGCGGATGACCGCCGAAGGCCGTCTGGAAGAGGCCTATCAGCTGTCGCAGGCGACCAACTCCATGCCGGAGGTCTGCGGTAGAATCTGCCCTCAGGACCGACTGTGCGAAGGCAACTGCGTCATAGAGCAGTCGGGTCACGGCACCGTGACGATCGGCTCGGTCGAACGCTACCTGACCGACAAGGCCTGGGAGATGGGCTGGGTCAAGCCGCTGACGGCCAAGGCCGACCGCGGCCAGTCCGTCGGGATCATCGGCGCCGGCCCGGCCGGCCTGGCCGCCGCCGAGAAGCTGCGCGAGGAAGGCTACGCCGTCACCGTCTATGACCGCCACGACCGGGCCGGCGGCCTGCTGATCTACGGCATCCCCGGCTTCAAGCTGGAAAAGGACGTGGTCGAGCGCCGCACCCAGCGCCTGGCCGACGGCGGCGTCGTGTTCAAGCTGGGCTTCGAGGTCGGCAAGGACGCCACCCTGGAAGACCTGCGCGCCGAGCACGACGCGGTGCTGATCGCCGTCGGCGTCTACGCGGCGCGCGACCTGGTCGCGCCGGGCGCCGGCAGCCAGGGCGTGGTGCCCGCGCTGGACTATCTGATCGCCTCCAGCAAGAAGACCCTGGGCGACGACGTGCCGGCCTATGACAGCGGCGTGCTGAACGCCGACGGCAAGGACGTGGTCGTGGTCGGCGGCGGCGACACCGCCATGGACTGCGTGCGCACCGCCATCCGCCAGGGCGCCACCTCGGTCACCTGCCTCTATCGCCGCGACAAGGCCAACATGCCCGGCTCGCTGCGCGAAGTGGCCAACGCCGAGGAAGAGGGCGTGACCTTCGAATGGCTGGCCGCGCCGCGCGCCGTGATGGGCGAGGCCACGGGCGTCACCGGCGTGCGCGCCATCCGCATGCGCCTGGGCGCCCCGGACGCCTCGGGCCGCCAGACCCCCGAAGAAATCGACGGCGGCGACTTCGATCGTCCGGCCCAACTGGTGGTCAAGGCCCTGGGCTTCGAGCCCGAGAACCTGCCCGAGCTGTGGTCGGCGCCCGACCTGAAGACCACCCGCTGGGGCACGGTCAAGGCCGACGTCCGCCACCAGATGACCAATCTGGACGGCGTGTTCGCGGCCGGCGACATCGTGCGCGGCGCCTCCCTCGTGGTCTGGGCGATCAAGGACGGCCGCGACGCCGCCGACGCCATGCACCGCTACCTGATGACCAAGACTGGCGCCTCGGCGCTGATCGCGGCGGAGTAAGATCATGTCCGAGCACGACCTCTATCTGAAGAACCGCCAGCTCCTGATCGACGGCCATGCCTACGATCCCACGACCGAGCGCGACGCGTGCGGCGTGGGCCTGGTCTGCGCCATCGACGGCCAGCCGCGCCGCGAAGTCGTCGAACTGGCGATCAAGGCCCTCAAGGCCCTGTGGCACCGGGGCGCGGTCGACGCCGACGGAAAGACCGGCGACGGCGCCGGCGTGCTGGTCAGCGTTCCGCAGGACTTCTTCATCGACCAGGTGCGCCGCACCGGCCACGCCCTGCGCCAGGGCCCGATCGCCGTCGGCCAGATCTTCCTGCCGCGCACCGACCTGGGCGCCCAGGAGGCCTGCCGCACGATCGTCGAGGCCGAGGCCCTGCGCTTCGGCTTCTACATCTATGGCTGGCGCCAGGTGCCGGTCGACACCTCGGTGATCGGCGAAAAGGCCAACGCCACCCGTCCCGAAATCGAGCAGATCATGCTGGCCGCCCCGGCCGGCCTGGAAGGCGAGGCCCTGGAGCGCGCCCTGTTCCTGTGCCGCAAGCGCATCGAAAAGCGCGTCCATTCCCAGAACCTGTCGGGCTTCTATATCTGCTCGTTCTCGGCCAAGTCCTTGATCTACAAGGGCATGTTCCTGGCCGAACACATCGACGAGTTCTATCCGGACCTGAAGGACGAGCGGTTCAGCGCCGCGGTGGCGATCTTCCACCAGCGCTATTCGACCAACACCTTCCCCGAATGGCGCCTGGCCCAGCCGTTCCGGATGCTGGCCCACAATGGTGAGATCAACACCATCAAGGGCAACATCAACTGGATGAAGTCCCACGAGATCAAGATGGCGGCCGACGCCTTCGGCGAGTTCGGGGACGACGTGAAGCCGGTGATCCAGCCGGGCGGTTCGGACAGCGCCAACCTGGACAACACCTTCGAGGTGCTGGTCCGGGCCGGCCGGGACGCGCCGATGGCCAAGACCCTGCTGGTGCCGGAAGCCAACGGCCCGCACATGAAGGCCTCGCACAAGGCCCTCTACAGCTACTGCAACGCGGTGATGGAGCCGTGGGACGGCCCGGCCGCCCTGTGCGCCACCGACGGCCGCTGGGTCGTGGCCGGCAAGGACCGCTCGGGCCTGCGCCCGCTGCGCGTGGCCTATACCGACGACGGCCTGGTGATCATGGGCTCGGAAGCCGGCATGTGCGGCGTCGAGGAAAGCCGCATCACCCGCAAGCTGGCGATCTCGCCGGGCCGGATGATCGCCATCGACCTAGTGGGCGGCAAGCTCTACGGCGAAGACGACATCATCGACGAACTGGCCGAGCGTCACCCCTACACCGACTGGCTGGGCAACATGGTCGATCTCGAAAAGGAGATCGGCCCCGGCCCCGAGCCGCGCAAGTACGGCCGCGAGGAGCTGACCCGCCGCCAGGCCGCCGCCGGCTTCAGCCTCGAAGACCTGGAAATGGTCCTCGCGCCGATGGTCGAGGACGGCAAGGAAGCCGTCGGCTCGATGGGCGACGACACGCCCCTGGCCGTGCTGTCGGAGAAGTACCGCCCGCTCAGCCACTTCTTCCGCCAGAACTTCAGCCAGGTGACCAACCCGCCGATCGATCCCCTGCGGGAGACCGGCGTCATGAGCCTGAAGACCCGGTTCAAGAACCTCGGCAACATCCTGGCCCAGGACGCGGCCCAGGCCGACGTCTACGTGCTGGAAAGCCCGGTCCTGACCACCGGCATGTACGAGCGCATCCACGGCCTGCTGGGCGAGAAGAGCGTGGTGGTCATCGACTGCACCATGCCGCTGCCCGTGCCGGAAGCCCGTCCGGGCGACGCCTTGCGCGCCAATCTGGACCGCATCCGGGCCGAGGCCGAGGACGCGGTGCTGCGCGGCTGCGGCGCCATCGTCCTGACCGACGAGGGCAGCCAGGCCGACCGCGTCGCCCTGCCGATGATCCTGGCCACCGGCGGCGTCCACGCCCACCTGGTCGCCAAGGGCCTGCGCTCGTACGTCTCGATCATCGTCCGCTCGGCCGAGTGCCTGGACACCCACTATTTCGCGGTGCTGGTCGGCGTCGGCGCCACGGCGGTCAACGCCTACCTGGCCCAGGAAAGCTTCCAGGATCGCCTGGAGCGCGGCCTGATCGGCGACAAGTCGCTGCGCGACGTCTGCATCAACTTCAAGACGGCCATCGAGGGCGGCCTGCTGAAGATCATCTCCAAGATGGGCATCAGCGTCATCTCCTCGTACCGCGGCGGCTACAACTTCGAAGCCGTCGGCCTGTCGCGCGCCCTGGCCGCCGAGTTCTTCCCCGGCATGCCCTCGCGCATCTCGGGCATCGGCCTGGCCGGCCTGGAGTCCAAGGCGGTCGAGCTGCACCGCAAGGCCTGGGGCGAGGCGGCCGTGACCCTGCCGGTCGGCGGTCTCTACAAGCTGCGCCGCTCGGGCGAGGCCCACGCCTTCGAGGCGCGGCTGATCCACACCCTGCAGAGCGCCTGCGACACCGGCGACTTCGAGCTCTATCGCCGCTGGTCCAACGGCCTGCGCACCCAGAAGCCGATCCAGCTGCGCGACCTGCTGGACTGGCGCTCGGACCGCAACCCGATCTCGACCGACGACGTCGAGAGCGTCAACGAGATCCGCAAGCGCTTCGTCACGCCCGGCATGAGCCTCGGCGCCCTGGGCCCAGAAGCCCACGGGGCGCTGAACATCGCCATGAACCGCATCGGGGCCAAGTCGGTCTCGGGCGAGGGCGGCGAGGACAGCGCGCGCTACAAGCCCCTGCCCAACGGCGACAACCCCAACAGCGCCATCAAGCAGGTGGCCTCGGGCCGGTTCGGCGTCACCGCCGAATATCTGAACCAGTGCGTCGAGCTGGAGATCAAGGTCGCCCAAGGCGCCAAGCCCGGCGAGGGCGGCCAACTTCCTGGCTTCAAGGTCACCGAGATGATCGCGCGTCTGCGCCACGCGACGCCGGGCGTGATGCTGATCAGCCCGCCGCCGCACCACGACATCTATTCGATCGAGGACCTGGCCCAGCTCATCTATGACCTGAAGCAGATCAACCCGATCGCCCGCGTCACGGTGAAGCTGGTCGCCGCCACCGGCATCGGCGCCATCGCGGCCGGGGTCGCCAAGGCCAAGGCCGACGTGATCCTGGTGGCCGGCGGCGTCGGCGGCACGGGCGCCTCGTCCCAGACCTCGGTGAAGTACGCCGGCGGTCCGTGGGAGATGGGCCTGTCGGAAGCCAACCAGGTGCTGACGCTCAACAACCTGCGCCACTCCGTGGTCCTGCGGGCCGACGGCGGCATGCGCACGGGTCGCGACATCGTCATCGCCGCCATGCTGGGCGCCGAGGAGTTCGGCAT
Source organism: Caulobacter sp. 05L422 (assembly GCF_056397765.1). NCBI lineage: Bacteria > Pseudomonadati > Pseudomonadota > Alphaproteobacteria > Caulobacterales > Caulobacteraceae > Caulobacter > Caulobacter sp. 05L422. The sequence continues at coordinate 140,402 of NZ_JBFTOB010000011.1, read as the reverse complement.
CGGCACCGCCTCGCTGGTGGCCATGGGCTGCATCATGGTGCGCCAGTGCCACTCCAACACCTGCCCGGTCGGGGTCTGCACCCAGGACGAGGCCCTGCGCGCCAAGTTCACCGGCACGCCGGACAAGGTCATCAACCTCTTCACGTTCATCGCCGAAGAGGTTCGCGAGATCTTGGCGGGCCTGGGCTTCAAGTCGCTGCAGGAAATCGTCGGCCGCACCGACCTGCTGGCGCAGGTGTCGCGCGGCGGCGAGCACCTGGACGACCTGGACCTCAACCCGCTGCTGGTCCGCGCCGATCCGGGCGCCAACAAGCCCTACAACACCGTGGTCGGCCGCAACGCCGTGCCGGACACGCTGGACGCCCAGATCGTCCGCGACGCCGCCCCCCTGCTGGAGCGCGGCGAGAAGATGCAGCTGACCTATACGGTCCGCAGCACCGCCCGTTCGATCGGTTCGCGCACGTCCAGCCACATCGTGCGCAAGTTCGGCATGAAGGGCCTGCCCGCCGGCCACCTGACCGTCCAGCTCAAGGGCTCGGCCGGCCAGAGCCTGGGGGCCTTCGCGGTCCAGGGCCTGCGCATCGAACTGACCGGCGAGGCCAACGACTATGTCGGCAAGGGCCTGTCGGGCGCGACGATCGTCATCAAGCCGGCGCGCGGCCTGGCCGCGCCAGAGACCAACACCCTGATCGGCAACACCGTGCTGTTCGGGGCCACCTCGGGCCGCCTGTTCGCGGCCGGCCAGGCGGGCGAGCGCTTCGCGGTTCGCAACTCGGGCGCCACCGCGGTGGTCGAGGGCTGCGGCGCCAACGGCTGCGAGTACATGACCGGCGGCCAGGTGGTGATCCTGGGCCCGACGGGCGGCAACTTCGGGGCCGGCATGACCGGCGGCATGGCCTTCGTCCTCGACCAGCACGGCCGGTTCGAGAACCTGGTCAATCCGGACAGCATTCTGGTCCAGCGCCTGGCCTCGCCCTATTGGGAAGGCGTACTGCGCTCGCTGCTGGCCGAACACGCCCGCGAGACGGACTCGGCCTTCGCCGAAAGCCTGATCCGCGACTGGGACCGCGTGCGGGACCTGTTCTGGCAGGTGTGTCCCAAGGAGATGGTCTCGCGGCTTCCGCAGCCGCTGGCGGCGGAAGAAGCGGTTCACGAGCGGGCTTAGCGGCTCACCCACTTGCCCCCACCTGACCGCTCCGCGGTCTGTCCGCCCCCATAGGGGGCGGAGGATTTCGCACGGCGCGCCTCTTCCCCCTTTGGGGGAAGACGGTCGCGAAGCGACCCGTAGGGGCAAGTGTTCGCCGCTAAGTCGCCGGCAGCACGCCCACATACCGCGCCCGGGGCCGGATCAGCTTTCCCGTCTGCAGCTGCTCGATCGCGTGGGCGTGCCACCCCGCCATCCGTCCCACCGCGAACAGGCTGAACGGCGCGTCGGCAGGCAGGGCCAGGGTCCGGGCCATGGCGACCAGGGCGAAGTCGATGTTCGGCGCCAGGCCGGTGGCCGCCTCGGTTTCCGCGCGCAGCTCGGCCAGCACCACCGGAGCCTTGAAAGCCTCCAGCAGGGCCGCCGCGCGCGGGTCGCCGTCCGGATAGAGCGGATGGCCGAAGCCCGGCATGGCCGAACCCTGGGCCAGGCGCTCGGCCACGGCCTTGGCCGGTCCGCGTCGCTGCGCCTCGTCGACGAACATCTCGACCCGCGCCGCCATGCCGCCGTGCAGGGGTCCCGACAGCGCCGCCAGCCCGGCCAGGGACGCGGCCGCCAGCGAGGATCCGGTAGAGGCCGCCACCCGCACCGCGAAGGTCGAGGCGTTCAATTCGTGGTCGGCCAGCAGCACCAGGGCCCGGCGAACCAGGTCGGCGCCCGAGGCGTCCAGGCCCCAGGCGTCCGCCAGCCGTCGATGGATCGGGCCGTCGCCGATGGAGCCGGCCACCGCGTCGGCTGCGGCCTCCAGCAGGCCGGCGGCCTCCATGGCCAGGGCCAGGGGCGCGCGGCCCCGGGCCGGTGGGTCGATCCCGGCTCGGGCGGCCAGGGTCGAAAACAGGCGCGCGCGCGGCGTCTCGCCCTTCTTGGGTTTCTTCGGCTCGGGTCCGGTCAGCGGGGCGCCGTGGCCGCCGCGCAGCAGGCGGGCCGTCTGCTCCAGGCTGTGCATGCGGGCCAGGTCGACGGCGTCCTGGCCGCGGTAGAACAGTCGGCCGTTGATGACCGTGGTGATCGCCGAGGGCAGGACCGGCTCGCCCCAGGCGATGGCCTCGGCCGCCACGTCGGCGGCGCGCCGGCCCCGGGCCTTCTTGGCGGCCAGGGCCGCGATGTCGGAGGCCCGGTACAGGCTGCGGCGCGGATCGTCGGGATGGGCGGCCGCGCCCACCCGGCCCCGGCTGACATAGGCGTACAGCGTCTGGGCCCGCACCCCCAGCGTCGCCATCGCCTGTTCCGCGTCGATCCATTCGGCCATTTATATTGATTACATTGATCAAGATTGACGATCAAGCATGGTGGGCATGGAGTTGGCGGCGAAAGGAGACCTAATCCCATGTCCAAGGGTCTTTCCACCATCCCCGCCGCTGAGGGCCTGGAGGGTATCGTCGCCGCCCACACCGTGTTGTCCGACGTCGACGGCCAAGCCGGCCGCCTGACCATCCGGGGCTACGCCGTCGAGGACCTGGCGCACCGCACCGGGTTCGAGGACGTCGCCCACCTTCTGCTCGACGGCTTCTTCGACGCCCCCCTTTCAGCAAATGGGCCTTCCGACCTGGCGCCCGCCCTGGGCGCGGCCCGGGTCCGCGCCTTCACCGAGGTCGCCGCCCTGGACGAGGGCCTGGCTAGGCGCGACCCGGTCGAGGCCGTCCGGGCCCTGATCGCCCGCCTGCCCGACGGCGACGGCCTGGACACCGCCCTGCTGCTGATCGCCGCTCCGGCGGTCTTCACCCCCGCCGTGCTGCGGGTCGCCGCCGGCCAGTCGCCGGTCGCCCCCGACGCGGCCCTGTCGCACGCCGCCGACATGCTGCGGATGACGCGCGGCGTTCCGGCTACGGACGGGGAGGCGAGGGCGCTGGACGCCTATCTGGTCACGGTCTGCGACCACGGCCTGAACGCCTCGACCTTCGCCGCCCGCGTGGTGGCCTCCACCCGCGCCGGCCTGACCTCGGCGGTGCTGGCCGGGATCTCGGCCCTGAAGGGTCCGCTGCACGGCGGCGCGCCCGGCCCGGTGATCGAGATGCTGGACGCCATCGGGGCGCCGGACAACGCCCAGGCCTGGCTGCTGGGCGCCCTGGCGCGCGGCGACCGGTTGATGGGCTTCGGCCACCGCATCTACCGGGTCCGCGACCCGCGCGCCGACGCCCTGAAGGCCGCGATCCGCCAGCTGGCCCAGACCTCCAACACGGTTCCCGGCCGCCTGGCCTTCGCCGAGGCGGTCGAGCAGGCCGCCTTGCGGATCCTGCGCGACCACAAGCCCGACCGGCCGCTGGAGACCAACGTCGAGTTCTACACCGCCATTCTGCTGGAGGCCCTGGGCCTGCCGCCGGCCAGCTTCACCTGCGTGTTCGCCATGGGCCGCACGGCCGGCTGGATCGCCCACGCCCGGGAGCAACTGGCGACCGGCAAGCTGGTGCGCCCGCAGTCGGTCTATGTGGGCCCACGGACGAAGGCGGCGGCTTAAGAGTGCTTTGATGACGCCACATACCCGTCTGGCCAGCGCGATGTCTCCAAGACATAGATTGGGTCGCGCGGAGGCTTCCCCCCGAGAATGTCGATCGCTCGACTCGCATTGAGGACGAAATTCCCCGGACTTGGGCTGTGTAGAAACGCGTCTTGCTCAAAATAGAGTGTCGTGTATCGTTCCTGTTATTAAGGAGGCGATACATGACATTTCTGGCTTACATCGCCAAGAAGCGTCGATTTCTGAAGCAAAACTTCGACTTCTTGATCGCCGACGAAGTTGGCCAGATTTGGTATGACGGGTCTCCTGATCAACGATCGCCGGAACGCGTGTGGTGCGTAAGGCATATTCGTAGGGGGATGACCGTCGTCGACGCCGGAGCCCATCATGGCATGTTCGCCATGATCCTGGCGGAGGCCGTGGGTCCCTTGGGAAGGGTCTTCGCCTACGACCCGTTGCCCAGAAATGCGGATGTCGTGACGCGGAACGCCCTGCTGAACGGATACGACAATGTCGTTTCGCGTCCGGTCGGCCTGTCGGATTCCGCCGGCGTGCTGATCGTCAATGAGAACAGCGGCAACGTGATCAGCGTAGTCAATGCTTTGCCCGAAGGTTATGAGGGTCTGGCCTTGGATATGGTCTCTCTGGATGGGGATCTGGCCGATGAACGCGTCGATTTTCTCAAGATCGACGTCGAGGGAGGCGAGCTCGCCGCCCTTCGCGGGGCCACGAAAGTCTTAGCCGGCCGGCCCTTCGTCAATCTTGAACTACACAATGCGTTGTTCTCGAATCGCCGAGAAACAATGGCGGAAATCTTCGAGATTTTTGACCATGAACGATGGACCTATCATGTGCTCGCGGAGCAACACCACAATATCCGGGCCATTGATGGTCCTATGGATATCGAATGGCTAGCGGCGTTTGACTATCCGCATGTCTTCGGGGTGCCCCGCCGCGTCGGCGATCGGAGCGGTAAGTCGCGCCGTTGGTGGTCGTTGGACCGTTGGCGCCAAGATTGGGTCAACTGGTCCATTCACAAGCCGCGCCGTTGGTGGTCATTGAAACGCTGGCTCCGGGAACGGAAGAACAGGTCCATTCTCAGGAAGTCGCCCGGTGGGTCGACCCAACCGAGCCGGTAGGTGCGAAGGCGGCGCCGAGAACGCCGAGAAGATAGTTTTTGGCCCGTTCGCCGCCAGAGCCTATTGAACACCGCCTGGAACACCGCGAGTCGTTCTCGCTGGGGCTGCATCGCCGCCCTTGCTACACAGGCGGCATGTCCACCGCCCCCACCTCCGCCCTGACCGCCGCCGAGTCCCTCGTCCTCACCCGCCGGGTCACCACCCTGTCGGTCGGCGTGGCGGCGGTGCTGATCGCGATCAAGGGCGCGGCGTGGCTGAGCGGCCATTCGGTGGCCATGCTGGCTTCGCTGGCCGACAGCGGCCTGGACCTGGTCGCCTCGCTGGTGACCTTCTTCGCCGTGCGCTACGCCGCCGTTCCGCCAGACGCCGAGCACCGGTTCGGCCACGGCAAGGCCGAGGCCTTCTCCAGCCTGACCCAGGCGGGTCTGGTCTTCGCGTCCGGAGCCCTGATCGGCCAGGAGGCGATCAAGGGCCTGCTGCACCCCAAGCCGATCGCCGCCGAGGGGCTGGGCGTGGCGGTCATGGTCGTGTCGATCCTGCTGACCCTGGCCCTGATCCGCGCCCAGGCCGAGGTGATGAAGCGCACCCGCTCGGTGGCCGTATCGGGCGACAAGGCCCACTACGCCGCCGACCTGGCCTCCAACGCCGTCAGCCTGATCGGCATCGCCGCCGCCGGGTTCCTGGGCCTGACCTGGGTCGACGCCGCCGCCGGGCTGATCGTCGCCGTCTGGCTGATCTGGGGCGCGATCGGGGTGTTCCGCGAGGCGTCGCACCAGCTGATGGACCACGAACTGCCCGACGAGGACCGTGCCCGCATCCTGGCCCTGCTGACCGCCGACCCCCGGGTGATGGGCGTGCACCAGCTGCGCACCCGGGCCTCGGGACCGTTCGTCCACGTCCAGGCCCACATGGACTTCGACGCCGAGACGCCGCTGGCCTTGGCCCACACCCTGATGGTCGAGGCCGAGGCGCGGGTGCTGCAGGCCTTCCCGACCGCCGACATCCTGATCCACCCCGATCCGCGCGGCGTCGCCGAACCCCACGCCGGGGCCTTCAGCGAGCGCGAGCCGCTCTGAAGGCTTGCGGCGCGCGGTCCACGGGGCCAAATGGCGCTTCTTGTTAGAGAACGAGCGACCGACCTGATGGACGACACCCTGGCCAAGCTGCCGCGAGCCTTTTCGGGCGCCACCGTGCTGGTGCTGGGCGACGTGATGCTGGACCGCTTCGTCTATGGCGCGGTGGACCGCATCTCGCCCGAGGCGCCGGTGCCGGTGATCGCCGTCGAGCGCGAGACGGTGATGCTGGGCGGGGCCGGCAACGTGGCCCGCAACGTCGCGGCCCTGGGCGGCCGGGCGGTGCTGGTGGGCGTGGTCGGCGACGACGACGCCGGCCGGGTCCTGACCGGCCTGATCGACCGCGAGCCCAGCCTCGACTCGGCCCTGATCGTCGACGCCAAGCGCCGCACCACCGAGAAGACCCGCTACATCTCCGGCTCGCACCAGATGCTGCGCGCCGACCGCGAGGACAGGGGCGAGGCCGACGGCGTGGCCCTGCTGGCGGCGTTCAACGCCCACCTGCGCGAGGTCGACGTGGTGGTGCTGTCCGACTACGCCAAGGGTGTGCTGACCCCGGTGGTGCTGAAGGCCGCCATCGCCGCCGCCAACGCCGCCGGCAAGCCGGTGATCGTCGATCCCAAGAGCCGCGACTTCACCCGCTACGACGGCGCGACCCTGATCAAGCCGAACCGCCGCGAGGCCGCCGAGGCCACCGGCGTGACCGGGGCCGGCGACGAAGCCGCCGCCGAGGCCGCCGACGCCATCCTGACCACCGCCCCCAACCTGGCCGCCGCCCTGATCACCCGGGGCGGGGCGGGCATGACCCTGGCCGTGCGCGGCGAGGCGCCCGTCCACCTGCCGGCCACCGCGCTGGAGGTGTTCGACGTCTCCGGGGCCGGCGACACCGTCGCCGCGACCCTGGCGCTTTCGCTGGCGCGCGGGGCTTCGCCGCTGGATGCGGCCCGCCTGGCCAACCTCGCCGCCGGCCTAGTGGTGGCCAAGCTGGGCACCGACGTGGTCACCGCCGACGAGCTGGTCGGCCTGGCCCATGGCGAGCACGGCGATCCGGTGGCCGACAAGATCGCCGACCTCGACGGGGCGCTGGCCATCGTCGCCGGCTGGCGGGCGCGGGGGCTGAAGGTGGGCTTCACCAACGGCTGCTTCGACCTGCTGCACCCCGGCCACGTCTCGCTGCTGGCCCAGGCCAAGGCCGCCTGCGACCGGCTGATCGTCGGCCTCAACACCGACGCCTCGGTCCAGCGCCTGAAGGGCCCGACCCGGCCTGTGCAGAAGGAAGGCGGCCGCGCCACCGTCCTGGCCTCGCTGTCGGCGGTGGACCTGGTGGTGCTGTTCGACGAGCAGACGCCGCTGAACCTGATCAAGGCCTTCCGCCCCGACGTGCTGGTCAAGGGCGCCGACTACACGGTCGAGACCGTGGTCGGCTCCGACGTGGTGCTGGGTTACGGCGGCAAGGTGGTGCTGGCGCAGCTGAAGGCCGGCCAGAGCACGACCAACCTGATCGGTCGGATGAACGCGCCGGAGAGCGTGAAAGGCTAGTTCAAGAGTTAACGCGGCCCCTCAAGGTGAAGCTTGAGGAAGAATGCCCTCATTTTGACCACGAACGCGGTCGAGAAACAGCGTTCAGCAAGTTCTTGTTAAACAAAACGGCGCATCGATCGAACGATGCAGCCTGAATGCGCGTGGGCATGAGCGTCGAACGAACCCTTCACCACTTCCCCCTGGACCCGGCCTCGCGCCAGGTGCGTCTCGCCCTGGGCGAGAAGCGCCTGCCGTTCGTCGAGGTGCAGGTGCGCTATTGGGAAGGGCCGGCCGAGTTCCTCAAGCTCAACCCGTCGGGCGTGCCGCCGGTGCTGGTCGAGACCAAGCACCAGCGCACCACGGTGATCGCCGAGACCCGCGCCATCCTCGAGCACATCGAGGAGCAGGACCCCGAACCGGCCCTGCTGGGCCGCGAGCCGGGCGAGCGGGCCGAGGCGCGCCGCCTGCTGCAGTGGTTCGACCGCAAGTTCGACAACGAGGTCAACGGCTTCCTGCTGCACGAGAAGATGGAGAAGCGCCTGCTGCGGCTGGGCGCGCCGGACCTGTCGTCGCTGCGCCGGGGTCGCGACGCCCTGCGCCAGCACATGGACTATATCGAGGGCCTGCTGAACACCCGCGACTGGCTGGCTGGCCGCCGGATGAGCCTGGCCGACTTCGCCGCCGCCGCCCACCTGTCGGTGATCGACTATTTCGGCGACGTGCCGTGGAAGGACTTCCCGATCACCAAGACCTGGTACATGAAGCTGAAGTCCAGGCCCGCCTTCCGACCCATCCTGGCCGATCGCTGGCCGGGCCTGGCGCCGGTCGCGCACTATGACGATCTCGACTTCTAGCCACCCGAACGAAAGTCTGCGGGACGAAATCCGAGCCGAAGCCCTTCGGCTGGGTTTCGACACCTGCGGTTTCGCCAGCGCGTCGGACGCCTGGCCCAACGGCGGCTGGCTGCGCGAGTTCGTGGCCGAGGGCTTCCACGGCGACATGGGCTGGATGGCCGAGACGCTGGACCGGCGGTCCCACCCCACCGCCATGTGGCAGGACGCGACCACGGCGGTGGTGCTGGGCGTCAACTACGGTCCCGAGCACGATCCGCTGCTGGCCCTCGAAGACCCGTCGCGCGCGGCGATCAGCGTCTACGCCCAGGGCGACGACTATCACGAGGTGATCAAGAAGCGCCTCAAGCAGCTGGCCCGCTGGATGCACGGCCGGTTCGGCGGCGAGGTGAAGGTGTTCGTCGACACCGCGCCGCTGATGGAAAAGCCCCTGGCCCAGCGCGCGGGCCTGGGCTGGCAGGGCAAGCATACGAACCTGGTCTCGCGCCAGTTCGGCTCGTGGCTGTTCCTCGGTTCGGTGCTCACGACGCTGGACCTGCCGGCCGATCCGCCCGAGCGCGACCACTGCGGCTCGTGCCAGGCCTGCCTGGACATCTGCCCGACCAACGCCTTCCCCGGTCCCTACCAGCTGGATGCGCGGCGCTGCATCTCGTACCTGACCATCGAGCTGTCGGGGCCGATCCCGGTGGAGTTCCGTCCGGCGCTGGGCAACCGCATCTACGGTTGCGACGACTGCCTGGCCGCCTGCCCGTGGAACAAGTTCGCCAGCCTCTCCAGCGAGATGGCCTTCCACGCCCGCGAGACCCTGAAGGGTCCCTCCCTGGCCGAGCTGGCGGCGCTGGACGACCCGTCGTTCCGCGCCCTGTTCAGCAAGAGCCCGGTCAAGCGCATCGGCCGCGACCGGTTCGTGCGCAACGTGCTCTACGCGATCGGCAACAGCGGCGACGCGGGCCTGATGCCGGCGGTCGAACCGCTGCTGGCCGACCCCTCGCCGACCGTGCGCGGCGCGGCGGTGTGGGCAGCGCGACGGCTGCTGGACGGTGAGGCGTTCGCGCTGTTGGCCGGAGCGGCGGTCGAGGAGGATGAGGCCGTGCGGACGGAGTGGTTGGGCGCCGCCTAGCCCCGCGCCAGCCGTAGCAAGTACTGCCCATACTCCGTCTTGCCCATGGCCTCGCCCAGCGCGGCGACCTGGCTGGCGTTGATCCAGCCCTGGCTGAAGGCGACCTCCTCGGGACAGCCGACCTTCTGGCCCTGGCGCTTTTCGATGGCGCGGATGAACTCGGTGGCCTCGACCAGGCTGTCGTGGGTGCCGGTGTCGAGCCAGGCATAGCCGCGGCCCAGCTTGGCGACCGACAGCTGGCCCTTGTCGAGATAGAGCCGGTTGATGTCGGTGATCTCCAGCTCGCCCCGGGCCGAGGGCTTGAGGGCGCGGGCCATCTCGACCACCTGACGATCGTAGAAATAGAGTCCCGTCACCGCCCAGTTCGAACGCGGCGTCTCGGGTTTCTCCTCCAGCGACACCGCCCGGCCCTCGGCGTCGAAATCGACCACGCCGTACCGTTCCGGATCTGTGACGTGATAGGCGAAGACCGTCGCGCCGGCGTCCGAGGCGGCGGCCTCGGCCAGGGCCTCGCTCAGGCCATGACCGAAATAGAGGTTGTCGCCCAGCACCAGGGCGCATTGGTCGTCGCCGATGAAGGCTTCCCCGACGATGAACGCGTCGGCCAGGCCGCGCGGGCTTTCCTGGATCGCGTATTCGAAGCGCACGCCCCAGGCCGAACCGTCGCCCAGCAGCTCCCGGAACAGCGGCACGTCCCGGGGGGTCGAGATGATCAGGATGTCGCGGATCCCGGCCAGCATCAGGGTGCTGATCGGGTAGTAGACCATCGGCTTGTCGTAGATCGGCAGCAGCTGCTTGCAGACGGCCAGGGTCAGGGGATGGAGGCGCGTGCCGGATCCGCCGGCGAGGACGATGCCCTTCATGAGGCTTGGAGCTCCATCTCGTTCATGCAGGCCGCCAGACTTTCCCGCCACGGCCGTGGGGTCCAGGACAGGGCGGCTTGGATCTTGCCGCAGTCCAGGCGGGAATTGGCCGGACGCGTGGCGGGGGTGGGATATTCGTCGGTGGTGATCGGGCGCACCCGGGCGGTCGGACCGCCGCGCCGCGCCGATTCCGCGAAGGTCGCCGCGGCCAGGTCGGCCCAGCTGGCGTCGCCGGCGCCGCTGAGGTGGTAGAGGCCGGCCAGGTCGGGGTCGCCTTGCAGGCCGTCGACCGCCAGCAGGGCGGCGCGCGCGCCGTCGCGGGCCCAGGTGGGGCGGCCGATCTGGTCGACGACGACGCTGATCTCGTCACGGTCGGCGGCCAGGCGCAGCATGGTCTTCACGAAATTGGTCCCATGGGCGCTGTAGACCCAGGCGGTACGCAGGATGATCGCAAGTCCGCCGGCCGCCGTCACCACCTCTTCGCCCGCCAGCTTGCTGGCGCCATAGACGCTGGTCGGGCCGGTCGGATCGGTCTCGACATAGGGCCGGTCCAGCGCGCCGTCGAACACGTAGTCGGTGGAGAAATGCACGAACGGCAGGCCGCGCGCCGCGCAGGCCCGGGCCATGGCGGCCGGGGCGTCGCGGTTCAGGGCGTAGGCGGCGTCCGCCTCGCGCTCGGCCCGGTCGACGGCGGTGTAGGCGGCGGCGTTGATCACCGCGCTGGGCGCCAGGTCGGCGATCAGGCCGTCGATCCCGGCGGAATCGGTCAGGTCGAGGGTTTCGCGGCCGGCGAAGACGATCGCGCGCCCGGCCGCGACGCGGGCCAACTCGCGCGCCACCTGGCCGTTGCGGCCGAAGACGAGGACGGGTCCCGTCATGAACCTCAGCCGGCCTTGGCCGTCAGCAGGCCCAGTCGCCGGCCGTCATAGGCCGCTCGCAGCGGTTCCCACCAGTCGGCGCGGGCCAGATACCATTCGACCGTCTTGCGGATGCCGGTCTCGAAGGTCTCGCGGGCCCGCCAGCCCAGCTCGGTCTCGACCTTGGTGGCGTCGATGGCGTAGCGCTGGTCGTGGCCCGGACGGTCGGCGACGAAGGTGATCAGCTCGCGGTGCGAGCCCTCGGCGCTGGGGGTCAGCTCGTCCAGCAGGTCGCAGATCGTCTCGACCACCTGCAGGTTGGAGCGCTCGTTGCGGCCGCCCACATTGTACTTCTCGCCCGGACGGCCCTTCTCCAGGATCGCGCGCAGGGCGCGGGCGTGATCCTCGACGAACAGCCAGTCGCGGATATTGGCCCCGTCGCCGTAGACCGGCAACGGCCGGCGATCCAGGCCGTTCAGGATCATCAGCGGGATCAGCTTCTCGGGGAAGTGATAGGGCCCGTAGTTGTTGGAGCAGTTGGAGACCAGCACCGGCAGGCCGTAGGTGTGGAACCAGGCCAGGGCCAGGTGGTCGGCCGCCGCCTTGGAGGCCGAATAGGGCGAGGTGGGGGCGTAGGCGGTGGTCTCCTCGAACAGCCCCTCGGCGCCCAGGCTGCCATAGACCTCGTCGGTGGAGACGTGGACGAAGCGGAAGGCGTCCTTGGCCGCGCCTTCCAGGCCCCGCCAGTAGTCCAGCGCGCAGTCCAGCATCACGTACGTACCGACGATGTTGGTCTCGACGAAGGGTCCGGCGCCCGAGATCGAGCGGTCGACATGGGACTCGGCGGCCAGGTGCAGCACGGCGTCGGGCTTGTGAGCCTCGAAGACGGCCTTGATCGCGGCGCGGTCGGCGACGTCGGCCTGGACGAACACGTAGTCGGGCGAGTCCGAGACCTCGGCCACCGAGGTCAGGGTGCCGGCATAGGTGAGCTTGTCGACATTGACGACCTGGTCGCCGGTTTCGCCGAGCAGAAGACGGCAGACCGCCGAGCCGATGAAGCCCGCGCCGCCGGTGACCAGTATCTTCACGCCCTATTCCTTCCAGGCCGACGGCGCGGCGTTTCCGAAGCCGGGTCCGGTCGCCGGCGCCCGATCAGCATGCGCACGAAAAGCGGAATATCATCTGCCGCGGGGCTTCGATAGCCGCACGCGGGCTCACTCGAAAGGACTGTCCAGCTGCGCCAGCAGCGGCGCCTGGGCGTCGCGGGTGTTGGTGGTGATCTCGGCGGCCGGGACCGTCCAGTCGATCGCCAGGGCCGGATCGTTCCAGCGCAAGGTCCCCTCGGCTTCGGGCGCGTAGTAGTCGGTGACCTTGTAGATCACCTCGCAGTCGTCGCTCAGCGTGCAGTAGGCGTGGGCGAAGCCCTTGGGGGTCAGCAGCTGCGCGCCGTTCTCGGCCGACAGCTCGGCCCCGACCCAGCGGCCGAAGGTCGGCGAGCCCCGGCGGATGTCGACCGCGACGTCGAAGATCGCGCCGCGCACGCAGCGCACCAGCTTGTCCTGGGCGCGCGGCGGAGCCTGGAAGTGCAGGCCGCGCACCACGCCGCGCCGGGTCGAGCGCACGTGATTGTCCTGCACGAAGGCGCCGCCGGAAAAGCCGGCCTCATCCAGGGCCGACCGGCGGAAGGTCTCGGCGAACCAGCCCCGCTCGTCGCCATGGCGCTTGGGCGTGATCAGCAGCACGTCGGGGAGGGAAAGCGGTTCGATCTTCAAGGCGAGGTCTTTCTTCAGGCGGCGGCCGGACCTAGGGCGTCGCGCATCTGGGCGGCGACGACCGACGGGGCGAGACGGCGTTGGATCATGGTTCGGGCCTCGGCGCCCAGGCGGGCGCGGCGCTCGGGGTCGTCGATCAGCTGGGCCAGGGCTTGGCCGGCCGCTTCGGTGTCGGCCTGCGCCCACAGGCCGCCGCTATAGATGCCCTGCTCATCCTCCACCGCCGTCAGGCCGTAGGGGACCAGAACGGCGCAGGCGTCGTCCATGAAATCCAGATTGCCGGACCAGGCGGTGGCGACCACGGGCTTGCCGGCCGCCATGGCTTCGGCGGGAAACAGACCGAAGCCTTCCGAGCGATGCAGCGACAGCAGGATGTCGCAGCTGGCCAGCAGCTGATCGCGCTCGGCGGCGCTCAGCGGCTGCGTCATCAGCCTCACGTCGGCGTCGTCGCCGATCGCGTCCTTCAACCGGCGCTGCGCCTCGGGGACGTCTTCGCCGCCCACGGTCTTGAAGACCAGGGTCGCGGGGCGCCGCGCGACCGCCTTGGCGCGGCGGAAGGCGTCCAGCGCCGCCAGCGGATTCTTGCGGGCGAGGGTCGAGCGGAAGTCGAACGCGCACAGGACGATCGTCTCGTCGCCGAATCCGAACCGGTCGCGAGCCGGGGCCGTGTCGTTCAGCGGCACGGCGATGGGCATGACGCGCACTTTCACCCGTCGGGGCGCGGCGCGGCGGACGGCGTCGGCGGTGAACTCCGACAGCGCCCAGACCTCGTCCACATAGCGGAACGCCGGCTTCCACAGGGCCGGGATCTCGGACAGCTCCCAGGCCCAGCAGCCGATGACGTACTTGTCCTCGAACGCCGCCGCGCCGGTCGTGCCGATCAGGCGGATCAGTTCGGGCGGGTTCATCTGGGCGATCAGCACGCCGGGGCCCGGCGCGGGCGGGGCGGTGTCGCCCTGCGGCAGGCGGCGCGCGTGGCCCATCAGTTCGGAAATGTCCCAGGCCTGAACCGCCACGCCGGCGTCGCGCAGGGCCGAGGTCGCCGAGCGCACCGCCTCGCCCAGGCCCAGGACCGCGCCGTGGAAGCCGGCGATGGTGACCGGCGCGACCCGCGGCGGCCGCGCGCGACGGCGCCAGCCATAGAGGCGCCAGGCCCGGAGCGCGGGCAAGCGCGTCGAGACCGCCTGGCTGAAAGCCGGCGCATGGCGCCAAGCCAGGTCGCGGAGATATTTCATCACGATCACTGTACCTGAGAGAGGTCAGGCTGTGTTAGCCAGTTCCCCCGCTTCCCTTCAATAGAACAGTCGTGTCCATGGGCTCTCCGCCGCTCGTCAGCGTGATCATCGTCTCCTACCAGAGCGGTCGGACGCTTGCGCGCTGCCTGGAGGCGCTGAAGGCCCAGACCTTCACCGACTTCGAGATCCTGCTGGTCGACAACGCCTCGACCGACGGCGCGCCGCAGGCCGCCGTGGCGGCCGACCCGACCCTGCGCTTCCTGCAACCGGGGGCCAATCTCGGCTTCGCGGCCGGCAACAACCTGGCGGCCGCCCAGGCCCGGGGGCGCTGGCTGGTGCTGCTCAACCCCGACGCCTACGCCCGTCCCGACTGGCTGGAGGCGCTGGTCGCCGGGACCGCGCGCCACCCCGAGGTCCGCTGCTTCACCTCGCTGCAGATGGCGGCCGACGAGCCGGGCCTGATGGACGGGGCGGGCGACGTGATGACGTCCGCCGGCATCCCGTTCCGGGGCGGCTATCGCCGGCGTCGGCCGGCCGATCTGCTTGAGGGCGAGGTGTTCTCGGCCTGCGGGGCGGCGACCCTGATCGACCGCGAACTGTTCCTGGGCCTGGGCGGCTTCGACGAGCGGTTCTTCTGCTATTGCGAGGACGTCGACCTGGGCTATCGCCTGCGGCTGGCGGGCGAGCCGACCCTGCTGCTGCCGAGCGCGGTGGTCGAGCACGTGGGCTCCGCCAGCACCGGGGTGCGGTCGGAGTTCTCGATCTTCCACGGCTCGCGCAACCGGGTCTGGACCTTCCTCAAGAACACCCCGCCTTTGCTGTTGTGGCTGACCGCGCCGCTGCACGTGGCGGTGACCGCCGGCCTGCTGCTGCTGCACTGGCGGCGGGGCGACGCCGGGCCGGTGGTGCGCGGCATCCGGGCCGCCTTCCAGCGCGAGGCCCTGGATCCGATCCTGGCCTCGCGGCGCGAGGTGCAGGCGGCGCGCAAGGCCGGCTCCTGGGACATCCTGCGGGTCATGGCCATCGATCCGGTGGCCTTCTTCGGCCGGCGGATCGTCATCCGGCGTTATCGACCCTAGCCCCTCAGGCCTGGGAAAGATCCTCGATCAGCCGGCGCATGAAGGCCGCGCCGCGCTCCATCTGGCTGATCTCGACATATTCGTCGGGCTGGTGGGCCTGGTCGATCGAGCCGGGACCGCAGATCACCGTCGAGAAGCCCGCGCCCTGGAACTGGCCGGCCTCGGCGGCGTAGGGCACCACGCGCGGCGGGCCGTTGTCGCCGGCGATGCGGCGGGCGAAGGTCTCGGCCGCGCCGTCGACCTCGGGCGCGAAGGCCGGGGTCATCGACCGCGTCTCGACCACCACGCCCCCTTCGGGGGCCTTTGCCTTGACCTCTGCGTCGAGTTTTTCGGCCAAGGCGAAGAAGTCGGTCAGGATCGCTTTCGGATCGAGGCCGGCCGGGACGCGCAGGTCGAAGATGAACACGCACTCCCGGGCCAGGATGTTGACCGCCGTGCCGCCGTTGACCTGGCCGACGGTCAGGGTCGCGCCCTTGGGAGTGAACAGCGAGGCGGGGTCGGCCTCGCGCTCCAGCCGCTCGGACAGCTCGACCAGATGGTTCATCAGCTTGATGGCGACCATATTGGCCGAGACGCCCAGGTGGGTCAGGCTGGAATGGGCTTCGCGGCCGGTGACCGTGACGCGGAAGCTGGCGATGCCCTTGTGGCCGCGCACGGCGACCATGTCGGTGGGCTCGCCGACCACCACCAGGGCGGGGCGGGGCAGCTCGTTGGCGATCACCGCGATCATGTCCGGCGCGCCCAGGCAGCCGATCTCCTCGTCATAGGAGAAGGCCAGGTGGACGGGGCGCTCGAGGCTCGCCTTGGCCAGGTCCGGCGTGGCCGCCAGGGCCAAGGCCAGGAAGCCCTTCATGTCGCAGGTTCCGCGACCGTAGAGGCGGCCGTCGCGCGGGGTCAGGACGAACGGGTCGCTGGTCCATGGCTGGCCGTCGACCGGCACCACGTCGGTGTGGCCCGACAGCACGACGCCGCCGGGGATGGCCGGGCCGATGCTGGCCAGCAGGTTGCTCTTGGTCCCGTCGTGATTGGGCACCCGCCGCGAGGCGACGCCGAGGTCGGCCAGATAGGCCTCGACCCACTCGATCAGGGCCAGGTTGGACAGCCGCGAAGTGGTGTCGAAGGCCACCAGGGTGGAGAGGATGTCGACGGCGCGGGCGGCGAGGACTTCAGACGACGAGATTTCGGTGGAGGGAACCATGGCGCGACCCTAGCGCGGCTCCCGGCGCGCGCCTACCGGGGCTGAGCCTTAACGGCCGGCTTCGCGTTCAATGCCTGCATGCCAAGCGGAGACGAGCGATGATCGACCTCTACACCTGGACCACGCCCAACGGCCGCAAGATCCCGATCGCCCTGGAGGAGATGGGGTTGGAGTATCGGGTCCATCCGGTCGACATCGGCCAGAACCAGCAGTTCGCGCCCGATTTCCTGAGCATCTCGCCTAACAACAAGATCCCCACCATCGTCGACCACGACGCGCCAGATGGGCCGCAGTCGGTGTTCGAGAGCGGGGCGATCCTGGTCTATCTGGCCGAGAAGACCGGCAAGCTGCTGGCCCCGTCGGGTCCGGACCGGGTGGCGGCGCTGGAATGGACCTTCTGGCAGGTCGGGGGCCTGGGGCCGATGGCCGGCCAGCTGGGCTATTTCGCCCTGCGCGCGCCGGAACCGATCGAGCTGGCCATCGACCGCTTCGCCGACGAGGTGCGGCGGCTGCTGGGGGTGATGGAGGGGCGGCTGGAGAAGGTCCAGTACCTGGCCGGGACGGACTATTCGATCGCCGACATCGCCAGCTACGCCTGGACCAAGGCCTCGCTGGAGGTGCTGGAGAAGATCCAGCCCGACCGGCCGCCGTTGCCGTCGGTGCGGCGCTGGCTGGACCTGGTCGGCGAGCGCGCGGCCGTGCGCCGGGGCATGGCCGTGCCGAAGATTTAAGCCGGCGGGCGCTGTTTCGGCGCCTGGATCTTCGTCGTCATCACGTCGATCAGCTCGATGCGGAAGATCATCACGCTGTTGCCGGGGATCGGGCCCTTGTCCTGGGCGCCGTAGCCCAGTTCCGGCGGCACATAGAGCGTCCATTCGTCGCCCGGACGCATCATGACCAGGGCTTCGCGCCAGGCCGGCACCAGTCCCTGCAGCGGGAACGAGGCAGGCACGCCGCGCTCGTAGGAGCTGTCGAACACCGTGCCGTCGACCAGCTTGCCCTCGTAGTTGACCTTGACCTCGTCGGTCGGGCTGGGCTTGGGGCCGCTCGCCGGACCCGAACGGACGATCTTGTACTGCAGGCCGTCGGCCAGGGTGACGACGCCCGGCTGCTTGGCGTTTTCGGCCATGAAGGCCTGGGCGACGGCCAGGCTTTCCTGCTGCTTCTTGCTGGGACCGCAGGCGGACAGGGCCAGAGTCGCGCCGAGGGCGAGGGCTGCGAGGGCGAAGCTTAGGGGGCGGATCATGGGACGGCGGACTCCGACGAACATTCGTCCGTGCTAGACCATTTCGCGCTCGCCCGCGCGCCGATTTTGGGCGCTCCCCGGTTTGGCCCAGGTTTGAGACGCATAGTCACAGAACAGTGGTGGCGCGAGATCGCGGCGCGCCCTAGAAACCGTCCCCACCCAGTGACCGCTCACGAGGCCTTCATGAAACCCGTCCGTAAAGCCGTCCTTCCCGTCGCGGGCTTCGGCACCCGGGTCCTGCCCGGCACCAAGACCACCCCGAAGGAGCTGCTCAACGTCGTGGACAGGCCGATCCTGTCCTACATCGTCGAGGAAGGCCGCGCGGCGGGCATCGAGCACTTCGTCTTCGTGACGGGCCGCAACAAGGGCGCGATCGAGGACTATTTCGACCACCAGGTCGAGCTGGAGGTCGCCCTGGCCGCCAAGGGCAAGACCGCCCTGCTGGAAGAGCTGCTCGGCGAGCTGCCCAAGCCCGGCGAGATGAGCTTCGTGCGCCAGATGGCCCCCCTGGGCCTGGGCCACGCGGTGTGGTGCGCCCGCGACATCATCGGCGACGAGCCGTTCGCGGTGATGCTGCCCGACATGGTGATGTCGGCCAGCCAGCCGGCCCTGGCCCAGGCCATCGAGGCCTACGACCAGAAGGGCGGCAACATCGTGGTGGTCGAGCCAGCCCCCGAGGGTATGGCCCACCAGTACGGCATCGTGGCGCTGGACGGCCAGGACGGCCGCTTGAACCGCATGACCGGCATGGTCGAGAAGCCGCCGAAGGGCACCGAGCCCTCGAACCTGTTCATCTCGGGCCGCTACATCCTGCAGCCGGAAATCTTCGACCTGCTGGCTCAGCAGGGCAAGGGCGCCGGCGGCGAGATCCAGCTGACCGACTCGATGCTGTCGCTGCTGAAGACCCAGGACTTCCACGCTCTTGAGTACGAGGGCGAGACCTATGACTGCGGCGACAAGATCGGCCTGCTGCGGGCGAACGTGGCCCTGGCCCTGAAGCGCCCCGACCTGGCCGACGCCGCGCGGGAAATGATCAAGGGGCTGCTGTAGGCTTCATCAAATCCCTCTCCCCTTGCGGGAGAGGGTGGCCTCCGAAGGAGGTCGGGTGAGGGGTTGAAGAACAGAAACGCCGCGACAGCCGTTGGGCCGGTCGCGGCGTTTTGCTTTTGCGAGACCCCTCATCCGTCGGCTTTCGCCGACACCTTCTCCCGCAAGGGGAGAAGGAAGGATCAGACCGCGCGCGGCGGGTAGCCCTTCTCGCGCAGGGCGTCCATGACGTCCTGGGTGTGCTGGGCGTCGCGGGTCTCGATGGTGATGTCGAACTCCGCGCCCTTGGCCGGCACGTCCAGGGCCAGGCGGTTGTGGTTGACCTCGATGATGTTGGCGCCCATCGAGCCGATGACGCTGGCGACGGTGGACAGCAGGCCGGGACGGTCGTCGCCGACGATGCGCAGGGACACCAGGCGCTGGGCGCGCACCAGCTCGCGGGTCAGGACCGAGGCCAGCAGGCGGGTGTCGATATTGCCGCCGCACAGGATCAGGCCGCACTTCTTGCCGCGGAACCGCTCGGGATAGGCCAGCAGGGCCGCCAGGGAGGCGGCGCCCGCGCCCTCGGCGATGGTCTTCTCGACGTTGCAGTACAGGGCCACGGCCTGCTCGATGTGCGGCTCCTCCAGCAGCAGCACGTCGTCCAGCAGCGGCCGGGCGACGCCGTAGGTCAGCTCGCCCACCTGCTTGACCGCCACGCCCTCGGCTATGGTCTGGCCGCCGCAATGGGCCGCGACGCCGCGCATCTTGGCGGTGAAGGACGGATACATCGCCGGTTCGCAGCCGATGATGCGGATGTCGGGCTTGATGGCCTTGGCGGCGGTGGCCACGCCGCTGATCAGGCCGCCGCCGCCGATCGGCACGGGCATGATCTCCAGGTCGGGCGCGTCTTCCAGCATCTCCAGGGCGATCGTGCCCTGGCCGGCCATGATGTCGTAGTCGTCGAACGGGTGGACGAAGGTCAGGTCCTGCTCGGCCTGCAGCTTGCGGGCGTGGGCGCTGGCGTCGTCATAGGTCTCGCCCTCGATGACCACGGTCGCCCCGAAGTCGCGGGTGTGCTGCACCTTGATGAAGGGGGTGGTCTTGGGCATGACGATGGTCACCGGCACCCCGAGGCGGGCGCCGTGATAGGCCAGGCCCTGGGCGTGGTTGCCGGCGCTGGCGGCGATGACGCCCTTGGCCTTTTCGGAGTTGGACAGCAGCATCAGCTTGTTCAGCGCGCCGCGCTCCTTGTAGGCGGCGGTGAACTGCAGGTTCTCGAACTTCACCCAGACTTCCGCGCCCGTGATCTTGGACAGCGTCTTGGAATAGCGGCAGGGCGTGCGCTCGATCTGGCCGGCGAGGCGGGCGGCGGCGGCGCGGATGGCGGTGATGTCGAGGGTCATAAAGGCAATGCTGCTTCTGCGTTGAGGCGACGAGACGTCAAGCCCGCATCGCTTCGTACATTTCTCGAAGCAGGGCTGCTAGCGGCTTTCGAGACCAGGCGCCGATACGGGCGTCCAGCCGCGCGCGATCGCCGACGATGCGCTGAGGTTCGCCCTCGCGGAAGAAGGCGGGATTGCTGACGATCTCGATGGATCGACCGGCGATCTCCTGCAGGATCTCGACCACGTCGCGCAGCTTGGTCCCGACCCCCGAGCAGAGGTTCAGGACGGGCCCCGGCTGGGCCTGGTCGATCAGGCGGACATAGGATTCGACCACGTCGTCGAGCGCGGAGATGTCGCGATAGAGATCGATGTTGCCCAGCTCGATCGTGTCGCGGTCTTCGGCGAAGTGCTTGACGATCTTGGGCACGAGGAAGTTCGGAGCCTGGCCGGGGCCGGTATAGTTGAACGGCCTCAGGACCTGGACCGGCAGGGACGGCTCCAGGCCGAACATGTGCTCCATGGCCAGCTTGCTGGCGGCGTAGTGGTTCAGCGGCGAGAGACGGGCGTCCTCGGCCAGGGGCTCGTCGGACGGGGCGTAGACCGTCGCGCTGCTGGCCACCAGGATCTGGGAGGGCTGGGCCTTGGTCCTCTTGAGCGCGTCGATCAGATTGGCGCCGCCGCCGACATTGACCTGATAGATCTCGGACAGCGACGGGTGGGCGGGGAAGGTCACGCCGGCCAGATGGACCACCACGTCGGGACGCACCTGGTCCAGGGCGGCTGTCAGCGACTCCGGATCGGACAGGTCGCCGGCCACCTCATTGGGTCCGGAAGGCCGCCGGGCCATGCCGACGACCGTCCTGCCCTGATCGGAGAGCGCCTGGCCGAGTCGCCGGCCGGTGAGGCCGGTCGACCCGGTGATCAGGACGATCTCAGAACGAGGCGCCAACGGCGTTTCTCTTGAGGTCCGCTTCGACCATCATGCGGCTGAGTTCTTCGACCGAGGTCTTGGGCTCCCAGCCGAGTTCGCGCTTGGCCTTGTCGTAGTCGCCGAGCAGCAGCTCGACCTCGGCGGGGCGGAAGAACTTGGGATTGATGCGGACCAGGACCTTGCCGGTCTTGGTGCAGACGGCCTTCTCCTCGACGCCCGAGCCCGACCAGGCCAGCTCGATATCGGCGGCGCCGAACGAGAGGTCGACGAACTTGCGCACCGTGTGGGTCTGGTTGGTGGCCAGCACGAAGGTGTCGGGCGTGTGGTGCTCGAGCATCAGCCGCATGCCGTCGACATATTCGGCGGCGAAGCCCCAGTCGCGCTGGGCGTCCAGGTTGCCCAGTTCGAGCGCCTCGTCGGAGCCGAGCTTGATGCGAGCCACCGTGTTGGTGATCTTGCGGGTCACGAACTCCTGCCCGCGCAGGGGGGATTCGTGATTGAAGAGAATGCCGCTGGACGCGAACAGGTCGTAGGATTCCCGGTAGTTGACCGTCATCCAGTGCGCGTAGAGCTTGGCCACCGCATAGGGACTGCGGGGGTAGAACGGGGTGTCCTCGTTCTGCGGCACGGCCTGGACCTTGCCGTAGATCTCGGAGCTGGACGCCTGGTAGAAGCGGATCGACTTGTCGACGATCCGGATCGCTTCCAGCAGGTTCAGCGGGCCCAGGCCCGTGGCCTGGGCCGTCGCCATCGGCTGGTCGAACGAGACGCCCACGAAGCTTTGGGCGGCCAGGTTGAAGACGTGCGTCGGGCGGGTGGTTTCCAGCAGCCGGATGGCCGAGCCGAGATCGAGCAGGTCGTACTCGACCAGCTCGAAGTTGTCGGCGCCCTGAAGACCTAGTTCGTTGATCCGCCAGAAGTTGCTCGAACTCGTCCGACGGAACGTGCCATAAACCTTGTATCCTTGCTGAAGAAGGATTTGGGCCAAGTAAGCACCATCTTGTCCGGTAATGCCGGTGACGATCGCAGTCTTCATATTCCCTCTCGTAACGACCTCAGAGGGCCGAATTTTCTATTTCTCTGCTTAGGCAATTGGCGGAACGATCAAAATGGTGGTCTCAGGCGTATGCGCCCGAGAACCAATCCTCAGTTGCCCCAAAGAATTTGATCCTGCCGCCTTCCATGACGCAGACTTTATTGCAGACATGTTTCACGAGGTCCACGCTGTGCGTCGCCAGGACCAGGATGCTGGCGCGATTGACGAAGTCCTTCATGCGATCTTCGGCCTTGTGTACGAAGTCCGCGTCGCCGGCGCCGAGCCATTCGTCGAGGATCAGGACGTCCGGATCGAACGCGGTGGTCACGGCGAACATCAGGCGCGCCACCATGCCGGCCGAATAGGTGCGGACCGGAAGCTTGATGAACTGGGCCAGGCCCGAGAACTCGATGATCGAGTCCATCTTGTCCTCGATCAGCTTGCGCGGCACCAGGCGGGTCGTCGCGAGGTTGCGGATGTTCTCCAGGCCGGTCAGCTCCATGTCGAGCCCGGCGCCGGCGGCGATGGTCGAGGTCAGCGAACCGCGCACGGTCACGCGGCCGACCGTCGGCTCGTAGATGCCGGCGATGACCTTCAGCAGCGTGGTCTTGCCCGAGCCGTTGTGGCCCAGCAGCGCCAGGCGATCGCCTTCGGTGATCGAGAAGCTGACGCCGGACAGCGCGCGGACCACGGGCGAGGCGCTCTTCTGGTACATGCGACCGCCGACCGCCGCGTTGAACACGGTGGAGCGGAGGGACTGGGCGGTGACCGTGTAGATCGGATAGTCGAGAGTGACGTTCTCGACGTGGATGGCGTTGCTCATCTTTGTCTCACAGCCAGAAGATTACGCGCTTGCGGTACAGGCTCAGCATGATGACGCCCACGACGGTGCTGACGCCGAGCGTCGCCAGGCCCCAGAGCCAGTCCTGCCCCGCGGCGACGTGGCCCAGCAGGGGCTGACGGATCAGCTCGATCTGGTGCGCCAGCGGATTGTAGTCCAGCAGCACGCGACGGGGCCCCTTCATCTGGTCGCTGTGCCAGAAGACGGGGCTGAGGAAGAAGGCCACCTGGGCGCCCAGGCCGATCATGTGGCCCAGGTCGCGGAAGCGGGTGGAGGGGATCGCCACGATCAGGCTGATCATGAAGGTGTTGCCGTAGACCAGCAGCAGGCCGGGCAGGATCGTCCAGTGGGGGAACTTGAACAGGCCCACGCAGATGAGCAGGATCCAGGCGGTGATCAGCTGAGCCAGGAAGTTGATCACCATCCGGTACATGTGGATGAAGATCTGGAAGGACAGCGGCAGCTTCTGGACCTGCATCAGGCCCGCGCCCATCAGGAACGCGGTCGCGCCTTCGGCGATGGCGCCGCCGATCATCGCCCAGGCGATGATCCCGGTGATGACGAAGGGGAGGTTCTCGCGCCACGGAATGCCGAGCAGGCCGCCGAACACGAAGCTGAGCGCGAAGGCCAGCGCCAGGACGCCCGAGGACATCCAGAACGGGCCCAGGACGGTACGGTGGAATCGAGCGAGGGTTTGACGCCAGCCGAGCGCCGCCCAGAGCGGCGCGAGCTTAACCCCGTCCCGAAGGTCTGCGAGACCCGCAGACAGAATTTTGAACATTAGATCACCATTATGCGTGATGGACGCGGCGTCTCGGACCGGTTGGGGAGAACGATCGAGATCCGCGGGAAAGGGAGAGAACAGCGCCGCTTCGCAAGCGAAAAGTACATCATCGGCGCCGCTGAGGCAGAATTTCGTCAAGGACGGACAGCATGAGCTCGCACTGGGACGCGGTCTGAGCGGCCACGGCGCGGGCGTCGTACGAGGCGAGATTGTAGAGTTTGACGATCAAACGCTCCAACGGACCAAAGCGCATGATGGGGCCGCCCCACCAGGTGTTGCGGATCCAATCGGGCGCCTTGTCGCGCGGCAGGCCGCGGACGCGCAGGATCTCGGTGTTGGCCCTCATCGCCTCGAGGGCCGCCAGGGCATGGGCCGAAGGGGCGCGCAGGCCATGGCCCTCGGTTCCCTGCGACAGGCTCGGAAGAGGCTGTTTGCCCTCCACGGCCAGGGTCAGGCGCGCGGCGTGCACGAGCGCGCGGGACCGGACGGCGACCTGTTCGCGATAGACCGCGACGTCGCGGTCGAGGGTCGCGGGGGTCGCCAGCGGCGGCGAGGCCAGGGTTTCGGCGGCGTCGTCCGCGGCGAGGCGCTGCAGGCGGTTCATCAGTCGGCGACGACGCCAGGCCAGCATGTCGGACCGCAGGGCCAGCTCCGCCTCCGGCGTGCGTTCCGACGCGGTGTAGGTGGCGTGCGCGAGCAGGCGCGGATCGACGCCCTCGCCGCTCTTCGGGGGGATGGAGGTCTTGCCAAGCGCGCCCAAGGTTTTCTTAGGACTCGGCATCACTCGCTTCCCTTTCGGGCTCCGGCTCGCTCCGCCACCAGGCCGGCGACCATGCCGTAGAGGCGCCGCGCCAGGATCGCGGGATGGTTGGCGGCGACCCAGGCCTGCTGCTGATTGAGCAGGCGGGCCTGTTCACGGGGGTGCTCGTAGATCGACATCGCTGTCTCGGCGAACGCGGCGACATCGCCGATGTCCTCCATCGCCACCACCTGCTTGAACTCGTCGAAGATCGCCTCGCGGGACGCCAGGATCGGCCGGGCGGCGCTGAGGGCGCGACGGATCGAGGAGCTGGCCGATTCCCGGGTCGGACGATTGGGCAGCATGATCACGTCCGCGGCCTGCAGCAGCAGCACCGACTCCTCGTGCGAGAGATAGTCGGTGACCATGATCACGTTCGGCTCGACGCCCCGATCGAGGATGATGCTCTCGATCCGCTCGATTTCCTGGCGGGAGACGGGGTTGGGATACTCGGCGTTGATCATCAGCAGCAACGCGTTGCGATAGCGCTCGCGCACCAGCTTCAGCACGTCGATGGCGGCGTCCAGGCCCTTGTTGGGCAGGAAGAAGCCGTAGGTGGCGAGGATCGGCCGGTGATCCTCCAGGGCCAGGGCCGAGCGCACGCCTTCCAGGTCGCGCGGGAACGAGTCGAACGACAGCACCGGCAGCAGCGACAGCTTCTCGGCGTCGACGAACTCGCGCATCAGGTTGAGGTCGGCCGGGTTGTGCACCAGAACCCGGTCGATGCATTTCCAGAGGTCGGGGGCGCTCTTCAGACGCGCGGCGGGCGACTCCTCGCCCCGCACCTCGATGGCGTGAAGCTCGATCACCGTGGCGATCTGCTGGGCGTGGAACGCCTTCACCAGCCGCTCCAGCGGCTGCATGCTGAAGAAGCCGTGGTTGAACTGGATGACGACCGACTTGCAGCCCGAGTTCATCACCTCGGTGAACGTCGGCGTCATGTCGCCGTCGAGGTGATCGCTCCAGGTGATGCGGAAGGGCGCGTGCAGGTCGCGCGTCTCCCGCTTGTCCTTGTTGGTCAGCACCAGCGGATCGACGGCGTTGTTGGGCGCCTCGTCGAGATACGAGATCGAGTAGTCGCTGATGCCGCACCGCGAACCGTAGGTGGACATCCAGGCGACGTTGTGCCGGATCGACGGGGCGGGCTTGGCCTCGACGGCCTTGGCGGCCTGGGCGATCTCCCGGCCGACGTCACCCCAGCTCGGCAGCTTGGCCAGGCCGTGCGTCGCGGCGGTCTTGCCGCGGGCCGGCTTGCCGGCGGCGGCGACCGCCTCCTTGAGCGCCCGGCGCGCGTCGGCCTCGGCGACCGTCGACCACACCGAGCCGGACTGGTTGAGGTGGCTGCGGGCCTGCTCGTAGGTCCAGGGGACGTTGATCTCACGCTCGGTCTGCGGGAAATCCGCCAGAGCCGAGTGTCGCGGGAAGATGACCGTCTTGTTCAGGCCGATCGCCTCGCCCACGGGGAAGCCGTAGCCCTCGCCGCGGCTGAAGGTCACGATGGCGTCGGCTCGCCGCTGCAGCCAGAGCATCTCGTCGAGATCGCGCTCGTCGTGGTCGACGATCAGCTGCGGGGCGTCGGGCAGATTGAAACCGTTCTCGGCCCATAGCCGGTCGATCTCGTTGTGCGGGTTCCGGAAGGTCTTGATGTAGAGGACGATGTCGTCGGTGATCGTGAATTCCCGACGATAGGCGGCCAGCAGGGTGTCGATCCCCTTGCGGGGGAAGGCCGACGAGACGTGCAGCAGCAGCTTGGCGTCCTTGGGGATGTAGTCGCCGAAAGCCGGCTTCTTGCCGACTTCGCCCGCTTCGATCTTGGCGCGCAGGGCCGTGTCGATCGCGCAGCCGACCACGGGCGTCGGGCCCGCGTAGCCGCTGTCGCGCAAGGCCTTGGCCACGAAGTGGCTGGGGCAGAACACCGCGTCGAGATGGGTGTTGAAACGCTGGATGATCCAGTCGGGAACCAGCGACTCTTCCCAGAAGAAATAGGACGCCTGGTAGAGGCCGCGGGCGTCGATCGGACGCGGCGGCCACATGTTGTCGATCACCCAGCGTCGCGACTGGATCTTCACCGGCTTTTCGACCGCGGCCGCCAGGGCCGGCATGGTCTTGGTGTCGTCCGGGGTCGGCTGGAAGTCGCCGCCGCCCTCGGTGAGCTGCCGTTCGGTGGCCGTGCCGAAATTGGCCTCGAGGCCGTCGGCCAGGTTGCGGTTGACGATCGACAGCGAGTAGCTGCCGAAGAACGGACCGCGGACGGTCATCGGACGCTCGCCCTCGAAGGCGGTCTCCAGATCGCCGGCGGGGATGGCGGCGATCGGCGCCAGGGCGTCGCGCAGGGCGTCGTAGATCTTCGGCGTGTCGTAGCGCAGGCGCGCCGTGCGCTGGCTGGCGATGACGTTGCGACGGCCTTCGCGGCCGGTCAGCAGCGGCGCCAGGGCGTCGGCCACGTCGTCGGCGCCCGCCTGGGGCGACAGCAGCACGCCGCCGCCGTTCAGGGTCTCGGAAATGGCGCCGACGTCGCGCGCGACCACCGGAAGGTCGTTGATGAACGCCTCGACGATCGGAACGCAGAAGCCTTCGTGGTTGCTGAGCACGGCCAGGACGTCGGCGGTGCGATAGTAGCCGGCCAGGTCCGAGTCGCTGACATGGCCGACGATGTCGATGATGTCTTCCAGGTCCGCGTCGGCGATGGCGCGGCGCACGGCGGCGTAATAGGGGTCGCTTTCGCCGTAGCTGCCCACGACGCGCCACTTGAAGTTCAGGCCCGGGACCTGGCGGTCGCGCAGGGCCTTGGCGGCCTGCACCAGTTCCAGGTGGCCCTTGTTGGGGGCGATGCGGCCCACGGTCAGGATGTTGCGGACCGATTGAAGCTCGTCCAGCCGGTCGAAGGTGACTTCCTGCTGGGCGCGCGACGCCAGGTCGACCAGCACCGGCACGACGGCCACGGGCTTGCCGGTGAACGGCTTGAGGCCCTCGCCGTTGAAGCTGGAGTCGGCCAGCAGCACGTCGCAGGCCTTGCAGACGGCTTCGAGCTGATCGAGGCCCTTCTTGGCGTAGGCCGCCATGAAGGGGACGTTGGCGAAGAATTCGGGCGGCGTGATGTTGTGATAGATCAGCGCCTTGCGCTGCGGCAGGGCCAGCACGTCGTCGAGGCGGTCGTGGCCCAGCGAGTGGTGGTAGATCAGCGTCGCGCTCTTGTCGGGGCGCAGCTGGCTGAGCGGTTTGATCTTGCCCGCGATCTTGGGGTCGATGTGTTCGGCGTAGACGTCGCCGTCGATGCCAGCGCTTCTCAGCAGCTTCTGGAGATAGAGCATCCCATTTGTGATGGCGTCGCCGTAGGCCGAGCCGGAATGGAATTGGTCTATGCGCATTGGGCGGACACTCTGAGCATTGGCCGAATGCCGGCTCGGCTAGATGGGAGAAGCGTCGTGTTGGCCTGGCGGCTGCTCCGCCAAGCCAGGCTGGCGAAGCGGCCGGAGCCGCCTCCCGGGGGGAAGCGGCTCCGTACGACTAGAGGGCGAAGCCGATGTCGGAGAACGGCGCGTCGTAGTAGCGACGCCAGTTGTCCTTATCGATGATGTGCAGGCGCGGCAGGGGCAGCACGATCTTGCCGCCGCGTTGCAGGAACTCCTGTTCGTCGTCCAGGATCTCCTTGCGGAAGTGCCAGATCAGCACGAACAGATAGTCCGGCTTGGCCTCGCGCATGGCTTCCTGGGTGATGATCGGGATACGCGTGCCCGGGGTGACCAGGCCGTCCTTGACCTTCTGGCGGTCGCAGATGGCCGGCAGGTCGTCCTTGGTGATCCCGCAGTAGTGCAGGGTGATGTTGCCCTTGGTCGAGGCGCCGTAGCCGTAGACCGTCTTGCCCATCGCCTTGGCGGTGTCGAGGAAGTTGCGGACTTCGTCGCGGTGCGACTCGACGCGGTCGCGGAAGCGCTGGTAGGGGCCAAAGCCCTTCAGCGGCGCTTCGTAGGCCAGGATGCTGTCGATGTGGGCCTGGTTGGAGACGTATTCGGCGTCCTGGTGGCAGGCCACCACGTCGAAGCTGCCGCCGTTCATCTCGTTGAAGTAGACGTCGATGGCGCGCATGCCGGCGCGCTTCAGCATGAAGTCGATCTGGGTCATGGCCAGATAGGTCACGTGTTCGTGGCAGGCCTGATCGTAGGTCAGGTTGGTCAGGAACAGCGGCAGCCACGACAGCTCGAAGCGCCAGATGCCGTCGGCGGCCAGGACTTCGGCGATCTGGTTGAAGAAGGTCTGCGGATCATCGATGTCGTAGAGCATCGCGATCGACGAGACGATCTTGCACTTCTTGTCGCCGATCAGCTTGCGGACGTTGTCGGCCGAGAAGAAGTCGTAGACGACGCGGATGTCCGGATCGAAGCTGTCCTTGAACTTCTCGCTCGACGGGTCGTTGCCGATCCGAACCAGGCCATGGCCGCCATAGTAGTTCAGCGAGGTGCCGTCGTTGCAGCCGATGTCCAGGACGATTTCGCCCGGCTTCGGCTTGGCGATCGCTAGGTTCTCGTCGACCTTCTTCTTCAGGTGCTCGAGCATGGCCGGGCTGGTGGACGAGCGATAGCCGTAGGTGGTGCCGTACATCTGGCTGACGTCGGCGCTGTGGCGCAGCTGGACCAGACCGCAGACGTCGTCGCCCGAGCACACCAGCAGCTCCAGCGGCGACTTCATGGGATCCGGCGATTCAGGGTGCGGGAAGATCCCGCTAAGCGCCTGATTTCCCAGATCGATCACGGGGAGCAGGTTCGTGTTGCCGCAGATCCTGCAGCTCGTGTGAATTTGAGTCATTTCATCCTACTTGTTAGGCAAGGCTTGGTGAGAGCAGACATTCGGATAGCCATCAACAAGCTAGGCCCGGTCGTCCCCATCGCTCCAAGTTTTCCAAGGGGCTTCGCCGCTGCTCCAAAGATCCTGAAGATGCTTGCGGTCGCGAACAGTGTCCATAGGGTGCCAGAAGCCCGGATGGGTGAAGGCGTGCAGTTGCCCTTCCGCGGTCAGACGCTCCAGCGGCTCCTGCTCCCAGACGGTCGAGCTCTCGTCGATGTAGTCGATCACCTTCGGCGACAGGACGAAGAAGCCGGCGTTGATCCAGGCGGCGGCGTTGTCGCGTTTCTCGGCGAAGGAGGAGACGCGGTCGCCGTCCAGCTTGACCTCGCCGAACCGGCCCGGGGGGCGCGCCACGGTCACCGTGGCCAGGCGCCCGTGGGCCTTGTGGAATTCGATCGAGCGCCCGATGTCGAGGTCGGTGACGCCGTCACCGTAGGTGAAGCAGAAGTCGTCGCCGTCGAGATAGGGCGCCACGGCCTTGAGGCGGCCGCCGGTCATCGCGGATTGGCCGGTGTCGACCAGCGTTACGCGCCACGGCTCGGCCCGCTTATGATGAATAGTGGTGGTGTTTTTGCCGAGGTCGAAGGTGACGTCGGAAGAGTGCAAAAAGTAGTTGGCGAAGTACTCTTTGATCACATAGCCTTTGTATCCGAGGCAAATGACAAAGTCATTAATGCCATGCGTCGAATAGCTTTTCATGATGTGCCAAAGTATAGGCTGTTCGCCCACAGTCACCATGGGCTTCGGGCGACTTTCTGTTTCCTCGGAGAGGCGGCTTCCTAAGCCGCCAGCGAGAATAACTGCTTTCATAACTGCGCCCGTATCCTCGCCTATCACACGCTTCGCACTCGCTATTGCGTTTAGGTCGCGAAGTCAATCGGCACTTCCTGGGCGTTAAAAAAATTAGCTCTGAGCGGAGATCATCGCCGGCAGTCTGGACGAGTTCAACGGCTGACTGTTAAAGCCTCACCGCCCGTTCGCGCCAATCAGGAACGACGCGATTATATGGAAGCGAATACATGAGTGACGAGCGTGTCAGTCGATTTGCACCGACGTCGGAGTTTTGGCGCGACAAACGTGTCCTGCTGACGGGGCATACCGGCTTCAAGGGAAGCTGGCTCGTTCTTTGGTTGAACGCCCTGGGCGCGAAGGTGCGCGGCTTCAGCCTGGAGCCGGACACCGAACCGTCCCTGTTCCGCAGGCTGAACCTCGAAACCGTCTGTGATCATCGGATCGGCGACATCCGGGACGTGGCCGCGGTGCGCTCGGCTTTCGCGGAGTTCGACCCCGAGATCGTGCTGCACATGGCCGCCCAGCCGCTGGTGCGGCGCTCCTATCGCGATCCGCTCGATACGCTGTCGACCAACGTGCTGGGCACGGCCAACGTGCTGGACGCCTGTCGCGACCTGCCGAGCCTCAAGGCGATCGTCTCGGTCACCACCGACAAGTGCTATCTCAACAACGAGTGGGCCTACAGCTATCGCGAAAACGATCCGCTCGGGGGCGCCGACCCCTACAGCGCGTCCAAGGCCTGCGCCGAGATCGTCTCGTCGTCCTGGCGCGCGTCGTTCTTCTCGAAGGAGACGAACGGTCGACCCGCCGTGGCCCTGGCGACGGCGCGGGCCGGCAACGTGTTCGGCGGCGGCGACTGGTCCGAGGACCGCCTCATCCCAGATTGCTCGCGCGCCTTCCTGAGCAACGCGCCCGTGCAGCTGCGCTTCCCCGCCGCCGTGCGGCCCTGGCAGTTCGTGCTGGAGCCTCTGGCCGGCTATCTGATGCTGGCCCAGGCCCTGGTCGAGGAAGGCGCGCCCTACGCCAAGGCCTGGAACTTCGGTCCGCGCAACGAGCAGCTCCTGACGGTCGGCGAGGTCGTCGACGGCTTCGCGGCGGCGTGGGGCCAGGGCGCCAGCGCCGAACACCAGGCGCAGGCCGACGCGCCGCACGAGGCGGGCCTGCTGCTGCTCGACTCGGGCCTGGCCAATCGCGAACTGGGCTGGCGTCCCCGGCTGGAGGTCGACGAAGCCCTGGAGGCGACGGCGCGCTGGTACCGCGCGGCGCACGCCGGCGAGGACCTGATCGCCCTGTCCCTGGAGCAGATCGCTCGTTTCGGCACGCGGTCCGGAGGGGCCTGACGGTGAACGTCCTCATCACGGGGGCGACGGGGTTCATCGGCGAGCAGTTGACGCGCCGCCTCGTGGCTTCCGGGCTCCGACCCCACCTCCTGCTGCGGCCCGACAGCGATTTCTCGCGGCTGGCCGACCTGGGCGACGCGATCGTCGTGCACCGCCACGCCGGCGGGCTGGACGACATGAACCGCATCATCGAGGCGGCGGAGCCGGAGACGGTGTTCCACCTGGCCTCGCTGGCCATCTCGCAGCACCGGCCCGATCAGGTCGAACCGCTGGTGCTGGGCAACGTCCTGTTCCCGGCCTTGCTGATGGAGGCCATGGCCGGCGCGGGCGTGCGCCGCTTCGTCAACATGGGCAGCGCCTGGCAGCATTTCAGCGGCCCGGACTACGATCCGGTCTGCCTCTACGCGGCCACCAAGCAGTCCTGCGAGAACTTCCTGGCCTACTACGCCGTGGCTTCGGGCATGGCCTCGGTGTCGCTGAAGCTCTTCCACGCCTACGGGCCGTACGATCCGCGGCCCAGGCTGATGAACGTGTTGTGCCGCGCGGCGCGGGACGGCGGGCGGCTGTCGATGTCGCCGGGGCATCAGATCGTCGACCTGGTCTATATCAGCGACATTCTCGACGCCCTGCTGCGGTCGGACGCGCTGATGGCCTCGGGCGAGCTTCAGGGGGCCAAGGCCTATGGCATCCCCTCGGGCCGGCCGATGACCGTGCGCGAGGTGGTGCGCACGACCTCCGAGACCCTGGGCCGCCCCATCGAAGTCGACTGGGGCGTCCTGCCCTACAAGGCGCGCGAGATCATGGCGCCGGTCTCGACGGGAGAAACCCTGCCGGGATGGACGCCGGCGACGTCGTTCGAGCACGGCGTGCGGCGGGTCTACGACTCGCTCGACACCACCTCTTCCGGCGCGCTCTGAGCCCTTCGAATCTGAGCCCTTCGAAATGGATGACTCTCCGCATCCGCCGGACGGCGGATGCGGAGGGCGTCCGCGGAGCCTAGGTCACCCCGGCGCGCTGTTCCATTTCGCCGATCTGGGTCAGCAGGGCGTCGACGTCGTCGATGCGCCAGGGGCTGACCACGTCGCGGGCCGTGTCGGGGAAGTCGTACGGGATGGAGGTGACTTCCAGGCCGCAACGATGACCCAGCCATTTGAACAGGTGGTAGTCCGGACCCAGGCAGTTCATCTCCAGCACGTGGCTGCCGGGATGACAGAAGGCGATGTTGGTCATGCCGCTGCCGACGGCGCTGACCACGACCTTGGCCTTGGCGAAGGTGAGCACTTCCTGCGCGAAGTCCATGCCCGAGGCCATGACGATCGAATATCCGCGGGTGCGCAGGATGTCGATCAAGGCGCCTTCATTGGCCATGACGCGGCTGCCCGAGTCGAAGCGGGCCAGGTAGACCTTCTCGCCGGTGGTGGCGGGCGGGTTGTTCGCGGCGACGATGTCGCGCAGTCGCCGGCAAATGGAGACCAGGCGGCTGGAGATCACGCTGGACTGGTTCTGCAGGTCGCTCGGATAGAGCAGGTGCTCGCAGCGATAGACGCCGGCGCCGATTTCCAGGATGCGCTCGGGGCCGATGCCCAGCTGGGCGAGCGACTGGCGCTGCCAGAAGGCGAGGCGCGGCAGGATCAGCTTCACCCGGTCGAAATTCGGCGACCGCTGGGCGATCTCGAGCGACGCCAGGCACTGGGCGAACCAATGGAAATAGACGTTGTGCGACCAGTTGGCCAAGCACAGCCACCAGCCGTCGAGATCGATGATCTCGGAGCCGTCGTTGTTTTCCTGGGTCGAGGCGCTGAAGCTCTCGAGCGAGGCGACGTTCAGCGTCAGGCTTTCCTCGAGCATCTCGAACTTGCTGTTGCAGACGCTGAAGGGGTTGCCGAGCACGCAGCCGCCCTTGAAGTAGGCGATCTCGCCCGGCCAGATCGGGAACTGCCCGGGCACGTCCTCGGCGGGAAAGATTTCGCTGATGCCGTCGCGACCCGCTCCGGAGCCGATGGCCTCCAGCGTCGTCGCCGGCAGCCTGTGCGGCCCCTTCAGAGCGACCAGCGTGGGCCGCATATGGAAATTCAACGCACGAGGCATACACTAACCCTCACCGGGATGAAGACGTCTTGATCGCTAGGGATCGACGCGCATCGACAGAAGTTCAGATGGGATGGAAGCCAGGAGCGTCCTTGAGACATTCGTCTTCAGACGCCCGCTATGCAGAAAAGGTTCAGCGCCATCCTCCAACTATGGGAGCCCCGACGCGTCGGAGCGCCTGAAGCGACTTCCGAGGGCGGACCAACCCCATATGCGACTTGCGCTATAGGCCATGTCGTCCCTGCTTCGAAAGGGCCTTCCGGCATTTCATGGTTTTTTTGCACGAAGGTTTCACGCATGCCGGGCAAGGCGGGGTTTAGGACCGGAAGCGGGTAGCGTAGGCGGAAGCTTGTTCCATCATCTCGGCCCGCTGCTTCGGCGAAGGACGTTCGGCGTATTTGCCCACGCGCCCGCCGCCACCGGCCCCGAACGCCGATCGTGCAGCCCAGCGCGAACAATCTGAGGCTGCACGAAAGGGCGACTCGAGGCCAGCGCTTAGTTGGCGGCGGCCGCCACGGCCTCGGCGGTGATGCCGAACTCCTTGTAGAGGCGCTCGTACGGGGCCGAGGCGCCGAAGCCGGTCATGCCGACGAACTTGCCCTCGACGCCGATGAAGCGGTCCCAGCCCATGCGGACGGCGGCTTCCACGGCCACGCGGACCGGCGCGTCGCCGATCACCGAGGCCTTGTAGGCGGCCGACTGCTGCTCGAAGAGCTCCCAGCAGGGGGTCGAGACGACGCGGGTCGGCTTGCCCTGGGCCTGCAGGATGTCGCGGGCCGCCACGGCGACCGAGACTTCCGTGCCCGAGGCGAAGATCGTCACCGCCGCCTCGCCGCCCTCGGCGGCCAGCAGCTCGTAGGCGCCCTTGGCCGACAGGTTGGCGGCGGCCGTGTCGCGCACGCCAGGGACCTTCTGGCGCGACAGGCACATCACCGACGGGGTGGCGGCCTGCTCCAGGGCGATCTTCCAGCACTCGGCGGTCTCGACCGCGTCGGCCGGACGGAAGACCAGCAGGTTGGGGATGGCGCGCAGGCTGGCGACGTGCTCGACCGGCTGGTGGGTGGGGCCGTCCTCGCCCAGGCCGATGGAGTCGTGGGTCATCAC
Source organism: Caulobacter sp. 05L422 (assembly GCF_056397765.1). Lineage (NCBI taxonomy): Bacteria > Pseudomonadati > Pseudomonadota > Alphaproteobacteria > Caulobacterales > Caulobacteraceae > Caulobacter > Caulobacter sp. 05L422. The sequence goes on along the minus strand of NZ_JBFTOB010000011.1, from coordinate 105,818 downwards.
GTGGACGACCTTGGCCCCCATCAGGGCGCCCAGGCGGATGGCCGGGCGGCTGTAGTCGGCGAAGGCCAGGAAGGTGCCCGAATAGGGGATGACGCCGCCGTGCAGCGCCATGCCGTTCATGGCCGCGGCCATGCCGAACTCGCGCACGCCGTAGTGGACGTAGCGGCCGGCGTAGTCGGGGGCGTCGAACGGCTTCATGCCCTTGACGAAGGTGTTGTTCGAGCCGGTCAGGTCGGCCGAGCCGCCGACCATGTCGATGACCGTCGGGATCAGCTGGTCCAGGGCCGCGCCGGAGTGGACGCGCGTGGCGTTGCCCGGCTTGGTCCTGGCGGCCTCGGCGATGTGGGCGTCCAGGGCCTTGAAGGCGTCGGCCGGCAGCTGGCCCTTCATGGCGCGGGCGAAATCGTCGGCCAGCGGCGAGGCCTTGACGATCGCTTCCCAGGCCTTGCGGACCCGGGCGCCGCGACGGCCGACGCTCTTCCAGGCCTTGGCGATGTCGTCCGGAACCGTGAACGGCGCGGCATCCCAGCCCATGGCCAGGCGCGCGTCGCGGATCTGGTCGTCGAACAGGGTGTAGCCGTGGCTGTGGGGGTCGCCTTCCTTGGGGCCCGCGCCCTTGGAGATCAGCGTCTTGCAGGCGATCAAGGTCGGACGGTCCTGCTTGGTGGCCCAGCGCAGGGCGGCGGCGATCTTGCCGTGGTCGTGGCCGTCGACGGCCTTGACCGCCCAGCCGGCGGCCTTGAAGCGCATCAGCTGGTCGCCGGTCTCGGCGATGGTGGCTTCACCGTCGATGGTGGTGTTGTTGTCGTCGAACAGAACGGTCAGCTTGTTGAGCTTCAGGCGGCCGGCGAGGCTGATGGCCTCGTGGCTGACGCCTTCCATCAGGCAGCCGTCGCCGGCGATCACCCAGGTGCGGTGGTCGACGACGTCCTTGCCGAAGCGGGCGGCGAGATGGGCTTCCGCCATGGCCATGCCGACGGCGGTGGCCAGGCCCTGGCCCAGCGGACCGGTGGTGGTCTCCACGCCCGGGGTGTGGTGCACCTCGGGGTGGCCCGGGGTCAGCGAGCCCCACTGACGGAAGTTCTCGATCTCCTTCATCGTCACGGCCTTGAAGCCGGTCAGGTGAAGCAGGGAATAGAGCAGCATCGAGCCGTGGCCGGCCGACAGCACGAAGCGGTCGCGGTCGGCCCAGTCGGGCTTGGAGGCGTCGAACTTCAGGAACTTGCCCCACAGCACCGTGGCGACGTCGGCCATGCCCATCGGCATGCCCTGGTGGCCGGACTTGGCCTTGTGGACGGCGTCCATGGAAAGGACGCGGATCGCGTCGGCCATCTTGACGGGCGAAACGGGCATGGGACTTCCGGTTTGTTCTTGTTTTGCGGGGCTGCGCGAGGCGCGAGTCGCACGATGACCCCCTGGGGTCAACCCGCGAGCCGGCCCGCGAGCCCTACCGGCGCCGTCGCGTGGGCGCTATGCAACAACGTCCGCAGGCGTTATAGCTGGAAGCGGACTTATGCTCATTTTTAGCATAACCTCGAAAGGCCGGGTCTCTTGAGTTCTCCGTCGTTCTTCTCGCCCTATCGCCATGGCTTCGTCCGGGTCGCCACCGCCGTCCCGAAGGTCAAGCTGGCCGATCCGGCCGCCAACGCCCAGAGCGCGCTGGCCCTGGTGCGCGAGGCCCACGAGGCCGGCGTCGCGGTGCTGGTGCTGCCCGAGCTGGGCCTGACCGGCTACACGATCGACGATCTGCTGCAGCAGGACGCCCTGCTCGACGCGGTCGAGACGGCGATTGCGACCCTGGCCCGGGAGAGCAAGGACCTTTCGCCGCTGTTCGTGGTCGGCGCGCCGCTGCGCGATAACGGCCGGCTCTACAACACCGCGGTCGCCATCCAGGGCGGCCGGGTGCGGGCGGTGATCCCGAAAAGCTTCCTGCCCAACTACCGCGAGTTCTACGAGCGCCGCTGGTTCACGCCGGGCTCGGGCGTGGTCGGCCGCACCCTGGACCTGGCCGGCCAGGCCGTGCCGTTCGGGACCGACATCCTGCTGCGCAATCTGGGGGAGGTCGCCTTCACCGTCGGCGTCGAGATCTGCGAGGACGTCTGGACCCCGACCCCGCCCAGCACCGCCCAGGCCATGGCCGGGGCCGAGATCCTGCTCAACCTGTCGGCCAGCAACATCACCATCGGCAAGTCCGAGACCCGCCGTCTGCTGTGCGCCAGCCAGTCGGCCCGGGCGATCGCGGCCTATGTCTATTCGGCGGCCGGAGCGGGCGAGAGCTCGACCGATCTCGCCTGGGACGGCCATGTCGACATCCACGAGATGGGAAACCTGCTGGCCCAGAGCCCGCGGTTCTCGACCGGGCCGGTGATGGCGATCGCCGACGTCGACGTCCAGCGGCTGCGCCAGGAGCGCATGCGGGTCGGCAGCTTCGGCGACTCCATGACGCTGAATCCGCCCGAAACGCCGTTCCGGATCGTCAGCCTCGACTTCACGCCGCCGGCCGGCGACCTGGCCTTGGTCCGGCCGATCGAGCGCTTCCCGTTCACCCCGTCCGACCCCGCCAAGTTGGCCGAGAACTGCTACGAGGCCTACAACATCCAGGTCCAGGGCCTGGCGCGGCGGGTCGAGGCGACGGGCTCCAAGAGTCTGGTGATCGGCGTTTCCGGCGGCCTGGACTCGACCCACGCCCTGATCGTGGCGGCCAAGGCCATGGACCAGCTGGGCCGACCGCGCACCGACATCCGGGCCTACACCCTGCCGGGCTTCGCGACCTCCGAGGGCACCAAGTCGAACGCCTGGAAGCTGATGACCGCCATGGGCGTCACCGCCGAGGAGCTCGACATCCGCCCGGCCGCCCGGCAGATGCTGGCCGATCTCGGTCACCCGTTCGCCAAGGGCGAGCCGGTCTATGACGTGACCTTCGAGAACGTCCAGGCGGGGCTGCGCACCGACTACCTGTTCCGCCTGGCCAACCATCACAAGGGCATGGTGGTGGGCACCGGCGACCTGTCGGAGCTGGCCCTGGGCTGGTGCACCTACGGGGTGGGCGACCAGATGAGCCACTACAACCCCAATTCCGGCGTGCCCAAGACGCTGATCCAGCACCTGATCCGCTTCGTGGCCGCCTCGGGCGACGTGGACGAGGCGACCGGCGACCTGCTGGAGGACATCCTGGCCACCGAGATCTCGCCGGAACTGGTGCCGGGCGAGCAGGTCCAGGCCACCGAGAGCTTCGTGGGCCCCTACGCCCTGCAGGACTTCAATCTCTACTACCTGACCCGCTACGGCATGGCGCCGTCGAAGATCGCCTTCCTGGCCTGGACCGCCTGGCATGACGCCGCCGGCGGCGCCTGGCCGATCGGGATTCCCCAGGCCGCCAAGCGGGCCTACGACCTGCCGGAGATCAAGCGCTGGCTGGAGCTGTTCCTGAAGCGGTTCTTCGCCAACCAGTTCAAGCGCTCGGCCATGCCCAACGGTCCGAAGATCTCGTCCGGCGGCGCTTTGTCGCCGCGCGGCGACTGGCGAATGCCCTCGGATGCGTCAGCCGATGCGTGGCTGGATGAACTCCACGCCGCCTTGCCCGTTTGATCTGGGCGTCGCCATAAAGTCTCCATTTTGGCGAAGACGATGTGCTACCTGACGTCCGTTCGCGTCAGGTGTTTGCTTTTCCGGGGGGATTTTCTTGCCTGCTATCTATCCAGTGATCCTGTGCGGCGGATCGGGCACGCGTCTATGGCCCGCGTCGCGCGCGGATCGCCCCAAGCAGTTCCTCAAGCTCATCGGCGACCGTTCGAGCTTCCAGGACACGATCCTGCGGGTGATGAACCTGCCGGGCGCCGACGAGATCGTCGTCGTGACCGGCAAGGCTATGGCCGAGCTGGTGGAACGCCAGGCGCTGGAACTGAACGTCAAGCTGACGGTGATCATCGAGCCCGAGGCGCGCGACTCCGCGCCGGCCATCGCCGCCGCCGCCGCCTATGTGGCGTCCCAGTCGCCGGACGGCGTGATGCTGATGCTGGCGGCCGACCACCACATCGCCGAACCCGAGATGTTCCGCGCCGCGGCCCTGGTGGCCATCGACGCCTCGCGCGACGGCCTCATCGTCACCTTCGGCGTCCAGCCGACCGGGCCGGCAACCGGCTTCGGCTACATCAAGCCCGGCGGGAACCTGCCCGGCGGCGTGAAGGCCGTGGCGGCCTTCGTCGAGAAGCCCGACCTGGCCACGGCCAAGGCCTACATCCAGGACGGCTACTACTGGAACAGCGGCAACTTCGCCTTCACCGCCAGGACCCTGCTGGATGAACTGGCCGTCTTCGAGCCGGCGATCCGCGACGGCGCGATCGAGTCCGTCGCCAAGGGCCAGCGCGACGGCGTCCGGCTGCACCTGGACCGCGAAGCGTTCGGCAAGACCACCAAGAAGTCGCTCGACTACGCGGTCATGGAGCGCACCACCCGCGCGGCCGTCGCGCCGGCCGCCTTCACCTGGTCCGACCTGGGCGCGTGGGACGCGATCTGGGAAGCCTCGATCCGCGACGCCGAGGGCAACGCCGCCAGCGGCGACATCCATCTGATCAACACCAAGAACGTGCTCGCCCGCTCGTCCGGCCCGTTCGTGGGCGCGATCGGGGTGGAGGACCTGCTGATCATCGCCGAGCCGGACGCGCTTCTGGTCTGCCGCCGCGACGACGCCCAGGCCGTGAAGACCCTGGTCGATGTCCTCAAGGCCAGCGGCCGCGACATCGCTCACCGCCACGCGATCGCCTTCAGCGGCGGCGTGGAGCGTCAGCCGGTGACCGAAACGCCCAGCGCCCGGGTTCAGCTCTGGCGGATGGAGGCCGGCGCGGTGGCCGACCTTCCGGCCTGTTCCCTCCAGGTGCTGGACGGCGCCTTGGCCGCCGACCGGGAAACCTACGAAGCCGGCGCGCGCCAGGACCTGCACTCGCCGGTCCTGGTCAAGGCGACCGTCGCGACTTCCGTCCTGGTCACGACCTGGCGCTGATTGCCCGGTCCAGCTCCAGGATCGCGCAGACGATGTGATAGAACGAGCTGGCGGGCGCGGCCTCTTCGACGAAGGTCCCGTCCGCCCGCAGCTTGTCGCGCCACAGGCCCTTCACCGGCACGTCGAAATATTTCAACAGGGCCTCGGCGCCGTTGGCGGCCGTGGTCCACCAGTGTGCGTCGCCGGTGATCTGGGCGGCCAGAACGCCGGCCTTGATCTGTTCGGTCTGCGCCCACAGGCGGGCGATGTCGTCGTGCACGCTCATGTCGTCGAGCAGGGCGAAGACCGCCACGCCGCGCCTGGGGTCGACGCCCGGCCCTTCACCGATGCCGATCATCCGCAGGGCGGCCCGGGTGGCGTCGTCGCGGCCGGCCAGCTGGCCCCAGCGCAGCAGCAGCCAGGCCCATTCGAACTGGTGGCCGGGCTCGACGATGCGGCCGTCCACGCCCGCCGCCGGATTCCAGTCGCCGTCGTAATATTCCCGCAGGCCGCCGCTCTTGGGATCGATGAACTTGGCCAGGGCCAGTTCGGCGATCTCGTCGGCCATGGCGCGCCATTGGTCGTCGCCGCCCGTCTCGATCCAGGCCAGGCTGGCCTCGAACATGTGCATGTGCGGGTTCGACAGCAGCGGCAGGGTGCGTGGGACGCTCTCCTCGAAGCCGGCCACGGGATGTTTGAGTGTGGCGTAGAGCGCGTCGCGCAGGCTGACGGCCAGGGCGGGCAGGTCGGCGCGCTCGGGCAGCACCGAACTGGCCATGGCCAGGCCGAACAGCCCGAAGGCCTGGTCGTAGAGGTCGACCTTGTCGTCCAGCGGCGAGCCGTCGCTGGCCACCAGGGTGCGCATGAAGCCGTCGGGTCGGCGGTACTTGCTCAGATAGAAGTCCAGCCCGTGCTCCAGGGCCTGCTTCCACGGGCCGTCCCAGCCCAGCAGGCCGGCCACGGCGTAGGAATAGATCTGCCGCGGCTGCACCCGCGCCCGGCGCGGGGCCTCGACCGGCGTCCCGTCCAGGGCGATCTTCTCGAAGAAGCCGCCCTGCGCCTTGTCGGCGCCGACCTCCCACCAGACCAGGAAGGCGTGCTCCAGGGCCCAGGCCTTGAGTTCGTCGCGCAGGCGGACAAGGCGGGCGAAGTCGTCGGTCATCTGCGATCCTGAGGGCTTGCGAGGCTGGAGCCGTTCTAGGCCCACGCGCCGCGCTTCGCCAAGCCCCGGCGGGGTTCCCGCGCCTTGTCGCCCCCGACGGGCTGTCGTAAGGCGGGGACATGTCCGGAAAAGCGCCGCTGAAAGCCGTCTTCTTCGACCGCGACGGGGTGCTGAACCTCGACCACGGCTATGTCTGCGAGCCCGATCGGCTGGACTGGATCGACGGCGCCCGCGAGGCGGTCGCGGCGCTGAACGCCGCCGGCGTCAAGGTTCTGGTGGTCACCAACCAGTCGGGCGTGGCGCGCGGCTACTTCACCGAGGCCCAGGTCGACGCCTTCCACGAAGCCCTGCAGGCGGGCCTGGCCAAGGCCGGCGGCCGGATCGACGCCTTCTATGTCGCGCCCCACCACGAGGACGCCGCCCTGGACCGTTATCGCCATCCCGACCACCCCGACCGCAAGCCCAATCCCGGCATGATCCTGCGCGGCCTGGCCGACTGGTCGCTGGCGCCGGAGGAGACCGTGCTGGTCGGCGACAAGGGTTCGGACGTCGAGGCCGCTCGCCGGGCCGGCGTCGAAGGCCTGCGGTTCCGGGGCGGCGACCTGCTGGCCTTCCTGCGCGAAAGCCTGGGCGAGCGGTTTCCGTCTACGGGGGCCTAGGGGCTTTACCGGCTTGGCGCGGAGCCGCAGGGCGGATAAACGAGCCTGAAACCCCCGAAAAACATAAAGCGCAGGTCCATGCAGATCTTCCTCGACAGCACCGACACCAAGGTCATCGCCGACCTGGCCTCCACCGGCCTGGTGGACGGGGTGACCACCAACCCGACCCTAATCGCCAAGGCGGGCCGTCCGATGCTCGAGGTGATCGCCGAGATCTGCGACCTGGTGCCGGGCCCGATCAGCGCCGAGGTCGCCGCCACCACCCACGAGGCGATGATCGCCGAGGGCAAGAAGCTGGCCGCCATCGCGCCGAACGTCGTCGTGAAGATCCCGCTGACCCGCGACGGCCTGATCGCCTGCGCCGCCTTCGCCGGCGAGGGCATCTCGACCAACGTCACCCTGTGCTTCTCGCCGACCCAGGCCCTGCTGGCCGCCAAGGCCGGCGCGACCTTCGTCTCGCCGTTCATCGGCCGCCTGGACGACTATGGCTTCGACGGCATGGACCTGATCCGCGACATCCGCGCCATCTACGACAACTACGGCTACGAGACCGAGATCCTGGCGGCCTCGGTGCGCAACGTCGCCCACGTCAAGGACGCGGCCATCGTCGGCGCCGACGTGGTGACCATCCCGCCGGCAGTGTTCGGCGACCTGTTCAAGCACCCGCTGACCGACAAGGGCCTGGAGCAGTTCCTGAAGGATTGGGCTGGAACCGGCCAATCCATTCTCTAGGCAGTCGATCCTCCAGCAGATCGAACGGTGTTCGATTTTCATGCGGCCCCGGGGAAATCCGGGGCCGTTTCATTTTGCAGCTGCGAAGGTTGTTCGCATTTGCGAGTTCGTGCGTTAGGGTCTCAGTAACCGCTTTCGGGAGCGCGCCCATGAACGCCGCCGACATCGCCGTCGAGATCTGCATCGCCTCCGCAGAGGAGGCCCTGCGCTTCTCGGGATTCGTCCGGGACTTCCTGACCCGCAACGGCTTTCCGTTCGTCATGATCCACGACACGCCGGACCTGTCGGGCGAGCGTCGCAAGGTGGTGTTCGAGGACGCCGTGGTCGGGCGCAAGTTCGCCCGCGAATGGCGGATGGACCGGCTCGCGGCCTGCGGGGCCTAGGGCCGGCAAGGGCTTGTGGCAAAGCTCGCGTAACGCTGTTTGCGCTTTCGCGAAACGGGCCTAGATAGGGAGATCATTTCTCTCTGTCGCCGAGTTGCGCCATGAACGACCCCAAATTCGCCCTTACTCCGGTCGTCGGTTCCGCGCTCGATCTGATCGGCCACACGCCGATGATCGAGGTTCGCAACCTCGACACCGGGCCCTGCCGGCTGTTCCTGAAGCTGGAGAACCAGAACCCCGGCGGCTCGATCAAGGACCGCGTGGCCCGCTCGATGATCGAGGCGGCCGAGGCCGACGGCAGCCTCAAGCCGGGCGGAACGATCATCGAGGCGACGGCCGGCAACACCGGCCTGGGCCTGGCCCAGGTGGCGACCCTGAAGGGCTACAAGCTGATCCTGGTGGTGCCCGACAAGATGGCGCGGGAGAAGATCCTGCACCTGAGGGCCATGGGCGTGGACGTCCGCCTGACCCGCAGCGACGTCGGCAAGGGCCATCCGGAATACTACCAGGACATGGCCCAGACGCTGGCCCAGTCGATCCCCGGCGCGATCTACGTCAACCAGTTCGAGAACCCGGCCAACCCCAAGGCGCACGAGACCACGACCGCCCCCGAGATCTTCGAGCAGATGGGCGGCGATGTCGACGCGGTGGTGGTCGGCGTCGGCTCGGGCGGCACCCTGACCGGCATCGGCCGGTTCATGGCCCGGCATTCGCCCAAGACGGAAATGGTGCTGGCCGATCCGGTCGGCTCGATCCTCTGCGAATACGTGGCGACCGGCAGCTACGGCGAGGCCGGTTCTTGGATCGTCGAAGGCATCGGCGAGGACTTCATCCCGGCCGTGGCCGACATGAGCCTGGTCAAGCACGCCTATTCGATCAGCGACCGCGAGAGCGTCGAGACCGCCCGCCTGCTGCTGCGCAAGGAAGGCGTGCTGGCCGGTTCGTCCTCGGGCACCCTGCTGGCGGCCGCCCTGCGCTACTGCCGCGAGCAGACCGAGCCCAAGCGGGTCGTCACCCTGGTTTGCGACACGGGCTCCAAGTACCTGACCAAGATGTTCAACGACATGTGGCTGGCCGCCCACGGCTTCGACCAGCGTGAGCTGCACGGCGACCTGCGCGACCTGATCGCCAAGCGCTACGCCGACGGCGGGGTGGTGGCGATCGGCCCGGAAGACACCCTGCTGACCGCCTACAACCGCATGCGCAGCGGCGACATCAGCCAGCTGCCGGTGGTGGACCACGGCAAGCTGGTCGGCATCCTCGACGAGAGCGACATCCTGGCCGCCGTCGAGGGCGTGGACGACGATCGCGGTCCGAAGTTCAAGACCCTGGTCGGGGCGGCCATGACCAAGGCCGTCAACACCCTGCAATCGACGCAAGGCGTGGACGCCCTGCCCGACGTCTTCGACCGCGACGAGGTGGCCCTGGTCTGCGACGGCGACGAGTTCGTCGGGGTGATCACCCGGGTGGACCTGATCAACCACCTGCGCATGAGCGCCTAGGACCGGTTCGGCCGGCGCCCGCTTGTGGGACCGGCCCGTCCGCACCACTCTTCACGCCATGCCCGTCGCGCGGCGTCCAAGGACCTTCCATGACCGACATCCCCGGCAAGAACCGCCTGGCCTTCGCCACCCGCACGATCCACGGCGGCCAGTTCCCCGATCCGACGACCGGGGCGGTGATGGTGCCGATCTACGCGACCTCGACCTACGTCCAGTCCAGCCCGGGCGAGCACAAGGGCTTCGAATACAGCCGCAGCCACAACCCGACCCGGTTCGCGTTCGAGCGCTGCATCGCCGACCTGGAGAGCGGCACGGCCGGCTTCGCCTTCGCCTCGGGCCTGGCGGCGGCCTCGACGATCCTGGAAATCCTCGACAGCGGGGCGCACGTGATCGCCAGCGACGACCTTTATGGCGGCTCGTTCCGGCTGTTCGACAAGGTGCGCAAGCGCTCGGCCGGCCTGGCCTTCAGCTTCGTCGACATGGGCGACCTGGCGGCCATCGAGGCGGCGATCACGTCCGAAACGAAGATGATCTGGGTCGAGACGCCGACCAATCCGATGCTGCGCCTGGCCGATCTGGCCGGCATCGCGGCCCTGGCCAAGAAGCACCGCCTGATCACCGTGGCAGACAACACCTTCGCCAGCCCGTTCGTCCAGCGGCCGCTGGAGCTGGGTTTCGACATCGTCATGCACTCGGCCACCAAGTACCTGAACGGCCACTCCGACGTGGTGGCCGGCGTGGCGGTGGTCGGCGACAACGCCGAGATCGCCGAGAAGCTGAAGTTCCTGCAGAACGCCGTCGGTGCGGTGCTGGGGCCGTTCGACAGCTTCCTGGCGCTGCGCGGCGTCAAGACCCTGGCCCTGCGCATGCAGCGGGCCTGCGACAGCGCCCTGGCCATCGCCAAGTGGCTGTCGACCCGCAAGGATGTCGAGCGGGTGATCTATCCCGGCCTGCCCAGCCATCCGCAGCACGACCTGGCCAAGCGCCAGATGCTGGGCGGCTTCGGCGGGATCATCTCGGTGGAGCTGAAGGGCGACGAGAGCACCGCCAAGCGGATGCTGGAGCGCACGCGCCTGTTCACGCTGGCGGAAAGCCTGGGCGGGGTCGAGAGCCTGATCGAGCACCCGGCCATCATGACCCACGCCTCGATCCCGGCCGATCAGCGCGCGGCGCTGGGCATCTCCGACACCCTGATCAGGCTTTCGGTGGGGATCGAGGACTGCGAGGACCTGATTGCCGACCTCTCCGAGGCTTTGGCAGTCTGAACAGGTGATGGTCCTTGTCGCCGGGCATGACCGGCGAGGGGTCCGGAGCCTTGGACGGGCGGGGCGGCGGCAGGGTCCGGGTCGGGTCCTCGGCCCACAGGTGGGCGGCCAGCATCAGGTCGGTCCGGACCGGGCCGTAGTCCTCCTTGGCGGTCCAGACGCGGATCGCGGCCTGGGCGAAGGCTTCCGACAGGTCGACGACCTCAATCATCACCGCCGGGTCCTTGCGCACCCGCGGATCGCCCTCGGCCCGCTCGCGCATCTTCTGCAGCACGGTGACCAGGTCGGTCTTCAGCGGCACCTTGAACACCACGTCGGCCCGCCGGTTGCGATGGGTGGAGTAGTTGAGGATGACGTCGCCGAACACCTTGCTGTTGGGGATCATCACCTTGACGTTGTCGGGGGTGGCGATCTCGGTGAACAACAGATCCAGCGACTTGACCGTGCCGTTGCGGGTCGAGGTCTCGATCACGTCGCCGACCTTGTAGGGCCGGAACAGCAGGATCATCACCCCGGCCGCCACGTTCGACAGCGCGCCCTGCAGGGCCAGGCCGATGGCCAGGGAGGCCGCGCCGAGCACGGCGATGATCGAGGTGGCCTGCACGCCGACCTGCTGCAGCACCGCCACCAGGCCCACGGCGACCACGGCGTAGCGCACCAGCGAGGCGATGAAGCTCTCCAGGGTGGGGTCGGGGTTCTTGCGGTGCACCCGGCCCAGGCCGCGGCGCGCCACGCCCGCCAGCCAGCCGGCCACCCAGAAGGTGACGAACAGGATCAGGGCGGCGACGACCAGGTTCACCGCCAGCTTGCCCAGCCAGTCGAGGAAATGCCCGAACATGGTCTCGTCGGCCTTGATGTTGGCGATGGACGGCAGGGAAGCGTCGGCGGGCATCAGGTTCGGCTTGGTCTGCATGGATCTCTCGATGGCGCCCCCGCCCCGAACCGTCAACGAAGACCCGTCAACGAAACAGGGTCCGACCCCGTTCCCGCCAAGGCGGCGCTTCGTTCTCCGGAAACACTCGGTTACATCAATTGGCTCGAATCCGAGCCGATCCGCCTCTAAGAGCGCCGCCCATGAGCATGTCCTTCATCGACCTCGCCGCGCAGCAGCGCCGGATCCGCGCCAAGATCGACGCCGCGATCGCCGCCGTCCTCGACAGCGGGGCCTATGTGATGGGTCCGCAGGTGCGCGAGTTCGAGGCCAAGCTGGCGACGTTCGGCCAGGCGAAGCTCGCCCTGTCGTGCGCCAACGGCACCGACGCCATCGCCCTGCCGCTGATGGCCTGGGGCGTGGGTCCCGGCGACGCGGTGTTCTGCCCGTCCTTCACCTTCGCCGCCACGCCCGAAGTCGTGCCGTGGGTCGGGGCGACGCCGGTGTTCGTCGACGTGCTATCCGACACCTTCAACCTCGATCCGGCCAGGCTGGAAGCCGCCATCGCCGGCGTGAAGGCCGACGGCAAGCTGACCCCCAAGGTGGTGATCGCCGTCGACCTGTTCGGCCAGCCCGCCGACTATCCGGCGATCAAGGCCATCTGCGACCGCGAAGGCCTGAAGCTGATCTCCGACAGCGCCCAGGGCTTCGGCTGCACCCTGGACGGCAAGCATCCGCTGCACTGGGCCGACGTCGCCACCACCAGCTTCTTTCCGGCCAAGCCCCTGGGCTGCTACGGCGACGGCGGGGCGGTGCTGACCAACGACCAGGAGCTCTGGGACCTGATGGACAGCTTCCGGGTGCACGGCAAGGCCGTGGCCCCCGACCTGGTCGGCCGCACCTTCGACCACGACACCAAGTACCTCAACACCCGTATCGGCATGAACTCGCGGCTGGACACCATCCAGGCGGCGATTCTGATCGAGAAGCTCGCGATCTTCCAGGAGGAGATCGACCTGCGCCAGGTGGTGGCCAACCGCTACGCCGAGGGCCTGAAGGGCGCGGTGATCGCCACCCCTAAGGTCATCGACGGCGGGGTGTCGGTCTGGGCCCAGTACGTGATCGAGCACGCCGACCGCGACGGCCTGGCCGCGCATCTGAAGACCCAGGGCATCCCGACGGCGGTCTACTACCCCGTGCCGATGCACGTGCAGGCGCCCTATGCCGACTTCCCGCGTGGGGCCGGCGGCCTGCCGGTGACCGAGGCCAAGGCCGAGCGCGTGCTGGCCCTGCCGATGCATCCCTATCTGGCGGAAGCCGACCAACAACGGATCATCGACGCGATCCGCGCGTTTAACGGCTAAGCTGCGCCCTAATCGTGCCTCACCCTGAGGTATTGTTCGCCTCGGGTTGATTCGAAAGGTTCAGATGCACGATCCTGTGACGTCGTTCGTGGTCGCGGTGTTCAGCATGCCTGGCGCCGCCCTGTTGATGGCGGCGGCCATCCTGGTCTTCGCCATCGGGTTGATCTTCCAATCGGGCTTCTTCGAATACGCGCCGCTGATGGACGATCTGCGGCGTCGCGCCGAACTGCTCGAAGAGCTGCGCGGTGATCGCCAGAAGGCGTTCGCCGAGGCCTTCGAAGCCATCGACAAGCGCCTGAGCGGCATGGCTCATCCCGTCCTCGAACTGGGCTGGGCGCACTATCGCAGCCAGCTGACCCCGACCGAGGACGGGCGCCTGGCCGCCTCGATCCACGCCTCCGACGCCTTCGAACTGGCCGACACGCCGGCCAACACCCTGGAATGGTGGGCCAACATCATGGTCGCCATCGGCCTGGTCGTCACCTTCATGGGCATCGTCGCGGCCCTGACCGAGGCGACCTCGGCGATGAGCGGCGGCGGGGCGGCCATGCAGGGCGCCCTGATCCATCTGCTGACCATCGCCGCCACCAAGTTCTGGACCTCGATCGCCGGGGTCCTGGCCTCGATCATCCTGCGCCTGGTCGCGCGCCGCCGGCGTCAGGCCATCGAAGCGCAGGAAGCGCACTTCTTCGCGCGGCTGGACGCCTGCGTCCGGTTCGCGCCGCCGGAAAAGGTGATGCTGGAGCAATTGGCGGTTCTGGGCCGCATCGAAGCGGCCCTGGCCGGCAGGACCGCCCGCGTGGGCGTGGCCTGATGCGGCGCAGGCGCGGTCGGACGGTCGATGTCGAGGAAGGCGAAAGCTACTACGTCTCGATGACCGACATGATGGTGGGGGTGATCTTCATCTTCATCATCATGCTCAGCTATTTCGCGTTCGAGTTCCGGTCGAGCACGGCCAAGCTGACCGAGGCCAAGCATCCGGAGACGGCGGCCCTGCTGCAGACGGCCGCCAACCTCACGCCCAAGACCGCCGACATCGAGATCGACTACAAGGCCCAGGTGCTTTGCGTGCCGGAGGCGACTCTGTCGGAGACGGGGCAGGGCGCGGCCGGCCAGCGCCGCTGCTTCGGCTTCTCGCCGCCGACCAAGGCCTCGGACGAGGTGGCCACGGTCGCCGACGCCAAGACGCTGCTCATGCAGTCTCTGGACGCCGACCTGCGCGACGCCAAGGTCGAGATCGTCGGCGATCCGACGGGCGGCTCGCTCAACTTCCGGGCCGACCAGCTGTTCGTGAAGGGCACGGCCACCCTGTCGCCGGACGGCCAGCGGATCGCCGGCGAGGTCGCCCGGACCTTGATGCGTCGCCTGCCCTGCCTGGGCTACGGCGTGCCGGCCGACGCCGATTGCCAGGAAGGACCCAAGCTGGCGGTCGCCAACGTGATCAGCCAGACCAATCTCGACGCCTTCAGCGCCGAAGGGCAGCAGGCCGCCAGCCTGGCCCTGCAGCGCGCCGCGGCCTTCCACCAGGCCCTGACCGGCGCCCAGCCGCCCCTGGCCGCCCTGCGCAACGCGCCGCCCGGACAAGCCGGATCGCAACCCCTGCTGCGGGTGGCCAGCATGGGCCAGTCGCAGGAAGGCGCCTCCAAGGCGGGCGACGACCAGACGGTGAGCATCCAGTTCCAGATGGGCTCCTAGACGCGGGATCTGTTGGCGGGACGGCGATGCGCGCCTATATCGGCGCCGTAGCGTCTCGCGCCCGCCCGGCGCACTGGCGTCCGTGGGCGGGAAACCGAGATCATGTCGACCATCGAGAAGCCGTCGCCTCATCCCGGCATGGGGTTTGGCCAGTTCGTCGCCCTGATCGCGGCGATGATGGCCACCAACGCCCTGGCCATCGACTCGATGCTGCCGGCCATGCCGCAGATCGGCGACGCCCTGAACGTGGCCAGCGACAACGAGCGGCAATGGATCCTGACGGCCTACCTGCTGGGCTTCGGCGTGGCCCAGATCGTCTACGGCCCGCTGGCCGACCGCTTCGGGCGCAAGCCGGTGCTGCTGGTCGGCCTGTCGCTGTACGTCGTGTTCGCCGCCCTCTGCGCCTTCGCCACCTCGTTCGAGATGCTGCTGATCGCCCGCGCCCTGTGCGGGGTCGGGGCGGCCGCCACGCGGGTGCTGTCGGTGTCGATCGTCCGCGACTGCTACAGCGGCCGGCAGATGGCGCGGGTGATGTCGCTGTCGTTCATCGTCTTCCTGGGCGTGCCGATCATCGCCCCCTCCGTCGGCCAGGCCATCCTGCTGGTCGCGCCCTGGCCGTGGGTGTTCGGCGTGCTGTCGATCTTCGGCCTGGCGGTGATCGCCTGGTCGTGGATCAAGCTGCCCGAGACCCTGCATCCGGAAGATCGCGTGCCCCTGGAGGTCGCGCCGGTGCTGGCGGCGTTCAAGGAGTGCCTGACCAACCGGATCGCCGTCGGCTACACCCTGGCCGCCACCCTGGTGCTGGGCGGGCTGTTCGGCTTCCTCAACTCGGCCCAGCAGGTGTTCGTCGACGTGCTGGGGGCTGGCCGCTCGTTCCCATTGATCTTCGCGGCGATCGCCGCCGGCATCGCCGTCTCGTCGCTGCTCAATTCCCGCATCGTCGGCCGCCTGGGCATGCGCCTGGTCTCGCACGTCGCCCTGATGGGCTACCTCAGCTTCGCGGTGGTCCACGCCCTGGTCGCCCTGAGCGGCCACGAGACCCTCTGGACGTTCTCGCTGCTGCAGGCGGGGATGATGTTCTGCTTCGGCCTGGTGATGTCGAACTTCGGCTCGATCGCCATGGAGCCGCTGGGCCATCTGGCCGGCACCGCCGCCTCGGTGCAGGGCTTCATCACCACCATCGGCGGGGCGCTGTTCGGCTTCTGGATCGGCCAGCTGTTCGACGGCACCACCGTGCCCCTGACCCTGGGCTTCGCGGGTTTCGGCATCGCCGGACTGGTCGCCGTGCTGATCACCGAGAAGGGCCGGATGTTCCATGCGGGCGCGGGCGCCCCGGCCCTCGAAGGCGCGGGAGCGGTCCACTAGGGCTTATTGTCAAGTTTGGCTCAAGCTTGACTGTGCCTTGCTGAGTGGAATTTGAAGATCAGTCCAGCATCCGCTCCAGGGTCTCCAACTCGTCGGCCTCGCGCGACGGCTTGTCCCAGCGGATGCGGTTGATGCGGGGGAAGCGCATGGCCACGCCGGACTTGTGGCGGGTCGAGCGCTGCAGCCCTTCGAACGCCACCTCGAACACCAGGCCGAACACCAGGTCGGCGCGCACCGAGCGCACCGGGCCGAACCGCTCGACGGTGTGGTCGCGCACGAACTTGTCGATCTGCTTCAGCTCCTCGTCGGTGAAGCCGAAATAGGCCTTGCCCACCGGGGTGAGATGGCGCGTGCCGGTCTCGTCCTCGCGCCAGACCCCGAAGGTGTAGTCGGAATAGAAGCTGGACCGCTTGCCGTGGCCGCGCTGGGCGTACATCAGCACCGCGTCGATCAGCCGGGGATCGCGCTTCCACTTGAACCACGGCCCCTTGGGCCGACCGGGTTCGTAGACGCTGTCCCAGCGCTTGAGCATCAGCCCTTCGGCGATGGTCGGGTCGCCCTCCGGCGGCTCGGCGCGCAGGGCGGCCAGCGCCTCCCAGGTGTCGAACGGCTGGATCGGCGACAGGTCGATGCGCGGGCTGGCCGCCTGGGCCACGAAGGTCTCCAGCCGTTTGCGCCGTTCGCCGAACGGCAGGCCGCGCAGGTCGGTCTCGCCGTCCAGCAGCAGGTCGTAGGCGCGGATTCCGGCCGGATAGGTCTGGAGCTGCTTGGCGTCGACCGTCTTGCGGTTCAGCCGCTGCTGCAGGTCGCCGAAGCTGGCCACCGCGCCGTCGCGCATCACCAGCAGTTCGCCGTCGATCGCCCCCTCGAAGGTCAAGGCCTCGACCACGTCCGGGAAGGTCGCCGAGATGTCGTCGCCGGTGCGGGTGTAGAGCCGCTTCTCGCCGCGCTCGCTGACCGCCTGGACGCGGATGCCGTCCCACTTCCACTCGGCGGCGTAGTCGGCCGGGTCCAGCTTGGCGAAGTCGACGGCCTCGTCGATGGCCTGGGCCAGCATCACCGGCCGGAAGCGGCCCGGGGCGTCGGGCGAGGGCTGTTCGGACCGCCCTTCCAGCCAGGCGAACAGGTCGCCATAGGGCGGGGTCATGGCGTGCCAGACCTCCTCGACCTGGCCGATCTCCACCTGGCCGAAATCGGCGCAGGCCTGCTTGGCCAGCCGCGCCGAGACGCCGACCCGCAGGCCGCCGGTCATCAGCTTCAGCAACGCCCAGCGCCCGTCGGGGTCCAGGGCGTCCAGCCAGCCCTCGATCAGCCGCTGCACCTCGGTTCGGGACGCGGTGCGCAGGCTCTCGACCACCTCCGACAGGTCCGGCTCGCGGTTGGCGCCTGGCTTTTCCGGCCAGACCAGGGCCACGGTCTCGGCCAGGTCGCCGACATAGTCGTAGGACCAGGCGAACAGCTGGGCGTCCATCCGGCTCTCCACCGCCTTGCGGATGAAGGCCGGCTTGGCGGCGTTGAACGACAGCGCCCCGGTCAGGGCCGCCAGCACCCAGCCGCGCTCCGGATCGGGCGTCTCGCGCAGGAAGTCCTTGATCAGGGTCAGCTTGGCGTTGCGCGAGCTGGTCAGGGACAGCCGGTCGAGAAGATGGGCGAAGGCGCGCATGGTCGTCCTTCAACGCGCGAGGGGGCGGACCGTTACTCGGTCGCTTTCGGCTTGCGGCCCAGGCGCGGCAGGCGCTTGCGCAGCAGCCACAGCGGCAGGCCGATGACCAGCAGCCAGGGCAGGGCGAAGGCCGCGACCCGCACCAGGACGCCCAGGCTGGAGGCCAGGGTCGACTGGATGTCGCGCAGGGCCTCGACCAGCGCGCCCCACGAACCCGCCGCGCGCGCCGTGGACTGCTGCGACTGGTAGGTCAGGGTCAGGCTCGAGGTCGCCACCCGGGTCTTCATCACCGCCAGGTTCGACTGGGCCGCATCGACCTCTGCCTGCACCCGCGCCAGTTCGCGCTCGACCTCCAGCAGTTCGGCCAGCTTGCCGGGACGCTCGGCCAGCAGCTTCTGCAGGCGGTCGCGCAGGGTGGTCTGGGCGCGCAGCTGGGCCTCGCCGTCGACGATGGCCCGGGTCAGGTCCTCGCTGCTGACCTCGGAATGGGTCATCCGAGCGCCGGCGGTCTTGAGGTCGCCGTCCAGTCGTCCGTGCAGCTTGGCGATCCAGGCCGGCGTGGCGCGAACCTCGAGGGTGGCGCTGGCGTCTTCGCCCTGGCTCTGCTGGATCGACACCACCTGGCATACGACCGGCCCGGCGTCGACGCAGGCCTTCTGGTGCAGTTGCATCAGCGGCTTGACCCGATCGGCCGGGGCCCAGATCACGTCGCTATAGACATAGGCGATCATCGGAGCGGTCGCGGCGGCCTCCGCTGGCTGGCCGGGCGCATTCGCGGGCGGCGGCGCGGCCTTCGCCACCGCCGGCGGCATCATGTTGAAGGTGGTCTCCGCCGGTTCGAGCATCGGCATGGCGTCGCCGCTCCGGCCGCAACCCGCCAGGACGATGGTCGAGGCCGTCAGACAGGCCGCCAGGACGCCGATACGCATGGTCTCTCTCCCTTGTCGCCAAGCCAAGCTAGCAGGCTGGCGCGGAGACGCCAGAGCATAATTTACAAGCCTAATATTTCGGAGTTTGGACGAGGGTGCGTGGCCCGGACCTCAGCCCGCCCGCGTCTCGTCCAGCTGACCCAGGATCATGATCTTCTGCCAGATCTTGCGGCCGAGGTCGGAGGTCAGGGTCTCGATGTCGTTGACGGCGGTGACCACCACCGGGTCGTCGCTCTCGCCGGCATAGAGCGCCGCCAGCTTGGCGGTCAGGGCCAGCATTTCGGCGCAGTAATCCAGATAGCGCGCCAACTGGAAACGGTTCATCTCGCGGGCGGGCGAGGACGCGGTGCGCGGGCCCAGCACCAGGGTGGGGTCCTTGGTCAGCTGGTGCATGTCGATCACGTGGGCGAACGACCGCAGCTCGTGCAGGGATTTCTGGACCCGCGAGCGCTTCCATCGCGACTCCAACGAGACCAGGAACCAGATCGCCGCGCCCGACAGCAGCAGCAGGTTGACCGCCGGCTCCAGGCTCTGGGCCAGGCTGAGGGCGCCGGCGTTGCGCAGGCTGGTCAGCCAGTCGAGCCGGCTGATCAGCCCCGCCTCGGCCCCGATCGCCGCGATCGCGATGACCGCGACCAGGGTCCGCAGGCCCAGATAGGGCCGCGACAGCCGCCGCGCCCGTCGGGCGGTGACCCGGGCCACGGCCGTCAGCTGGTCGCAGACCTCCGACAGGCCGGACGCCGGAAACCGCTCCGCCACCCGGGCCTTCAGGTGGTCGAGCGTCTGCACCACCTTGTCGGCGTCGAGCTTCAGCGCGCCATTGCGGATAGCCATGCGGGTCCCCCGATCCTGCGGCGACGCTAGCATGGTCGCGAGAACGGGCGTGAGGCTTGAAGTCAATTCGAACATCTGTTTGAATTGATCCCTGTCCGGAGCCCGGACCTGGAGGCGACCATGACCCCGCCCGAGCCGTTCGTCCCGCATCCGCGCAAGAGCCCGCTGACCTCGCCGTGGGAGCCGATCTTCGCCGACATCCGCGAGGACCGCTGGGTGCTGGGGCTGGAGGTGCGCGAGCCGCACACCAATTCGCGGGGCAATCCGCACGGCGGCCTGATCGCCGCCCTGGCCGACAACGCCATGGGCCTGTCGTGCGGGGTGATGCTGACCCGGCTGAAGATCCCCAGCAGCGGCCTGATCACTGTCTCGCTGGGGTTGGACTACATCGCCGCCGCCCAGATGGGCCAGTGGCTGGCCTTCGACACCGACTTCATCAAGCCGGGCAAGAGCCTGTGCTACGCCGAGGCAACGGTGCTGGCCGACGACAAGCCTGTGGCGCGGGCGCGGGCGACGTTCAAGGTGGTGACCCCAAGCTGACGGAGGATCACTCCCCCTCCTCCTCGTCATAGCCCACCAGCCTCAGCGCCCGCGCCGGTATGCCCTCCAGCTCGCACCAGCGCTCCAGCGCCTCCTCGCGTCCGTGGGTGATCCACACCTCGCCGGGGCGCAGCTCGTCGAGGGTGGCGGTCAGCTCGTCCCAGTCGGCGTGGTCGGAGATGATCAGCGGCAGCTCGACGCCGCGCTGGCGGGCCCGGGCCCGCACGCGCATCCAGCCGCTGGCGAAGCAGTCGACCGGGTCGGGGAAGCGCCGCGACCAGCGGTCGGCCAGGGCCGAGGGCGGAGCGACGATGATCGCGCCCTCGAAGTCCTTCTTGGTCCCCGTCGTGGCCGGAGCCAGCGGGCCCAGGTCGACGCCGTGGCGGCCGTAGAGGCGGTTCAGCCGCTCCATGGCCCCGTGCACGTGGATGGTCTTGTCCCAGCCGGCCTCACGGATCAGGCTGATCACCCGCTGGGCCTTGCCCAGGGCGTAGGCGCCGACGATGTGCGAACGCTCGGGGAACTGCTCGACCGACTTCAGCAGGGCCGCCACCTCGCCGGCGTCGTCGGGGTGGCGGAACACCGGCAGGCCGAAGGTCGCCTCGGTCACGAAGACGTCGCAGGGCACGGGCTCGAAGGCCGGGCAGGTGGGGTCGCGGCGGCGCTTGTAGTCGCCGGAGACGACGATGGTCATGCCTTTCCAGCGGATCACCGCCTGGGCCGAACCCAGCACGTGGCCGGCCGGGACCAGTCCGACCTCGACGCCGTTGTGGGTGAAGCTCTGGCCATAGGCGATCGGCTCGCGGCGGCCGGCGAAGTCCTCGCCGTAGCGCTCGGCCATGATCGCCAGGGTCTCGGGGGTGGCCGCCACGACGCCATGGCCGGCCCGGGCGTGGTCGGCGTGGCCATGGGTGATCACCGCCCGGTCCACGGGGCGGACGGGGTCGATGTAGAAGTCTCCGGGCGGGCAATACAGCCCGTCGGGCTTCGGACAGATCAGGTCCTGAGGCTTCATCACGATGGATATGGCAACGCGCGCGGCTATAAACCTATCCCATGAGCACGGATCTTAGCGCCGGCGAACAGCATCGCCTGATCGCCAACACCATGAACGAGGGCAGCCCCCAGGCCAGGGCCCTCGGCTTCCAGACGCTGGAGATCGGCGAGGCGGTCGCCATCCTCAAGGTCCCGTACCGTCCCGAGATCGTCGGCGATCCCGAGACGGGGGTGATCGCCGGCGGGGTGGTGACCACCCTGCTCGACCACGCCAGCGGCCAGGCGGTGCACGCCGCGCTCAGCGAATGGACCTCGATCGCCACCCTGGACCTGCGCATCGACTATATGCGGCCCGCCCAGCCGGGCCGGGACGTGCTGGCCCGCGCCCACTGCTACAAGGTCACCCGCTCGGTCGCCTTCGTGCGCTCCGTGGCCTACGAGGACGATCCCGACGACCCGGTCGCCGCCGCCCAGGCCGCCTTCATGCTCGACTCCAGCGCCGGCAAGAAGCCGGGCGCCAACTTCAAGCCGCCGCGCGCCAGCAAGGGAGACGCCGCATGAGCGACGCCGACACCCGCCTGATCGCCGTGCTCGGCTCGATCCCCTACGCCAAGTTCATCGGCATGCGCGCCGAGCTGGCCGGCGACGAGATGACCGCCATCCTGCCGTTCTCCGACCACATCGTCGGCAATCCGATGCTGCCGGCCATCCATGGCGGCGTGCTGGGGGCCTTCATGGAGATGACCGCCCTGGCCCAGCTGTCGGTGGCCGAGCCGCTGAAGCGCCAGCCGCGGACCATCGACGTCTCGATCGAGTACCTGCGCACCGGCCGCCCCCTGACCACCTTCGCCCGCGCCCAGATCAAGAAGGTCGGCCGGCGGATCGCCAACGTCCACGTCGAGGCCTGGCAGGAGCAGCGCGCCGCGCCGATCGCGGCCCTGCGCGGTCATTTCCTGTTGACCTCGGCGGAGGACTGATCCGCACGTCGAACATTGGTCTTGAAGGTAAAAGTTTCCACTGCAACGATATGGATCGACAACATTACACCTCTGTAATGCCGATTATCAGCGTCAACGTTTCTTAAAAACGCTTCATGAAGCAAAGGTAACGGGTGTTCACCATCCCGCTGGCCTATACCCCTGATCACCGGACGCGGACGGCGCGCCGGACCAACAGGGAACTAAGACAATGTCCTTCTCGAACAACGCCTTCTCGGGTTTCGCCACCATCGTCCTGGCCATGCTGCCCCTCGTCGTGATCATCGGCTCCATCGCCCCGAGCTTCTAAGTGATCGCCGCGTAGCTCCACCGGAAGCGCGACCCTTCAGGCCCCCAGGGCCTCTCGGGCCGCCCGGTGGAGAAGGGCGTGACGATGCGCCAATCGATCGATGTCGGCGTCGTATCCGCCGCCGATCACCCCGGTCACCGGGATCCCCCTTTCCAGACATGAGCCCAGGACGAACGCCTCGCGTCGCGCGAGCCCCTCGTCGCTCAGGGACAGACGCCCCAGCTTGTCGTCCGCGTGCGGATCGACCCCGGCGTTGAAGAACACCAGGTCCGGCGCCGTCCGGGCCAAGAGATCCGGCAAGATGCCGGACAGCGCTTCCAAATAAGCCTCGTCGCCCGTGCCGTCGGGCAGGTCGACGTCCAGGTCGCTGACCGCCTTGCGGGCCGGGAAGTTCTTCTCGGCGTGCATCGAGAAGGTGAAGACGCTGGGATCGCCTTCGAAGATCCGCGCCGTGCCGTCGCCCTGGTGGACGTCGAGATCCACGACCAGGACCTGGCCGACCTTGCCCTCCGCCAGCAGCCGCCGCGCCGCCACCGCCACGTCGTTGAACACGCAGAAGCCCGCGCCCGTGTCGGCCTGGGCGTGATGGCTGCCGCCGGCGGTGTTGCAGGCGATCCCGTGCTCCAGCGCCAGGCGGGCCGCCACCAGAGTGCCACCGACCGCCGCCTGGGCCCGCCGCGCCACCGACTCGGTGTTGGGCAGGCCGACCCGCCGCGCCACGTCGGCCGGCAGGGTCAGGTCGATCACCCCGCGCACATAGGCCTCGTCATGGACCAGCAGCAGGCTGTCCAGGTCGATCGGCTCGGGAAGGACGAAGCCGGCCGGTCCCGCCACGCCCTCGGCCTCCAGCACGGCCGCCAGTCGCGAGAACTTGTCCATCGGGAAGCGGTGGCCGGCCGGCATCTCGGCGCGGAAGGCGGGGTGGTGGATGATGGGCGGTACGACGGGGAGAAAAGGCGTGGCCATGACGCAACGATGGGAAACCCAAGGGCCTGACGCAAGGTCACGACTTGCCCCGCCCGCCTCACGCGCCTAACCAACCGCCATGCGCACGCCCGAGAACCTCGCCGAAATCCTGACCCTCGAGCCGATCGAGGTGAACCTGTTCCGGGGCGTCAGCCCCAATGACGGCTTCCCCCGGATCTTCGGCGGCCTGGTCATCGCCCAGGCCCTGACCGCGGCCTACAAGACCGTGCCCGACCGCATCTGCCACTCGCTGCACGCCTATTTCATCCGGCCCGGCGACGTGAACGCCCCAGTGCTCTACGAGGTCGAGCGGGCGCGCGACGGCGGCACCTTCACCACCCGGCGGGTGGCGGCCATCCAGCACGGCGAGCAGATCTTCAACCTGGCCTGCTCGTTCCAGACCCCGGAGGCGGGGCTGGAGCACCAGGCGCCGATGCCATCGAGTCTGGATCCCGAGACCCTGCCGACCGACGCGGAGTACCTGCGGTCGCTGGGCGACGAGGTGCATCCCAAGTTCGTCAAGATGGCCGAGCATCCGCGCCCGATCGACCTGCGCTGGGTGGATCCGCAGCACCCGACCAAGCCGACGCCCAAGTCGTCGACCAAGGAAGTCTGGATGCGGGCCAAGGCGCCGCTGGGCGACGACGTCCGCCTGCAGCAATGCGCGCTGGCCTACGCCTCGGACATGGCCTTCATGGAGAGCGCCCTGCGCCCGCATGGCCTGATCTGGACAACGCCCGGCCTGCAGGCCGCCAGCCTTGACCACGCCATGTGGTTCCACCATCCGTTCGATTTCAACGACTGGATCCTGTTCTCGCAGGACAGTCCGTCGGCCTCGCAGGGCCGCGGCCTGGTGCGCGGCCAGATGTTCACCCGCGACGGCAAGCTGGTGGCCTCGGTGGCCCAGGAATGCCTGATGCGGGTGCGGAAGTAGGCTAGGCGGCGCCGAGCCGCTCCAGCACGCCGATGAACCGGTCCAGGTCGCCGCTGGTCATCGCGCGCTCGGCCTCGATCACCAGCTGAAGCTTGCGGGCCAGCAGCCGCAACTCGATCTCGCCGGCCTCGGCTTGGGTCTTGGCGGCGGTGGCCTTGCTGGCTTCGGCTTCCGCGAGAAGCTTCGTCGCGCGCGCGGCCAGGGCCTCGTTCTCGAGGCCGGCGCGGGAGAGGCGGTCCTTCAGATGCTCGATCGAGCGGTTCAGCAGGTCCTGGGCCTCGTCGCGTACGGTCGCGCGGCTGTGCTGATCGACCACGGAGTCGAGGACGGCGGCGATCGCGTCGGTCAGCCTTGGGATCAAGCCGCCCTTGGGCGCGCGCGACGCCAGTTCGCCGTTCGTCAGGACGGGCGGTCGAACGCGCGCGGCGACGAAGGTTTCGACAACCAGCTTCATCGCCGCGATCGCCGGATCGGACTTCAGGACCGTGGCGGCCATGACCACGCCGTGTTCGGTGAAGACCCAGGGCGCCCCAACTTGATGTCGCATTTTGCGATATCAAGTTGGCGGTCTCCTCGTGGGTCAGCTGGAACGCAGCCCTCGAAGCGCCCGGCGTTGCGGCGCACCTGCTCGTTCAGCCGCCGGGTCTCGACGCTGAAAAGCGCGGCGATGGCTTCGTCGAGCACGACGTTCTCTCCGCGAACCTGATGGATTCGGGCCGGCGTGAAGCGGATAGGGGCGGTTGACGACATGCGACGCGACCGAACTACTATGAGAACAAAGTAGGAACTCGGCGGACTTGAATGTCAATCCTCAGTCGTAGTGACGCTCGGCGTCGCCTTCGTCCTCGATCGGACCTTCCGGCTCACCCACCATCGCCGGGGGATCGGCCAGGACCAGGCCCTCGGCGATCTTCACCTCGGGCACGGCGGCGCGGGTGAAGGGCAGGTACCAGGTCTGGCCGCCCAGGGCCGGGGTGATCTCCAGCAGGTCGTCGGCGCCGAAGTTCTGGACGCTCTTGATCTTGCCGATCAGGTCGTTGGTGGCCGCGTGGCGCACGGTCAGGCCGATCAGGTCGGCCAGGTAGAACTCGTCCTCGTCCGGCTCGGGCAGGCTCGAGCGGGGGACGTAGAGCCGCAGGCCGCGCAGGGCGTCGGCGGCTTCCTTGGTCTCGATCCCGACGCAGCGGGCGACGACGCCCTCCTTGGCCACGCGGGCGGTGGTCAGGGTCAGGGCGGTCGAGCCGTCCTGGCGCATCAGCACCTTGAACCTGGTCAGGGTCAGCGGGTCTTCGGTGAAGGTCGCGATCCGCACCTCGCCGCGCACGCCGAAGCCGCCGGCGACGCGGCCGACCAGGATCAGGTTCTGCGGGGACGACTGGGTCATGAGCGTATCGCGCAAAAGAAAACGCCGCCGCCAGGCGGGAGCCCGGCGGCGGCGCTTCCGAAGGCCTTAGCCTTCGGTGGTTTCTTCCGAAGCCGGGGCTTCTTCAGCGGCGGCTTCAGCGGCCGGGGCCTCTTCGGCGGCCGGAGCTTCTTCAGCAGCGGCTTCGACGGCCGGAGCTTCTTCGGCGACGACTTCCGGTTCCGGAGCCGGAGCGGCGGCGGCTTCAGCAGCGGCTTCGGCGGCGGCGATCTTGGCGGCTTCAGCGGCGGCCTTGGCGTCTTCCTTGGCCTGGGCTTCGGCGGCGGCGCGGTCGGCGTCGCGCTGGGTGCGCTCGGCGTCACGTTCCTGGGCCTTCTTGCCCGGCTTGGCCTTCTCGGGGTTGTTGCCGTGGGTCCATTGGACCAGGCCTTGGGCGGCCAGGAAGCGGGCGACGCGGTCGGTCGGCTGGGCGCCCTTGGCGAGCCAGGCTTGGATCGACTCGACCTTCAGGGTCACGCGCGCGGCGTCGTCCTTCTTGAGCAGCGGGTTGTAGGTGCCGACCTTCTCGATGAAGCGGCCGTCGCGGGGCGAGTGGCTGTCGGCGACGACGATCGAGTAGTAGGGGCGCTTCTTGGCGCCGCCACGGGCGAGACGGATCTTCAGCATATCGGTAGTCCTTGGTTCTGAGTTCTATTTCTTGAACGGGTTGAAACCGGGGGGCAGGCCGCCCAGACCGGAGAGGAGGTTGGGCTTGGCGTCGCCGCCGCCCCCGGATCCCGGAAGACCGGGGAGCCCCGGAGGGCCGGCAAGGCCCCCCGCGGAATTCTGATCGGGCGCGGCCGCCTTGCCGCCGCCCATGGCCTTGAGCCGGGACATGTCGCCGCCGCCCATCATCTGGGCCATGCGGGCCATGCCCTTGCCGCCGTCCTTGCTCATGGCCTTGAACATGTCGGCCATCTGGCGGTGCTGCTTGAGCAGGCGGTTGACCTCGGCGACGTCGACGCCGGCCCCGGCCGCGATCCGGCGCTTGCGCGAGGCGGCCAGGACGTCGGGCTTCTTGCGTTCCAGCTTGGTCATCGAGCCGATGATCGCTTGTTGGCGGCGGAAGATGCTGTCGTCGATGCCGCTCTCGGCGATCTGCTTCTTGACCTTCTGGACGCCCGGCAGCAGGCCCATGATGCCCTGCATGCCGCCCATCTTCTGCATCTGGCCCAGCTGGGCGGCCAGGTCGTTCAGGTCGAACTGGCCCTTGGCCAGCTTCTTGGCCATGCGCTCGGCTTCGGCCACGTCGAGGTCTTGGGCGGCCTTCTCGACCAGGGCGACGACGTCGCCCTGGCCCAGAATGCGGCCGGCGACGCGGCGGGCGTCGAACACGTCCAGCGCGTCGATCTTCTCGCCGGCGCCCAGGAACTTGATCGGCAGGCCGGTGACGTGGCGCATCGACAGCGCCGCGCCGCCGCGGCCGTCGCCGTCTGCGCGGGTCAGGATCAGGCCGGTCAGCGGCAGGCGCTCGTGGAAGGCTTTCGCCGTACGCACGGCGTCCTGGCCGGTCAGGCTGTCGGCGACCAGGATGGTCTCGGTCGGGTTGGCGATGCGGGCGATTTCCGCCGCCTCGCTCATCATCGCCTCGTCCAGCGTGGTGCGGCCGGCGGTGTCGAGGATCAGGACGTCGTAGCCGCCCAGCTTGGCGGCCAGCAGGGCGCGCTTGGCGATGTCGGCGGCGCTCTGGCCCGCGACGATCGGCAGGCTCTCGACCTCGACCTGCTTGGCCAGCATGGCCAGCTGTTCCATGGCGGCCGGGCGACGGGTGTCGAGCGAGGCGACCAGCACCTTCTTGCGCTCGATCTTGTTCAGCCGCAGGGCCAGCTTGCCGGTGGTGGTGGTCTTGCCCGAGCCCTGCAGGCCGGCCATCAGGATCACCGACGGCGGGTTCAGGGCCAGGTTCAGGCCGGTGGGGACCTCGCCGCCCAGCATGTCGACCAGACCGTCATAGACGATCTTGACCACTTGGTCGGCCGGTTTCACGGAGCGGATCACCGCTTCGCCAGAAGCGGCTTCCTTGGCCTTGCTGATGAAGTCCTTGACCACCGGCAGGGCGACGTCGGCTTCCAGCAGGGCGACGCGGACTTCGCGCAGCGCTTCGTCGACGTCCTTCTCGGACAGCACGCCGCGACCGCCGAGGCGGTCGAAGACCCCTGAAAGTCGCTCTGTAAGGCCGTCGAACATGCGGAACCCTGGCTTAAGACAACATCCAAACGCGATCAGCCCCCATGGACGATCACGTCGATGGGGGTCCTCGCCGTCCTCGTCCGGATGGATCCTGCGCTAGCAGGCCGGGGTCGTGACGGTGGAGGCGCTGCTGATGAAGCGCCGGAAGCGCGCGCTTATGCACGAAAGAGGGAGGAGAGTCAAAACGCTCAGCCTCTCAGTTCCAGCCCATTGCCCTCGGGGTCCGACAGATAGAGCGAGGTCGCCTCGCCGGTCGAGCCGTAGCGTTCGCCGATGTCGCCGATCGCCACGCCGTGGGCTTCCAGGTGGGCGCGGACCCCATCGACGTCGAAGTCGATCACCCGCAGGCACAGGTGGTCCATGTTGTGGCCGCCCGCGCCCGGCGCGGCGCCGCCCATTCGGCCCAGGCGCCCGGCGACGTCGACCAGGTCGATCAGCTGGGCGCCGGCCCGCAGCTGCACCAGGCCGATGGCGTCCTGCCGTCGCTCGACCGCGCAGCCCAGCACCTCGACATAGAACCGCTCCATGGCGACCGGGTCGCGGGCGCGGATCACCACGTGGTCGATGCCGAGCAGGCGCATGACGAAGTCCTCGGACGGGAAGCGGTCCCGTCCGAGGTATTCACCGCCCGTCCCGGAGGCAAGGCCGGTAGATCAGAGCAGCCAGCCGGTGGTCGACAGGCCGCCGCCCGAGACCAGCAGGGCGAAGTCCGACTCGGCGTCGCCGTCCAGGTCGCCCCAGATGACCGAGGCGCGCTCGAACAGCCCCGCCAGTCCGAACACCCCGACGTCGACGCCGCCCAGGGCGCCGATCGCCGAGAAGATGCTGGCGTAGCTGCTGACCATGATCTGGCCCGCTCCGGTGGCGGTGAGGTGGGAGACCAGGGAGAAGGCCTGGTCGCCGTCCAGCGTGCTGTTGGCGTCCAGGGCGCTGAAGTCGAACAGGTCGCCGCGGGCGTAGTCGCTGATGAAGTCGATCGACAGGTCGTTGTCGTCGAAGGCGGCGCTGTCGAAGACGAAGACGTCGTTGCCCGAGCCGCCGACCAGGATGTCGAAATCGCCGCCGCCGTTCAGCCGGTCATTGCCCGCGCCGCCCAGCAGGATGTCCTTGCCGCCCGCCCCGAACAGGCTGTCGTTCCCGGCCTCGCCGCTCAGCAGGTTGATGGCGTCGTTGCCCTCGATGACGTTGGCCAGGCTGTTGCCCGTGCCGAGATTGGCGTCGCCGGTCAGGCGCAGGTTCTCCAGGTTGGAGCCCAGGCTGTAGCTGATCGAACTCCAGACGGTGTCGCTCCCGCCGCTGGCCAGCTCGGTCACCGTGTCGCGCCAGCTGTCGACCACATAGCGGTCGTCGCCGGCCCCGCCGGTCATCTTGTCGACGCCCAGGCCGCCGTCGAGGATGTCGTTGCCCAGGCCGCCGAGAAGGATGTCGGCGCCGTCGCGGCCCTCCAGCGTGTCGTTGCCGGCGTTGCCGGTCAGGGTGTTGGCCGCGGTGTTGCCGATCAGCCGGTCCGAGCCGCTGCCTCCCACCCCGTTCTCGATCGTCGCGCCGTAGGCGATGCCGACATTGTCGGTCAGCCGGCCGACCACGGGGTTGGCGGCCAGCGCGGCCATGTTCGAATTGTAGGTCGCCTGGGCCACGGGGGCGTAGCCCGCCGCCGCCCGGTTGGCGTTGACCTGCTCGAACGACGGGGCGGTCTCGAAGGTCACGCCGCCGATGCTGCTGAGCGAGCCCGGGGTCAGGTCGATGATCTGGTCGGTCGCGTAGCCGGAGGCGTCCAGGGTGTCGATCCCGCCGGCGTCCCAGATGGCCATGATCGGGGCCGGGGTCTTGGTGAAGTCGTAGGAATCGCGCCCGGCGTTGCTGTTGAAGCCGTAGGTCGTATTGCCCGTCCGCGTGGTCATGTCGGCGCCGTAGATCGCCTGGATGGCGGCGATGTCGTGCACCAGCGGGGTCGCGGCGTAGACCGTGGTCGAGATGTTGAAGTCGAAGTGCCGCGCCCCGGTCTCGGCGGCGGCGAAGTAGGACATGATGCTGTAGGCGCGGCTGTCCTGATAATATTCGGCGTTGGCCGGGTAGGTGATGCTGACGCCGGGAGCGGCGTTGTAGTCGCCGGGGTGCTGCAGGCCCAGGGCGTGGCCGCTCTCGTGGGCCAGGGTGTGGATGCCGTAGAGGCCTTCGTCCAGCTGGAAGTTGCTGGGCTGGTTGGCGCTGATCCAGACGTCGCCGGCGATCAGGTCGGCGTTGTCGGGCGTGTAGTCGTACGGCAGGTAGGCATAGGCCTGGGTGCCGGGCCGGTTGGTGTAGTTGGCGAAGGTGATGTCGGCGACCTCGGGGGCGCTTTCCACCAGGGTCGGGGCGATCAGGTCGTCCCAGCTGGCCATGGCCTCGCGCGCGGCGGCCTTCTGGGCCTCGGTGAACGGCGCGAAGCCGAAATACTCGTTACGTCCGTAGAGCACGCCGTCCTCTTCATAGACGTAGGGCTCGGCGAACATGCTGTCGGCGGTGTGGAAGCCGAAGTTGAGCACGCTGACGTCGCCGTCGCGCGGCACGGCGTGGTCGATATTGCCCGGGGTCCAGCCGGCCCCGCCGCGATTGAGTTGCTCGATCACCTGCTCGATCGTGAACACCGGCTTGTCGCGGATCGTGCCGCCCTGGCCGTCCACCGAGGCGTCGACCGGCTGGACCGAGACGTCCAGGGCGGGGGCGACCGCGTCGGTCGGCCCGTTGAACACCGGGAAGCTGGTTTCGCGATGGAGGTCCTGGTCCAGGCTTTCGTCGTGGAGGCGCATCGGTTCTTCCCGTTTCTTGAGGTCAGGGGGCTCGTTGGGTCAGGGGGCCGGCCGTGAGCGCCACGGCAGGGTCTCGGCGAGGGCGGCGTTCACGGCCGCGTCGAACTGGGGGCCAGGGGGCGGGGCCGTGGCGCGCGGCGCGGCGCCGAACAGCTCGGACGGCGCCGCCGTGGCGCGGAAGACGCGCAGGCTGAAGACCAGCAGCGATCCGCCCTTGCCGTCGCCGGACTGAACATTGCCGTGGAACAGCAGGACGGCGGTGTCGGCGGCGATCAGGCCGGGATCGCCGGGCGCCAGCAGGACGACCGGGATCGGCGCCTTGTCGGCGGCCAGGGTCCTGACGCGGTCGCAGAGGGCGGCCTGCAGCCGGCGGCGGTCAGGCAGCCGGTCGGGATCGACCAGGCACTGGACGCCCAGGCGCTTGGCGCCGTCCCAGGCCAGGACCGGGGTCGAGGCTGCCGCCGGCCCGCCGCAAATCATGGCCCAGATCGGGGTAAGGGCGCAGGCCCATGCCATGAATTGTCGGAATGGCGACATGGATTTCCCGCAGCCGTTCGGTATGGGGCGTCATCGACCCCATCACCTTTGCGAGGAAATCAGCGTTATGCAAGCGTAACGTGTATTGTGAAGCTTACATATCTTGAGGTGTGCTCAAGCTTCGGTCGCGCGTCTAGCTGGCGGGCGAGGTGATGGTCGCGCCCGAGGCCTTCAGGCGGTCGAGCACGCCGTTGGCCGGCAGCAGGAAGGCCAGGTCGACGACGGCGATGGTCACGCCGGGGCGGTTCAGGGCCTCGTTCAGGGCGTCGGCCGACTGGCCGATCTGCTGGGCCAACAGGCCCGGACCGCCAGGCGCGCGCATCACGCAGCGCTGGGCCGCCGAGGTCGAATAGCGCGACCGCACGCTGCCCAGATCGCCGTTGGCCCAGTCGGTCCCGACGGTGGTGGCGTGGGCCGCCTCGTAGTCGATCTCGGACAGGGCGTCGCGCAGGCAGGCCAGGTTGGCGTCGTCCGACAGCTTGCCGGCGCTGGAGAGGATGGGGCCCAGGCGATACTGGCTCATCGCCTTGACCTTGACGCCCTTGGCCTTGGCCATGCGCTCGATGGTGCTGACCGGCTTGGCCTCGGACAGGCCCGCCGCCTGGCGGAAGTCCGACAGCAGGATGAAGCCCGCCACCGCCGGCTTCCAGTCCTTGTAGGGCACGGCCGTGCGCTGGGCCTGCTCGCGGGCGTTGACGAACCGGGCCAGAACGTCTGGCGGCAGGCGGTTCTCCAGCTTCTTGCCGAACGGCTGGCGCACGCCGCCGCCCCCGGTCAGGAAGAACTTGGTGATCTGCAGGGGCCCGACCGACGCCTCGGGCGGCACCAGCACCAGGCTGGCCTCGTCCATGGCGCGGTTCAGGCGCGGGCTGTCCCACTTCAGCTGGTGCGGCAGGGGCGGGGCGGAGCCGACCACATAGAGCTTGGCGCCGCCCTTCTCGACCAGCCACAGGGCCGGGCCGGGCGGCCGGGCGACCACCAACAGCTCCTCGACCACGGCGCTGCCGGGATCCTGGGGAAGCAGCTCGACGGTCTTGGGCGGCGGGGTCTGGGCCGACGCCGGGAGGACCAGGGTGGTGAAGGCGAGGGCCGCGCCGCCGATCAGCGCCGATATGCGTCGAACCATGACCGTCCTCGTCTCCTCAAAGCGTGGCTAGAGGATAGGTACTCTAGTGCCGTGGCGAAAGCGCGGCGGGCGGCAGGTCGCGCAGGGTCTGGGCCAGCAGCCGGCCCTCGGCGCCCCGGCTGGAGCCCGCCCGCCAAGCCACGACGATCTCGCGGCTGGAATGGTCGGAGTTCAGGGGCCGGATGGTGACCGGCGCGTTCTGGACCAGGCCGGCGGCCACCGCCATCGACGGCAGGAACGACACGCCCAGACCCGAGCCGATCATCTGCACCAGGGTGGGCAGGGAGGTGGCCGCGAAGCTTTCCTCGTCGCCGGGGACGCCGCGCGGCGGCTCCAGCCCGCAGGCGGCCAGGGCGTGGTCGCGCAGGCAGTGGCCGTCCTCCAGCAGGATCATGTCGTCGCCGCGCAGGCTGTCGGGATCGACCCGATCGAAGGCGGCCATGCGGTGGTTGGCCGGGGCGGCGGCCAACAGTTCGTCATCCTCGACGTGAGCCCAGTCCAGGCCGGTCATGTCGTAGGGCAGGGCGATCAGGGCGGCGTCCAGGGCGCCGGACTTCAGGGCGGCGATCAGCCGATGGGTCAGGTCCTCGCGCAGGTACAGCTTCAGCTTGGGGAACTGGTCGCGCAGGGCCGGCAGGGCGCGCGGCAGCAGATAGGGGGCGACGGTGGGGATCACGCCCAGGCGGAACCGACCGGCCAGCGGCTGGCCCGCGCCGCGCGCCGCCTGCACCAGATCCTCGGCCTGGGCCAGGATCGCCTCGGCCCGGCGCACCGCTTCCTGACCGGCCGCGGTCAGGATCACGCCCGAGCGGGCCCGGTCGACGACCGGGGCGCCCAGGATCTTCTCCAGCTCCTGGATCCCGGCCGACAGGGTCGGCTGGGTGACGTGGCAGGCCTCGGCCGCCCGGCTGAACGAGCCGTGCTCGGACAGGAGCTTCAGATATTGCAGCTGGCGCAGGGTGGGGAGCATGTCTGCAAGATAGGGGCGATCTATCGGAAATCAAAAGACAATTGACGATATCTTTGCTGCACCCGCGAAGGTCAGCAGAATCGGCGCATAGAGCGACCCTATCGGCGAGCATGAAACAATCGATTGGTCCTATCGATTTCCCTTGCGTACAAGGCCTTTGCAATTCCTGCAGGAGAACTTCATGTCCTTGATCAACACCCAGATCAAACCCTTCACCGCCCAGGCCTACAAGGGCGGCAAGTTCGTCGAGGTCAGCGACGCCGACCTGAAGGGCAAGTGGTCCGTCGTGTTCTTCTACCCGGCCGACTTCACCTTCGTCTGCCCGACGGAGCTGGAAGACCTGGCCGATAACTACGCCACGTTCCAACGCCTGGGCGTCGAGATCTACGCGGTGTCGACCGACACCCACTTCTCGCACAAGGCCTGGCACGACACCTCGCCCGCCATCGGCAAGATCCAGTACGTCATGGTCGGCGACCCGTCGGGCGCGATCACCAACAACTTCGGCGTCATGCGCGAAGGCGTGGGCCTGGCCGACCGCGGGACCTTCCTGATCGACCCGCAAGGCGTGATCCAGTTCGTCGAAGTGACCGCCGAAGGCATCGGCCGCAACGCCATCGAACTGCTGCGCAAGATCAAGGCCGCCCAGTACGTCGCGTCGCACCCGGGCGAAGTCTGCCCGGCCAAGTGGGAAGAGGGTGAAAAGACCCTGGCCCCGTCGCTCGACCTGGTCGGCAAGATCTAAGCACGCCTACAGCCTGTCGCGCCTTCGGGCCCGACAGGCGTCGTCCGCCGGTTCCGTCAGCCCACGGAGCCGGCGGCGACACCCCTCCAGTTTCCAAGAATCCGGCGTCGCGTCCCTCCCCGCGCGCCTACAGTCGGAGCCCGCCATGTTGGACGATGGTCTGAAGACCCAGCTGAAAGCCTATCTGCAGAACCTGCGCCAGCCGATCGAGCTGGTCGCCTCGCTCGGCGAGGGCCAGGGCTCCAAGGACATGCGCGCGCTGCTCGAGTCCGTGGCCGAGACCTCCGACAAGGTCAGCCTGAACCTGGCCGGCGACGACGCCCGCAAGCCGTCCTTCGCGATCACCCGGGCGGATGGAAGCGCCGACGTCCGCTTCGCCGGCCTGCCGCTCGGCCACGAGTTCACCTCGCTGGTGCTGGCCCTGCTGCACGTCGGCGGCCACCCGCCGAAGTTCGACGCCGAGGTCCTGGACCAGGTCCGCGCCCTGGAAGGCGAGTTCCGGTTCGAGACCTATTTCTCGCAGAGCTGCCAGAACTGCCCGGACGTGGTCCAGGCGCTGAACACCATGGCCGCCCTGAACCCCAACATCACCCACGTCGCCATCGACGGCGCGCTCTTCCAGCAAGAAGTGGAGGAACGCCAAGTCATGGCCGTGCCGACCATCCTGCTGAACGGCCAGCCGTTCGGCCAGGGCCGCATGAGCCTGGAACAGATCCTCGCCAAGCTGGACACCGGCGCCGTGGCGCGTGAAGCCGAGAAGATCAAGGCCAAAGACGCCTTCGACGTTCTTGTTGTCGGTGGGGGCCCCGCTGGGGCCGCCGCGGCGATCTACGCCGCCCGCAAGGGCATCCGCACCGGCGTGGCGGCCGAGCGCTTCGGCGGTCAGGTGCTGGACACCCTGGCCATCGAGAACTTCATCTCGGTGTCGCACACCGAAGGCCCCAAGCTGGCCTCGGCGCTGGAGCAGCACGTCAAGGACTACGACGTCGACATCATGAACCTGCAGAAGGCGGTGGGCCTGGTCCCGGCCAAGACGCCGGGCGGCCTGATCGAGATCAAGCTCGAGAACGGCGCCAGCCTGACCTCGCGCAGCGTGATCCTGGCCACCGGCGCCCGCTGGCGGAACATCAACGTGCCCGGCGAGGCCGAGTACAAGAACAAGGGCGTGGCCTACTGCCCGCACTGCGACGGCCCGCTGTTCAAGGGCAAGCGCGTGGCGGTGATCGGCGGCGGCAACAGCGGCGTCGAGGCGGCCATCGACCTGGCGGGCCTGGTCGCCCACGTGACCCTGATCGAGTTCGACAGCCAGCTGCGCGCCGACGCCGTCCTGCAGCGCAGGCTGGCCAGCCTGCCCAACGTGCGCATCGTCACCTCGGCCATGACCACCGAGGTGCTGGGCGACGGGAACAAGGTCACCGGCCTGACCTACAAGGACCGCAACCACGACCAGGTCCACACCGTCGACCTGGAAGGCGTGTTCGTTCAGATCGGCCTGGTGCCCAACACCGAATGGCTGAAGGACGCGGGCGTGGCCCTGACCCCGCGCGGCGAGATCGAGGTCGACCATCGCGGCGAGACCTCGCTGCCCGGCGTGTTCGCCGCCGGCGACGCGACGACCACGCCGTACAAGCAGATCATCATCGCCATGGGCGAGGGCTCGAAGGCGGCCCTGTCGGCCTTCGACTACATGATCCGCCTGGAGCCGGACGTTCCCGCCGAGCAAGAGGCCGCCTAGGGCGCGACCGACAGGGGGCGAAACGTCCCCGATCGGACTTTCATGAAGCCGCCGCGACCGCCTTTCTGGGCGGTTTCGGCGGCTTTCGTGTTTCTGGCTATGCGTCAATGCGCCTCTCGCCGAACGCGCGATCTTGACCTCGACAGCAATCTCGGGGGCGGGCTATCTTGTTAACGAATGGGCAAATGATTCTACGGGTCGGCACGGCCGAATCGGCGCGATGGGCGTCGTCCCGGGAATCGTAGGGGATGGGCAAGATGAGGCTGCTGTCGAAGGGCGATCGCAACACCAAGGGCGGCGTCAAACCCGTGATGCTTGCCGCCGAGAACGATCGTCCCGAGGGGGACAGCGACCGTCTGGTCGAGGCCACCCAGGCCATCGGCGTCCGCTATGAGACCATCCACGGCGGGCTGGACAGCATCAGCCGCGTGGTCGAGCACCTGCGGGCCATCGAGCCGCTGCTCTCCGAGATCCGCGGCCCGGTCGCCGAAGAGTTCGAGGCCCGCCGCGCCGAGCACGCCGAACTGATCGCCCTGCGCGCCGCCTTCGAACAGGCCGCCCGCCAACTGACCCACGCCCAGGCCGAGGAACGCGAGCTGTCCGCCAAGCTGGCGACCGCCGACGCCGCCCTTACCGAATCCGACGCGCGTCGCCAATCGCTGGACGTCGCCCTCGAGGACGGCGCCCTGGAGATCGACCGCCTGCGCAACGGCCTGCAGCAGTCCGAGCTGAAGGTCGGCGGCCTGGAGGCCTCGCTGCGCGACGCCACCGCCCGCGCCGAGCACCTGACCCAGGACGTCGAGACCCTGCGCGTCCAGACCCAGGACATCGACACCCGCCGCGGCGAGTCCGAGGCCGCCCTGGCCGCCGCCAAGCAGCAATCGGCCCTGCAGGTCGAAGAGCTGGGCACCCTGAAGAAGCGCCTTGAACAAGCCGGCGCCGACGTCGCCCGCCTGTCGCGCATCGAGACCGAACTGGAAGCCCAGGTCGCCGCCGAGCGCGCCCGCCTGCTGGCCGCCGACAACGCCCTGACCACCGTCCAGGCCGACAGCGCCCGCACGATCCGCGGCCTGGAAGCCCAGGTCGAGTCGGGCCGCGCCGAGGTTCTGGCCCTGCAGACCCGCCTGGAGACCGCGACCGGCCGCGCCGACAAGCTCGAGGAAATGAACGGCCAGATCTCGGCCCGCCTCAACGAGAGCAGCGCCCAGCAGCAGGCCGTCGAACGCCGGGCCGGCGATCTCAACGTCGCCCTGGAACGCGCCCTGGAACGGGTCCGCAATCTGGAGGACGAGGTCGAGGACCTGCGCGGCCGCCACGCCGGCGTCGACACCGCCCGCGCCGCCGCGATCGAGCGCGCCGACCAACTGGCCAAGACCGTCGTGGCCCACGAGAAGGCGCTCAAGCGCGCCGAGGAACGCGCCGCCCAACTGCGCACCCGCTTCGAGGCTCTCCAGGCTTCGGAAGACGAGACCCGCCGCGCTCACGACGACAAGGTCGCCGAGATGCAGACCGAGATCGAACGGATCCGCTCGGAGGCCGCCCTGGCCGAAGGCGCCCTGGAATCGGCCCGCCGCGACCGCTCGCGCCTGCAGATGGCCCTGCTGGGCGCCACCAGCGACGACGTCCAGGCCGCCGGCTAAACTTCGCGCCCGCCGCTTCGCCTAGGGCCCCGACCTCATCAGGTCGGGGCCCTAGTTGTTTGTCCCGCGTGTTTCTTCACGCGAACCGGAAGCCGCTTCCCTTGAGAATGCCCTAGGGCGTGGCCGCGGGAGCCGGAGCGGCCTTCTCGGCCGACATCCGGTCGAACACCTCGGGCGGCTGGCTGCGCAGCGTGTCCCTCAGCCGCTCCATCGGCGCCTGGCTTTCGGTGACCCGGCCGGTCCGGGGCCGATCGATGTCCAGCGTCAGCAGCAGCGAGATCGCCAGCAGCAGGAACAGGAACGCGGTCGCGCCGCGCCCTTCCTTGTTCGCCCCGGCATAGCCCAGCACCCCGGCCGACGTGACCACGTAGACGAACAGCACGAAGAACACCGTGCTGGGCACCCGGGCCAGCCGGGCGGCTTTCCGCGCGGAGTCCAGGTCGATCATGTTGTTCATGGTCTCCAGGTACGAACTGGAGAAATCCAGATGCTTGATCGAGGGCCAGGCCGCGAGCGTGGCGGTCCACAGGTCGGTCAACATCTGGTCGTTCTTGGCCAGCAGCGGCTGGACCTGGTCGGGCGGCGCCTTGGCCAGGAGGAGGCGGTTGTCGGTATAGTCCACCAGCATCTGGCTGATGCGGGCGCGGTCGACGGGTTCCAGCATCTGGGTGCGCAGATAGGTGGTGCCGATGGCGTTGGCCTCCTCAAGCACCAGCATCCGCCGCGCCTCGAAGCGGTCGACGGCCAGCGAGAAGGTGAAGCCCATCAGCAGGGCCAGCAGGCCCAGGGTGGCCGAGACGATGTAGCCTTCCTTGCCGCCGTCGCCCTCGTCCCCGCCTTCGCGTTTTGGCTTGGCGGTGCGCCGCTGCAGCCATTCGCCGAACAGCGACGCCCCGAACATGGTCGCCAGCAGGACCAGGCCGATCAACCAGGACGGCGTGGTCTCCAACCAGTTGGCGAAGGCGCCGTTCATCGCGCGGAGGCCTGACGGCCGGCCGGGGCGACATAGAGTCCGCTAGCCATCCTGGACCTCCCGGGGGATCGAAATCTCGCGCCGATCTTTCGACTCGACGTCCGGCTCCGCCATGGGGCGAAACCCTGGCGCGGCTGGTTCTTCCCCCGGATTTTCGACGGCTCCTGAAGACCGGGCTCATCTACCATAACGTTTATATATTGACGACTCACCCTTCGGGTGATCAGCCTGTGGCGAAGCTCGGGCCCATGACGCATGGCGCAGCCTTGCGCGGACCCGGCCAAAAGGGCGGAGGGCGTGATGAAAAGCTCAGGACCAAAAGGCTCGGGAACGGGACGGAAGAGCGGCTGGCGGGCGCTGGCCGCCGTGATGGTGTGCCTGGCGGGCGGGGGCGGCCTGTTCGTCGCCCAGGGCCTCAACGCGGCGCCGCCGCCCAAGCCGGCCTATCTGGCCGCCTTCCCCAACTTCGCGCCGAAGTTGACGCCGCAGATGCCGGGCGACGTCGACATCGCGCTGAAGACCCAGCTGGAAAAGGCCCAGAAGTTCTCCGAGGTCCAGCGCGAGTTCGACCTCTATTCCTGGCAGATGTTCCTGGCGCTGAACTGGCCCACCAACAGCCAGGGCGTGGCCGCGCCCAAGCTGACCGACACCCGGTTCGGCGCGCCGCACTGGACGCTGTGGCACAATTCCAGCTCGATCTTCCAGACCGACGGCGCCAAGCCGGCCGCCTGCGGCGTGTCGCCCAAGGCCCGGACCCTGACCCTGTTCCGGGGCGACCTGGGCAAGCCGGTCAGCAAGGGACTGGCGCCGTTCTCGGCCCAGGCCGTCGCCAACGCCGATCCGCGCGCGACCCGGTTCCTGGGCGTGCTGTCGGCGGTGGGCGAGCTGAACGCCGCCAATCTGGGCGACGACATCAACCAGGCGTTCTCGGGCCCGATGCTCGATCAGAACGGCGAGTTCGTTTATTACGAGATCATGATCGACCCCAACGAGGTCGGCTATCTCTGCGAAAACAGCCTGTACAACATCAACGGCCAGGTCGCCTTCTCCAAGGCCGGCAACAAGGTGGCCATGCCGCTGGGCACGCCCGGCAAGGACTGGAGCGGGTCGTTCGAGCTGAAGTTCGCCTGGCGGATCCTGAAGCCCGGCAAGGACGATTTCAGCCGCTTCCACACCAGCCCGGCGGTGGTCATCGACCAGGGGCCGGACGGCAAGCAGCTGGAGCGCAAGGTGACGGTCGGCCTGGTCGGCATGCATATCGGCCACAAGTCCACGACCTCGCCGCAATGGATCTGGTCCACCTTCGAGCAGGTCGACAATCTGGACGTCGACGCGGTGGCCCACCCCAAGCTGAACCCGTCGTTCGTCGATCCCAACTGCCCGATGTGCGCCGTCAACCAGCTGCCGCAGAAGGTGAAGGGCGTCTATCCGCGCATCCCGACCCAGGCCTGGCGCGGCATCCCGATCCCCGGCGACAAGGTCGCCCTGAACCGCCAGGCCCAGGCGGCCCTGAAGGCCCAGGGCTCGGTCTGGCAGTACTACCAGCTGATCGACACTCAGTGGCCGACCGACCCGACGGCGGGACCGGCCCCGTGGAACGGCGGCCTGCCGAACGCCATCGGCAACAAGCCGGGCGGGAATCCCACCCCGGTGTTCCTGACCAACGTCACCATGGAAACCTACTTCCAGAAGGGCAACCAGGTGGCGTGCAACGGCGAGGAACTGCCCAGCGGCCAGGACTGCCCCGCCTCGGGCGCCGCCCAGCCGCCGGTCTGGAACTCGGTGCTCAACAACCAGGGCAAGCCGGTGCCGCCGGGGATCAACACCCTGACCTTCCAGACGGAAAGCTGCATGGGCTGCCACTCGTCGGCCGGGGTCTGGACCTCGTACGATCCCAAGACCGGCAAGGGGAACCAGTCGGGCCAGCTGACCGCCGACTTCTCCTGGCTGCTCAGCCAGAAGGCCAGCTACGAGAAGTAGCTCCAGCCGCTGTCATCCCGGGCCTTGCGTCGGGATGACGGTCGCCGGCTAGGGCGCCTTGCCCGTTTCGACATAGGCCGTCAGGCGGTCGAACTGCTCGCTCAGCACGTGGTCGACGCCCGGCGCGATCTTGTCGAGACCGCCCTTCATGTAGCCGCCGACGTCGTAGGTCTGGGTCAGGGTGGTCTTGCCGTTGGTCTCCGACAGGGTCCAGCCCAGGTGGCCGGTCGCGCCGGACATCTGCAGCGGCCCCAAGGCGCCGAACAGCCGCAGCCCCTGGCCGGGCTGGGCGTA
Organism: Caulobacter sp. 05L422; assembly: GCF_056397765.1. Taxonomy (NCBI): domain Bacteria; kingdom Pseudomonadati; phylum Pseudomonadota; class Alphaproteobacteria; order Caulobacterales; family Caulobacteraceae; genus Caulobacter; species Caulobacter sp. 05L422. The sequence goes on along the minus strand of NZ_JBFTOB010000011.1, from coordinate 65,312 downwards.
GACCACGGTCATGTGCATCACCGAGCCGCCGTTCGGCAGCTTCTCGCAGAAACAGCCGCCGCTCATCGGGGCCAGCGACAGGTTGGCCGACGAGCCCGACCAGGTGTGGTCCTTGCTCCACCACTGCGAGGGCTGGGCGAGGGCGGCGTAGACCTTGTCGGCCGGCGCGTTCAGCACGGCCGTGCGCTTGACTTCGAAGCCGCCCGGCTGGGCGTCGACGACCTCGGCGCGGGCGGTGGTGGCGGCCAGGGCGAGCGTGGCGGCGATCAGCAGGTGTTTCATGGGGTGGGGCCCTCCCGGTTGGAAGAAGGGTGCCGCCTGCGGTCTTCGCGTCAAGCCGCCACTTGCCCCCACCTGGCGGCTTCGCCGCCTGTCCGCCCCCATAGGGGCGGAGGCTCCCGCGCCGCGCCCTCTTCCCCCTGTGGGGGAAGACGGTCGCGAAGCGACCCGTAGGGGGCAAGTGTTAGCCGCTCAAACGCCAGCTCTAAGCCGCCTCGAACCTCAACGGCCCGCCCCAGAAGCTCTCCACCAGCCCGTTCTGCGGCCCCGGCGCGCCGGTGGTCAGGAACTTGCGCGAGCCGCCCGTCCCCGGGTCGAACTCCGGATGGCGCTGCAGGTACAGCTCCAGGGCGTCGGCCGTCGAGGCCGGCTGGTGGATGACCGGCGTGCCGGCCGGCAGGGCGGCGCGGAAGATGTCGGCGATGATCTCGTAGTGGGTGCAGCCCAGCACGGCGCGGTCCGGATAGCGGCCGATGCGGGTCTTCAGCGCCTGGACATAGCCCTCGACCGCCTTGGCCAGGTCCACGGCCCCGGCGTCGGCCTCGATCATCGGCACCAGGTCGGGGCAGGCTTGCGAGAACACCGCGATGTCCTGCTTGCGCTTGTCGATCTCGATCTCGTAGACGCGCGAACTGGTCGTGCCCTGGGTCGAGAACACGCCCAGCACGTCCAACTGCTCGACCTTGTCGCCGCGCCGCTCGGCCTCGTGCTCCCAGGGCAGGCCGGTGGCCGCCTCGATGGTCGGCACGATGATGCCCAGGATGTTGATCGGCCGGCCCAGGGCCTTGCGGTAACCCGGCAGCCAGGTCTGCTGCAGGCGGCGCAGGGCGATGGCCGAGGCGGTGTTGCAGGCCAGGACCACCAGGCTGGCGCCGGTGTCGAACAGGCGCTCGCAGCCGGCCCGGGTCAGGTCGACGACCTCCTCGCCCGGCCGCCCGCCGTAGGGCGCGTTGGCCTGGTCGGCCAGATAGGTGAAGTCCGCCTGGGGCAGACGGTTCACGAGGGCGCGGTGGACCGTGAGGCCGCCCACGCCGGAGTCGAAGACGCCGATGGACATGGATCTGGCTTACCCCGCCGCCGCCCGGCCGTCCACGCGGGCGCCTTGAGATTCTGGCGCCGGGCCCGTGCAGGTCCGGCGCCGGCACGAACCGGTCCCGGTCCAGAGGGGCGCGGGAGAGTTTCTGTCGTCGAATTCACGCTTCGTGGGACGAATTCCGCATGAAAGCGCTTAACGATGAGCCTCGCGGCGCTCTAGGGTTCAGCTTCCTTTCTCCGGAGACCCGCCCGTGAAGCGTCGTTCCTTCCTCGCCGCCGCCAGCGCGACCGCCCTGATGCCCATGATCGCCAAAGCCGCCACCCCCGCCGCCGCTTCCGCAAACCCCCTGCTGGCCCAATGGACGGGGCCGCATGGCGGCCTGCCGCCGCTGGACAAGGTCAAGCCCGAGCTGTTCGCCTCGGCCTTCGAGACGGCCATGGCCGAGCAGCGCCAGGAGATCTTCGCCCTGACCGCCAAGCGCATGGCGCCGACCTTCGAGGGCGTGATGGCCGCGTTCCAGGACTCCGGTCGGACCCTGAATCGGGTCGGCGCGCTGTTCGGGGTGTTCACCTCGACGATGAACGACGCGGCCATGCAGAAGGTCGAGGCCGAGAGCACGCCGAAGCTGGCGGCGTTCGGCGACGAGATCATCCAGAACGAGCAGCTGTTCGCCCGCATCAAGGCCGTCTACGACGCCCGCGAGACCTCGAACCTGACGCCCGAGCAGAAGCGCCTGACCTGGGTGGTCTACAACAGCTTCGCCCGCCAGGGCGCGGCGCTGGACGCCGCCAAGAAGGCCCGCCTGGGCCAGATCAACCAGGCCCTGGCCAGCCTCTACACCAAGTTCAGCCAGAACGAGCTGGCCGACGAGGAGGGCTACACCCTGGAGCTGGCCGAGGGCGACCTGGCCGGCCTGCCGGATTCGGTGAAGGCCGGCGCGGCCGCCGCCGCCGAGGAAAAGGGCCTGAAGGGCAAGTGGCTGATCACCAACACCCGCTCGTCCATGGAGCCCTTCCTGGTCTATTCCGATCGCCGCGACCTGCGCGAGAAGGGCTGGAAGCTGTGGGTGTCGCGCGGCGACAACAACGACGCCCACGACAACAAGGCGGTGATCACCGAGATCCTCAAGCTGCGGGCCGAAAAGGCCCAACTGCTGGGTTTCGAAACCTACGCCCATTGGATCACGGCCGACCAGATGTCCAAGACCCCGGACGCGGCCATGAACCTGATGATGCAGGTCTGGAAGCCGGCCGTGGCCCGGGTCCACGAGGAAGTGGCCGACATGCAGAAGGTCGCCGACGCCGAAGGCGCGACCTTCAAGATCGCCCCCTGGGACTATCGCCACTACGCCGAGAAGGTGCGCAAGGCGCGCTACGACCTCGACCAGAACGTGGTCAAGCCCTACCTGCAGCTGGAAAAGCTGCGCGAGGCCATCCACTGGGCGGCGGGCCAACTCTACGGGTTCAGCTTCACCCAGATCACCGACGTGCCGGTCTGCCATCCCGACGTGCGCGTCTGGGAAGTGACCAAGGGCGGGCCCAATGGGAAACAACGCGTGGGCCTGTGGTACTTCGACCCCTATGCGCGGGCCGGCAAGCAGTCGGGCGCCTGGATGAGCGAGTACCGCAGCCAGGAGAAGTTCAAGGGCGTGATCACCCCGATCGTCTCCAACAACTGCAACTTCGTGAAGGGCAAGCCCGGCGAGCCGGTGCTGATCTCGTGGGACGACGCCGTCACCATGTTCCACGAGTTCGGCCACGCCCTGCACGGCCTGAACTCGGACGTGACCTATCCGACCCTGGCCGGCACCAACGTGGCCCGCGACTTCGTCGAGTTCCCCAGCCAGCTGAACGAGCACTGGCTGCCGACCAAGCCGGTGCTTGAGAAGTTCGCCGTCCACTACCAGACCGGCAAGCCGATCCCGGCCGATCTGGTGGCCAAGATCGAGAAGGCCAAGACCTTCAACCAGGGCTTCTCGACGGTCGAGTACCTGGCCTCGGCGATCTACGACATGAAGATCCACCTGGCCGCCAAGGGCCAGGCCATCGACCCGGAAGCCTTCGAGAAGTCGGCCCTGACCGAGATCGGCCTGCCGTCCGAGATCGTCATGCGCCACCGGCCCACCCAGTTCGGCCATATCTTCTCGGGCGACGGCTATTCGGCCGGCTACTACAACTACATCTGGGCCGACACCCTGACCGCCGACGCCGCCGAGGCGTTCGAGGAGGCGCCGGGCGGCTTTTACGACAAGGCCGTGGCCAAGCGCCTGCACGACGACATTATGAGCGTGGGCAACACGATCGACGCGGGCGAGGCCTTCCGCCGCTTCCGCGGCCGCGACGTGAAGATCGGCGCCTTGATGCGCAACCGCGGCTTCCCGGTGCCGCCGGGCGCGTAACCACGATTGGGGACAGGCGCATGCGCCTGTCCCCGGCCACGATCTGTCTAGATCGATTTCAGATATATCGGAAAACACTCTTGACGTTCGGCCAATCCGATATATCTGTAAGTTCGATATAACGAAACAGGATCTAAAACCTACATGTTTGGACGTCATCCCCACCACGGCCGCCACGGCGGTCATCACGGCGCGCCCTTCGGCCGCCATCCGTTCGGCTTCCACGGCCACGAAGGCCATCATCGTCGCGGCGGCCGCATGGGCCGGTTCTTCGATCACGGCGACCTGCGCCTGGTCGTGCTGAAGCTGATCGCCGACAAGCCCAGCCACGGCTACGAGCTGATCAAGGCCGTCGAGACCGCCGCCGGCGGGGCCTACACCCCCAGCCCCGGCGTGATCTATCCAACCCTGACCCTGCTGGAAGAGCTGGGCTACGTCACCGCGGCCGACGCCGGCGGCGGCAAGAAGCTCTACACGATCACCGACGAGGGCCAGGCCTTCCTGGAAAGCAACAGCCAGCCGGTCCACGGCCTGTTCACCCGCATGGCCGAAGCCGCCGCCCAGAGCGCCGCCTTCTCGCCGCAGATCATGCGGGCCCGCGAGAACCTGAAGACCGCCCTGCGCCTGAAATTGACCTCCGGCTCGCTGACCCCCGAACAGGTCGCGGCGATCGCCAAGGTCATGGACGACGCGGCCGCGGCCATCGAAGGGGTCTAGCCCATGCAGAGCCATGCCCGCCTGAACACCGACAAGGGCTCGCGCTACATGATCCAGCTGGCCAAGCATTGGGGCCACAGGTTTGAGGTGACGTACGACGACATCTCGGCTCTGATCCCGCTGCCGCTGGGGACCTGCAGCATGCTGGCCGACCCCGAGGGGCTGGACGTCACGATCGAGGCGGCCGACCTGGAGGGCCTGGCCCGGCTGGAGGACGTCGTCGCCGAGCACCTGCTGCGCTTCGCCTTCCGCGAGCCGGTCAAGCGCCTGGGCTGGACCCGCGCCTGGGAGGCGGGCCGCATCGACCCGCCGGCCCTGCGGATCAACGCCGTTTCGTCCTAGCTTGAACATCGAGGGCGTGACGGACGCCGAACCGGCATCCACTTTCAGCTGTCACGCCCAAAGCTAGACCGCCGTCACATTTTCGAGATTGTCCTGGGACAGCCGATCAAACTTGCTTGCGCGTGCCTCGGAACAGGGGTTTCATCCGACTCAAGCTCCAGTAGAGAGCTTTGGAGGAAACCATGGGTCATGTGGTTCGCGGCGTTGCGTATCGCGCGCGGCAGGACGGCCGTCAGGGTCGCCTGGGCTGGCTTCTGCTTATTTCCGGCGTCAATCTCATGCTCTGGAGCTGCGTGATCGCGCTGATCGCACGGGCTTCCTAGACATCACCGGAGCGTGACGTTCAGCGCAGCCCGCGCAGGACGTCGATCCGTCGCATCGCCTTGCCCGGCAGGGCTGACACCGCCCCCAGCGGCAGGGCCTCGGCCACCTCGCGCAGGCTGTAGGCCGCCGTGCGCGCCAGGGTCGAAACCGACGGCGCGCCCAGGAACCCGAACATCACGCCCTGCTGCCGGTTCGACAGCTCGCGCTTGAAGCGATAGTCGCCGGCCCCGAGGTCCAGGCGCTTGTAGGGCCCGGTGTCCAGGTCCCGCAGGATGTCCTGGAACAGCAGCAGGCCCGGCGAGTAGCGCTCGAACTTCGGGTCGTGGGCGATCAGCCAGCCGTGGATCGTGGCGCCGCCCCGCAGGTGGAAGTGCACGGCCGCCAGTTCGTCGCCCAGGTGCAGGGTGTAGAGCCCGCCGCCGAACGCCGGGTCGCGGGTCTCCAGCAGTTCGTCCATCAGCCGCATGACCCAGGCCGTCTTGAACAGGTCTGTCTGGCCGGTGGCGGCCAGCTGGGCGCGCTTCCAGGCGATCAACTGCGCGTAGTCGGCGCGGGAGTCCGACAGGGCGGTGAAGCGGGCGGGGCCGACCTCGCGCTCGACCTTGCGGCGCTTCTTGTCGATGTCTTTCAGCGCCCCCACCCCGGCCGCCTTGCGTTCGGCCTCGTAGGCGGCATAGCCGTCGGCGACCTCGACCACCCAGGAGACGTCCCGTCCGCGGGCATGGCCCTGGAAGGCCGGATCCTCGGCCAGCATGTGGCAGAAATCGTAGCGTGACACGCTCAGGACCTGGAGCATGGCGCGCGGATCGGCCCGGAAGCCGTCGCGGGCCACCAGGGCCTGGTAGTCGCTCATCGGCGCGCCGGCCGGCATGGCGGTCGAGCCGCGCTTGCGCACGGCCAGGAAAGCGGCGGGATCGCCCGCCGGATCGTATTGAACCGCGACCTGCACGCCGCCGGCCGGGCCCTGGGCGCGGGCGACGGCCTGGGCCCACAGCGGCGACAGGAACGGGCTGTCCAGGCGCGCCTCGCCGGCCTGCACGGCCGACCAGGCCGCGTGGACCTCCGCGGGCAGTTCCAGGGCGGGGAAGACGTCGATCTTCAAGGCAACCTCGAACCGGCTCGAGAGCGGCCGGATAATCGACGGCATCCTGACGGGGATAGATTGAACTTGGGTTTACAGCGCGGGGACCCCGGCTTGGGGTCAGTCCATCAGCTTCTTCGACAGATAGATGTACTCCAGCGCCTGGCGACGCGCGGTCTCGGCCAGGTTGGCGCTGGCCGCGTGGCCGCCGTCGATGTTCTCGTAATACAGCACCGGATAGCCCAGTTCCTCCAGCCGGGCCGCCGCCTTGCGGGCGTGGGCCGGATGGACGCGGTCGTCCTTGGTCGAGGTCTCGATGAACACCTCGGGATACTTCTGGCCGGCCTTGAGGTTGGAATAAGGGTCGTACTTGGCGATCACCGCCCGCTCGGACGGGATGGCGGGGTCGCCGTACTCGCCCACCCACGAGGCGCCGGCCCCGATCTGGGTATAGCGGATCATGTCGAACAGCGGCACCTGTACGACGATGGCGTTGTAGAGCTCGGGCCGCTGGGTCAGGGCCACGCCCATCAGCAGGCCGCCGTTGCTGCCGCCCATGATCCCGAGGCGCCGCGGCGAGGTGATCTTGCGGGTGATCAGGTCCTGGGAGACGGCGAAGAAGTCGTCATAGACCTTCTGGCGGTTCTCCTTGAGGCCGGCGTTGTGCCAGGCCGGACCGAACTCGCCGCCGCCGCGGATGTTGGCCACCACGTATGTGCCGCCGCGCTCCAGCCACAGCTTGCCCATCACGCCCGAATAGGCCGGGGTCATCGAAGCCTGGAAGCCGCCATAGGCGTAGAGCAGGGTCGGGGCGGTCCCGTCGTACTTCACGCCCTTGGGCCGCACGACGAAGTACGGGATCTTCGTCCCGTCGGTGCTGGTCGCCTCGAACTGCTCGACCACGTGGGTCGAGGCGTCGAAGCGGGCGGGCGAGGCCTTGACCTGCTCCAGCTTCAGCGACGCGGCGTCGGCCAGCCAGTAGGTCGAGGGCGTCAGATAGCCGGTGACGCTGACGAACAGCCGGTCGTCCTTCTGCGAGGCCGAGCCCAGGCCGATCGTCGAATTGGTCGGCAGGGCCAGCTTTTGCGAGGTCCAGCCCTCGGGCCCATGGCTGTAGACCAGGGCCCCGCCGGTGACGTTGTCCAGCAACCCGACCACCAGCTTGTCGCGGGTGGAGGTGACGCCCTCCACCGACTGCCTGGCGGTGGGGCGCAGGACCAGCACGGGCGCGGGCTTGGCCGGATCGGCCTTCAGGGCCGCCAGGTCCAGGCTGAGCAGGTCGCCGGTCTTGAAGCCCTTCTCGGGCCAGTCCTGTTCCAGCGACATCACCACCTGGCCGGCGACATAGCCCTGGACCGAGTGCTTGAGCGGGAAGGGCAGCTTCACCGGTCCCGTGTCGGTCAGCAGATAGGTTTCGGCCTCGAAGAAGCTGACCGCGCGACTGGCCAGCACGGCCATGACCTTCCCGTCGGGGTCGGTCAGGGTGTAGGCGGAGGCCGAGACGTCCTCGGGCGTTCCCCGGAACAGCTCCTTGGCGTCGGCCAGGGCCTGGCCGCGCTTCAGCGCCTTGACCACGTAGGGATAGCCCGACTTGGTCACCTGGCCCGGCTCCCATTCGCGGGCCACCAGCAGGGTGTCCTTGTCCAGCCAGCCGACGTTCTGCTTGCCTTCGGGCAGGACGAAGCCGCCGGGGACGAACGCCTTGGTCGTCGTGTCGAACTCGCGGATCGTCACCGCGTCCTTGCCGCCGTTCGACAGGTTGAGCAGGCAACGGGTCTCCTCGGGCGCCAGGCAGCCCGCGCCCTTGAACACCCAGTTGGCGTTCTCGGTCTTGGACAGGGCGTCGATGTCGAGGAGCGTCTCCCACTGGGGCTCGGCGGTGCGGTAGCTCTCCAGCGTCGTCTTGCGCCAGATGCCGCGCACATGGTCGGCGTCCTGCCAGAAGTTGCGCAGGGAGCCGTCGCCGGCGAACGACACGCCCGGCACCCGGTCCTTGGCGTTGAGGATGGCCAGGGCCTGGCTTTCCAGCCCGGCATAGCGGCTGTCGCCTTGCAGGATCGCCAGGCTGCGGGTGTTCTCGGCCTTGGCCCAGGCCAGCGGCCGCTCGCCCTCGATCTCCTCCATCCACTTGTAGGGATCGTCCTTGCCCAGCTCGGCCAGGGGCGTGCGGGCTTCCGTGTCGGCGGGAGCGGGATCGGCGGCTTGGGCGGCTGTGGTCATGAGGCTCGTGGAGGCGAGGAGGACGAGAAGCAGTCTGCGCATCTGGGGATCCGGCGGCTGTCGTGACAGGGGCGCCGCTCGGAAGCGGGGCTCTTGGTCTGGACGGTATCGGAAATCCGGGACCGCGCCAGTGGACGCTCAGTCGTCGTTGGGAATGTTCAGGATCTGGCCGCACGCCTTGCAGTGCACGGCGTCGGGGTCGTGCCGGCGCAAGCCGCAGGTATGGCAGGGATAGGTCACCTTGTGCGGCCGCAGGATCGACTGGATCAGGCCGATGAACAGCGACACCCCGCCCAGCATCACCGCCATCGACAGCAGCTTGCCCCAGACGCCGGGCAAGGTGACGTCGCCGTAGCCGGTGGTCGTCAGGCTGGTGACGGTGAAATAGAGGGCGTCGACATAGCCGCCGATCCCGGCGTGCCGCCCGGCGAAGCTGGAATAGACGAAGCCCGTGACCACGAAGACGAAGGTGATCAGGGTGGAGGCCGCGCGGGTGATCTGTTCCACCCGGGTGTCGTCATAGCGCCGGCCGATCGTGCGCCAGAAGAACTCGCTGTGGATCAGGGTCCACAGCCGAACTACCCGCAGGAACCCGAAGTTGAACAGCCAGGCGGGGAACAGCAGGGTGGCCAGGACGAACAGGTCGACCCAGGTGATCGGCTTTTTCAGCCAGGTCTTGATCTCGCCATGGGCGATGGCGCGGGCCGCCAGGTCCAGGCCGAGGAACGCGGCCACCCCATAGTCGATCGCGTAGAAGGTCAGGCCGTGGCGGCGCATCAGCGGCGCGGCGACGAAGAAGGCGATGATCGCCAGGTCAATGACGATGATCCCGTAGCGGAACCGAACGGCGGCGGGCGAGGCGCCATGGTAGAGGGCGCGAAGGCGGGCTCGGAGGCGCAGGCCGTGCTCTTCGCCATTGTGATCGCGCAAGTTCAGCCCTCTCTTCGGTCGCAAAACCGACGCTCAAATCGCCGCAGTTGGGGCCAGCCTCTGACTCGCGCGCGGTTTTCCACTATATAGCCCGGACCATGAGCCGCACCTTTCTCAAGATGAACGGCCTCGGCAACGACTTCGTCGTGATCGAGACCCTGACCCAGCCTTTCAATCCGACGGCTGAGGACATCCGCGCCATTGCCAAACGTCCCAGCAAGGATGGGGGCGAGGGCGGGATCGGCTGCGACCAGGTGATCGCCATCGACCCGCCGCGCGCCGAGGGCGCCAGCGCCTATGTGCGGTTCTGGAATTCCGACGGCGAGGAGACCGGGGCCTGCGGCAACGGCACCCGCTGCGTGGCCTGGCTGCTGATGCAGTCGGCCAAGAAGGAGTCCGTGGCTTTCGACACCGTGGCCGGGCGCCTGTCGGGCGTGATGGCCGGCGACAAGCTGGTCACCGTCGACATGGGCAAGCCGGGCCTGGCCTGGGACCAGATCCCGTTGTCGGAAGAGATGGACACCGTGGGCGTCGAGCTGCAGGTCGGTCCGATCGACGCGCCGCTGGTCCATACGCCGGGCTGCGTCTCGATGGGCAATCCGCACGTGGTGTTCTTCGTCGACGCCCCGGTCAGCGACGATTTCGCGCGCGGCACGGGCAGTCTCGTCGAGCACCACCCGCTGTTCCCCGAGGGCGTCAATGTCGGCTTCGCCCACATCGCGGCGCGGGATCACATCCAGCTGAAGGTCTGGGAACGCGGCGCGGGCCTGACCGCCGCCTGCGGCACCGGCGCCTGCGCGGCCCAGGTGGCCGCCGTGCGTCGCGGCCTGACCGACCGGACGGCCAAGGTCGAGTTCGAGAGCGGCGCCCTGACCATCGAATGGCGCGAGGCCGACGGCCACGTGATCATGACCGGTCCGATCACCCTGGAATTCACCGGCAAGCTGCCGGAGCTGGTCGCCGCATGACGATCCATCCCGCCCCCATTCATCCGGCAATCGGACCGGGCAAGACCGCCGTGATCACCGGCGCGGCCGACGGCATCGGCATGGCCGCCGCCCAGGCGTTCGCGGCCCTGGGCATGAACGTCGTCATGGCCGACATCATGGGCCGCGCCCTGAAAAAGGCCGCCGACGCCATCGGTGACAAGGCCCTGGCCGTGGAGACCGACGTCGCCGACCGCGCCGCCGTCCAGGCCCTGCGCGACGCCGCCGTCGACAAGTTCGGCGCGATCGACGTGCTGATGAACAACGCCGGGGTCGGCGGCGGGGGCGACGCCTTCTCCGGCGAGGACCCTTGGAAGCGCGTGCTCGACGTCAATCTGTGGGGCGTGATCAACGGCGTCCAGCTGATCGGCGAGGAGATGGCGGCCAGCGGCCGTCCCGGCCTGATCATCAACACCGGCTCCAAGCAGGGCATCACCCAGCCGCCGGGCAACACCGCCTACAACGTCTCCAAGTCGGCGGTGAAGGCCCTGACCGAAGGCCTGGCCCACAGCCTGCGCGAGATCGTCGACTGCCAGGTCGACGCCCGCCTGCTGATCCCCGGCTATGTCTTCACCGGCATGACCCGGCGCGGGACCGACAAGCCGGCCGCGGCCTGGACGCCGGAGCAGACCGTGCGGTTCATGCTCGACAGCATCGCGCGCGGCGACTTCTACATCCTGTGTCCCGACAACGACGTGCCGCGCGCCGTCGATGAAAAGCGCATGGCCTGGGCCATGGGCGACGTCATCGAGAACCGCCCGGCCCTGTCGCGCTGGCATCCCGACTGGAAGGACGCGTTCGCGGAATTCATCGCTTCGGACGTTGAGAAGCCGTGACGACCTACACGCTCATCTCGCGTCCCCCGACGCCCAAGCCCGAAGTGGGTGAAGAAGGCGGCCCCGCGACCACCGTGTCCGGGCCGGACGGCGTCGACGTCGTCACCTTCGGCTGCCGGCTGAACGCCTATGAGTCCGAGGCCATCCGCGCGCGCGCCTCGGCCGATGGCCTGCAGGACGCGGTGGTGTTCAACACCTGCGCGGTGACCAACGAGGCCGTGCGCCAGGCGCGTCAGGCGATCCGCAAGGCCCGCCGCGAACGGCCGGATGCCCGGCTGATCGTCACCGGCTGCGCGGCCCAGATCGATCCCGCCGCCTTCGCCGCCATGCCGGAGGTCGACCTGGTGCTGGGCAACGCCGAGAAGGCCGCGCCGGGCGCCCTGCTCGACACCTCCACCCGCGTGCGGGTCAACGACATCATGTCGATCAAGGAGACCGCCGGTCACCTGATCGCCGGCCTCAAGGACCGCGCTCGGGCCTATGTCGAGGTCCAGAACGGCTGCGATCACCGCTGCACCTTCTGCATCATCCCCTATGGCCGGGGAAACTCGCGCTCGGCGCCGGCCGGCGAGGTGGTGGAACAGGTGCGCCGCCTGTCGGCCGAAGGCTATCGCGAGGTGGTGCTGACCGGCGTCGACGTGACCTCGTGGGGCGCCGACCTGCCCGGCGAGCCGACCCTGGGCCAGCTGGTGGGCCGGATCCTGAAGCTGGTCCCCGACCTGCCCCGCCTGCGCCTGTCGTCGATCGACGCCGCCGAGATCGATCCCGACCTGTTCAAGCTGCTCGAGACCGAGCCGCGCCTGATGCCCTACCTGCACCTGTCGCTGCAGGCCGGCGACAACCTGGTGCTCAAGCGCATGAAGCGCCGCCACAGCCGCGAGGACGCCCTGAAGCTGGTGTCCGAGGTTCGCCGCGTGCGCCCCGACACCGCGTTCGGCGCCGACCTGATCGCCGGCTTTCCGACCGAGAGCGAGGAAGCCTTCGCCAACACCCTGAAGCTGGTCGAGGAGGCGGGCCTGGCCTTCCTGCACGTCTTCCCCTACAGCGCCCGCCCCGGCACCCCCGCCGCCCGTATGCCGCCCGTGAAGGGTCCGGTGATCAAGGACCGCGCCCGTCGCCTGCGCGAGGCGGGCCAGGCCGGTCTCGAACGGCATCTGAGCCGCCAGGTCGGCCGCACCCTGTCGGGCCTGGTCGAGCGCGACGGCGTGGCCCGGGCCGAGGACTTCACCGAAATCGCCTTCGATCCCGCCTTGGGGGGCCTTGCGCCTCAAGGGGAGATCGCCGCCTTCCGGGTGGTCGGGCACGACGGAACACGGGTCATCGCGGAGCTAGCCGCCCAGGGATGATCGATCGTCGCGTGCTGATCGCCGTTCTTGCCGCGACCCTGCTGGCCGGGGGGGCGGCCTACGCGCAAGACGCCGCGCCAACTCAAGATTTGGCGCAGGACTTGGCGCCGGAACCCAAGACCGAGGACTCTCCTCCCGCCGCCTTCCAGCCGATCGGTCCGATGCAGCCGGTCGAGCTCAGCGTCATGACCTACAATGTCGAGGGCCTGCCCTGGCCCGTGCGGACGGGGCGCGGGTCCAAGCTCAAGGAGATCGGCCGGCAGCTGGCCTCCCTGCGCGAGAATGGGCTCGAGCCCGACGTCGTCCTGCTGCAGGAAGGCTTCCGCGACGAGGTCGACGACCTGATCGAGCTCTCCGGCTATCCCTATGTCGCCAAGGGACCGCGCAAGAAGCAGCGCGACGGCAGCCAGCTGACCCGCGAGGATCGACCGCGCTACAAGCGCGTGAAGTACCGCCGCAAGGGCGAGGGCTGGGGCAAGTGGGGCTCCAGCGGCCTGTGGGTGCTGAGCAACCACCCGATCAACTGGGTCAAGTCGCACGCCTACCACTACTGCGCGGGCCTGGACTGCCTGGCCAACAAGGGGGTGATGCTGGTCAGCCTCGAGGTGCCCGGCCTGCCGGTCCCGGTCGAGATCGCCGACACCCACCTCAATTCCAAGGGCGCCTCGGGCGTGCCGCGCAATCGCAACCAGACCGCTCACCACCTGCAGGCGGCCGAGCTGGGACGGTTCATGGAGACCGACCGTACGCCCGGCGCCCCGCTGATCGTCGGCGGCGACTTCAACGTCATGCACGCCCCCGACCGCTACGACTACGTGATGCAGCGCTATCCGTTCGACGTGGTCAGCCAGGTCTGCTTCCGGACTCCCGACAGCTGCGACGCCAAGATCTCGGCCGACGGCGACGCCCCGTGGCTCGACACCCAGGACCTGATCGGCTTCAAGGCGGGGGACCGCGTGGCGATCCGGCCGATCCAGGTCGAGGCCCGCTTCGACGGCTCGGCCACGGGCGGTCCCGTACTGTCCGACCACGACGCCTATGAAGTGACCTTCCGCCTGACGCCGATCCCCATCCTGCCGGTTCCGCCGCACAAGCCCTGAGGTTTCCGATGTCCGACGCTTCTGTCCTGACCGGGGGATGCCAATGCGGCGCCGTCCGCTTCCGGGTCGAGGGCGAGGTCGGCCGGGCGTCGATCTGCCATTGCCGCATGTGCCAGAAGGCCTTCGCCGGTCCGTTCGGGGCGCTGGTCACCGTCGACGTCGCCGACCTGACCTGGACGCGCGTTGCGCCGTCAGGTTTCCAAAGCTCGGACGCCGTCCGGCGCGGCTTCTGCGCCGCCTGCGGCACGCCGCTGACTTTCGAGTGGAGCGCCGACAAGATCGACCTGGCGGTGTTCGCCTTCGACGACCCGTCACGGGTGGAGCCCGGCGTTCAGCTGGCCGTCGAGGGCCGCCCGGCCTGGATGGATCACCTGGCCGACATGCCCGTGCGCCCGCCGATGGGACCGTCAGGCGCGGTGGTCTCGCACCAGCATCCCGATCACGACACCTGAACCCTTCTCCGGCGAGCGGAGAAGGATCTAGACCTCCTCCTCGCCGCCCCGGAAGCCCGGCAGATGCCAGCCGAACTTGATCGCGCAGGCTCGCAGGCCGAAGGCGGCCGTGAAGCCGGCGATGCCGGCCGGCCAGAAGCCGACGTGAAGCTGGTGCAGGACCGCGAACACCGCCGCGCCGAACAGGGCGGCGGTGATGTAGATTTCCCGCCGCAGCAGCAGGTTCGGCTCCTCGGCCAGCACGTCGCGGATCACGCCGCCGAAGGCGGTGGTCAGCACGCCCATCATCACCGCCGTGAACGGATGGACGCCCAGGTTCAGGGCCTTGGCGGTGCCGACCACGGCGTAGGCGGCCATGCCCAGGGCGTCCAGCCACAGCAAGGCCCGGAATCGCCACCCGCGCTTGCCCAGCATCCACACCATCACCGCGGCCAGCAGGCAGACCATGATGTAGCCGGGCCGCTGGATCCAGAAGACCGGCGCGTCGATCAGCAGGTCGCGCAGCGTCCCGCCGCCGACCCCGGTGATGGCCGCGAAGAAGCCGAAGGTGATGATGTCGTGCTTTCGGTGGGCGGCCGCCAGCGCGCCGGTCGCGCCGAACACGGCGACGGCGGCGTAATCCAGCCAGAATAGGGTGGTCGAAAGCGCGTCCATTGGCGTTTGATGCCACAGCCCGCTAAAGGAACGCCATGAGCGAAAAGCCCGAGCAGAAAAAAGGCTGGTTCCAGCGCCTGACGTCCGGCCTGGCCCGGTCGTCCCAGCAGATGACCGAGCAGGTCACCGGCGCCTTCACCAAGAAGCCGCTGGACCAGGAGCAGCTGGACCAGCTGGAGGAGATGCTGATCGAGGCCGATCTGGGTCCCCAGATCGCCGCGCGCATCACCGACGCCTTCGGCAAGGCGCGGTTCGGCAAGTCGTCGACCGAGATCGAGGTCAAGGAAGCCCTGGCCGAGTTGGTCGCCGCCGAACTGACCGACCGCGAGGGCGTGTTCGATCCGCTGTCGGGCCCCAAGCCCTATGTGGTGCTGTTCATCGGCGTCAACGGCTCGGGCAAGACCACCACCCTGGGCAAGATCGCCTCGGACCTGACGAGCAAGAACGCCAAGGTGCTGATCGCCGCCGGCGACACCTTCCGCGCCGCCGCCGTCGAGCAGCTGAAGGTCTGGGCCGACCGGGCCGGGGCCGACTTCATGTCTCGCCCGCCGGGCGCCGACGCCGCCGCTCTCGCCTACGAGGCCGTCGAGCGCGCCCAGCAGGAAGGCCACGACGTCGTCCTGATCGACACCGCCGGCCGGCTGCAGAACAAGCAGGGCCTGATGGACGAGCTCTTGAAGGTCATCCGCGTGCTCAAGAAGGTCGATCCCGACGCCCCGCACGAGACCCTGCTGGTGCTGGACGCCACGGTCGGCCGCAACGCCCTGGCCCAGGAGAAGATCTTCGGCAACCAGGTCGGGGTGTCCGGCATCGTGATGACCAAGCTGGACGGCACCGCGCGCGGCGGGGTGCTGGTGCCGGTGGCCCGCGCCTCCGACAGCCCGATCAAGCTGATCGGCGTCGGCGAGGGCGTGGACGACCTGCAGCCGTTCGACGCGCGCGCCTTCTCCCGTTCGCTGGTGGGCCTGGAAGACTGAACATGACCGACACGCCTCCCACCGCTCCCGAAGCCGCCCCCGAAGCGACCAAGAAAAAGAACGCCGCCTGGGTGCGCACCGCCATCGACTACGGCGCGCCGGTCGCGTTCGGCGTGGCCTTCTTCGCCACCGGCCGCAACTTCCAGACCGCCACCTGGGTGCTGGTGGCCGCCTCGGCCCTGGCCCTGGTCCTGGGCTATGTGGTCGAGCGCCGCGTGGCGCTGCTGCCGCTGTTCTCCGGCGTCATGGCCCTGATCTTCGGGACCCTGGGCCTGGTGTTCCACAGCGACGTGTTCGTGAAGATCAAGGTCACCGTGGTCAACTCGGCCCTGGCCATCTTCATGATCGGCGGCGTGCTCACGGGCCGCGCGCCGCTGAAGGCCCTGATGGGCGAGGCCGTGCACCTGCCCGACGCGGCCTGGCGCACCCTGACCCTGCGCTACGGCGGCTACTTCGCCTTCGCCGCGATCGCCAACGAACTGGTCCGCCTGACCCAGACCACCGACATGTGGGTGAAGTTCCGGATCGGCCTGCTGCCCCTGGCCCTGCTGTTCTCGCTCAGCCAGGTGCCCTTCATGATGAAGCACATCGCCAAGGGCGACGACGCCAAGACCCCCGAGCCGCCGGATGCGGGCTTCTAGCGATATCGACAGCCCACGGACCGTCTGTCGTCAAAACGACGTCTAACCGTGGTATTTAAAGGTCCGTCGACGGAAACGAGGGACGACGGACCATGGCCAAGACCAAGGGCGACTCGAAGAGCGAGCGTGGGAGCGATAACGGCGGGGCCTTGGCCCGTTCGCCCAGCCATCTCCTGCACCGGGTCCTGCAACTGGCCCTCGACATCTACGCCGAGGAAAGCGGGACGGGCGGGATCACCCAGCGCCAGTTCGCGGTCCTGGCCGCCGTGGCCGAGAACGAGGGCGTCACCCAGACGGGCCTGGTCCGCGCCACCGGCATCGACCGTTCCACCCTGGCCGACATGGTCGCCCGGATGATCACCAAGGGCCACCTGGAGCGCCAGCGCTCCGACCAGGACGCCCGCGCCAACACCGTCAGTCTGACCCCCGCCGGCGCCGCCGTCCTGGAGGAGAGCCGCCCCAAGGTGGCCATGGCCGACGCCCGCATCCTGGCCCTGCTCAAGCCCAGCAAGCGCGAGGGCTTCCTGGAGCTGCTCAGCGACATGGCCGTCTCGGACGTCCACGCCGAGCCCGAGGCCAAGGCCAAGAAGCTCAAGGCCCCCAAGGCCGAGAAACCGGCCCACGGCAAGAAGGACAAGAAGCCCAAGAAGGAAAAGGCGGCCAAGAAGGCCGCCTAGGCCTTGGTCCCTCCCTTTATTTTCAGCCGTCATCCCGGGCCCCGTGGTCGGGATGACGGTCGTAGGATGGGGCAGGGCTTCCACCGAAACCTTTAGACCCCCGCTCGGCGACGCTTTAAGGATCACTCCACGCCGAAAGGGCGGCTCGGCCCGCTGGATTTCCCAGGCGCGCGAGCGTCCGGGCAGGAGCCGCCATGGCCAAGGGTCAGAAGAAATCCAACAAGGAAGTCCGCAAACCGAAGGCCGACAAGAAGACGGCCCCGGCCTCGGTCTCGCCGTTCATTGTCACGCCCGGCAAGAAGTAGGCGCACGCCAGACCGCCCGCTCCGCGTCGGTGGGGTGGGCGGTGGGGTTTGGCCCGTCCCCGTACTTGTGGAAGCCGTGACGTGATCAAGCAGTATGGATGGTCCGATCCGCTAGCGCGGGCCTTCGAACCGCACGCGCGCGCGGGCCATGTTCCGGGGCGCGTCGTGGTCCAGCAGCGGAACGGATACCTGGTGGCCACCGACGAGGGCGAACTGCGGGCCAAACCGTCGGGACGCCTGCGTCACGAGGCGCGCGAGGCCGGCCACCCGGCGGTCGGCGACTGGGTGGCGTTGTCGAGGAACCTCGTCGAGCGCACCGCCACCATCCACGCCATCCTGCCGCGCCGCACGGCCTTCGTGCGTCGGGCCGCCGACAGCACGCAAACGCCGCAGGTGGTCGCCGCCAACATCGACCTGGCCTTCATCGTCACCTCGATGAACGCCGACCTCAATCCGCGCCGGATCGAGCGCTACCTCGCAGCCGCCTTGCAGAGCGGCGCGCGCGCCGTGGTGGTGCTGACCAAGTCGGACCTTTGCGCCGAACCGTCGCTCCAGGCCGCCGAGATCGAGGCCCTGGCGGCCAGCTGCCCCGTCGTCCAGGTGTCGGCGCGGCAAGGCGTGGGGCTCGACGCCCTGCTGGCCCATCTGGCTCCAGGCGAGACCTGCGTGCTGATCGGCTCGTCCGGCGTTGGAAAGTCGACGCTGGTCAACGTGTTGCTGGGAGAGCAGCGCATGGCGACCCAGGCGATCCGTGAAGCCGACGACCAGGGACGCCACACCACCAGCCATCGCGAGCTGGTCCTGCTGCCCGGCGGTGGGCTGATCATCGACACGCCCGGCATCCGGGAAGTCGGACTGATCGACGCCGAGGAAGGCTTGAGCGAGGTGTTCGAGGATATCGAGCGCTTGGCGCAGGCCTGCCGGTTCAACAACTGCGGCCACGCCAACGAACCCGGCTGCGCGGTGCGCGGCGCGCTGGAGAGCGGGGCCCTGGACCCCGATCGCTGGGCGCACTTCCAGAAGCTGGGGCTTGAACTGGCCGCCGTGGACGACAAGGCCGATCGCGCGGCCAAGGACGCCGAGCGCCGCCGCCTGGGCGGGCTTCAGAAGAAATACCGCGCCACCAAGAAGGACGACCGGGGCGCCGACTGACCGTCCGACGCTCAGCGGCTCCCCGCCGTCGCGAGCGGTATTTTCAGAATATAGCCCGCGCCTCCCGACAAACGGGGCTAGGTGAGGGATCGCCACTTACGAGAGACGCCAATGCCCGCTTTCACCATCGTCACCACCAGCGCGACCCAAGGCAGCGATGCGGCGGAGGTGAGCACGCTCGCGGACGAGTTCGTCAACGAGAGCGAAGCGCTGGGCTACTCGCGCCGAATGGCTGAAGAGATGGTGGGCCTGGCCCATCAACTCTCGCTGGACTTCGACTACAGCAATGTCGGCCTCTACGAAGGTGACCTGATCGACGAGGAGCTGGATCCGGCGCATCCCGCGTTCATGGGGGCGTGGGTGCTGGACGAAGAGGGCGTGGCCTTCGTGGAAGCGGACGAATTCCGCGAAAGCGAGACGGAGCCCTCGTAAACGCAAACCGCCCGCCTCGCGTCGGCGAGGCGGGCGGCTGTGCGCTGGAGATCAGCGAGCGCTTAGGCGGGCTGGTGCACGCCGGCTTCGTTCAGCCATTCCAGGATCTTGGCCTTGGGCATGGCGCCGACCTTCATCGAGGCCATCTGGCCGCCGCGGAACAGCATCATGGTCGGGATGCCGCGCACGCCGTAGCGCGACGGGGTCGTGGGGCTGTCCTCGATATTGACCTTGGCCACGGTGACGTGGTCGGCCAGTTCCTCGGAGATCTGCTCCAGGGCCGGGGCGATCTGCTTGCACGGGCCGCACCATTCGGCCCAGAAGTCGACCAGGACCGGCTTTTCGGCCTGCAGGACGTCCTTTTCGAAGGACTCGTCGGTCACCGTCACGGTGCTCATCGTCTGGCTCCATCTGCGCCCGGACATCCGGGGCGCGCTAGAAAACTGTCGTTACCGGGGATTCGCTCCCCGTCTTGCAGCAAGATTTAGGGACCCGCGCCCCCCTCGGCAATGATCTAGAACAGCCGGGCCAGGGCCGAGGCCATCACCTTTTCTGGAACCGCCATGAGTTTGGGGCCGTCCGTCCACACGATCGCGGCCTCGATCGGGCGGTCGGGGAACACCTCGGCCAGCACGGCGGCATAGACCGCCATCTGCGACAGATAGGCCGGATCGGCGTTCTCGATGCGGTCGGGCGAGGGGCGATTGGTCTTGTAGTCGACCACCAGGATGCGGTCCGGCGTGACCACCAGCCGGTCGACCCGGCCGGCGATCTTCAGCTCCGCCGGCAGCTTGGACGCCCCGCCCGCCACCGAGACCTCGGCCCGCGAGCCGGGACCGAACACGGCGGCGAATCGAGGGTCTTCCAGCACGCCGAAGGCCGCCGACGCCATTTCGGCGCGCTGGTCGTCGGTCAGGTCGCGCTCGGCGGCCAGCAGACGGCCAGCGGCCGTCCTGCGGGCGGCGGGTTCGATGTCGGGGAGGAGCTGCAGCAGCCGGTGGATGATCTCGCCGCGCCGATAGCGGCCCAGGCCCGACACCGCCGCCAGGGGCGAGGGCGCGCTGCCCCGGGCCTCGTCCTCCAGGGTGGAAGGAGCGGCGTAGCGGGCGGCGGGCGTCTCGGGCGCGGCCGGAGCCAGGGTCCAGGCGGGCGTGGGGACCGGTGCGGGCGCCAGGCGGGGCGCCAGGGCTTCGGCCTTCATCGGGTCCGGCCCGAAGCGCTTGCGGCCGTCGTCGGAAATCTCGCGCACGCCCGGTTCGATGTCGGGATGGGCGAAGGCGGCCTGGGCGGCGGCGTACCAGCCGCCGACGTTCTCGTCCTTGGTCCGCGCGTCGATCCGGCCGCACAGGATCAGGCGGTCCCGCGCCCGGGTCAGGGCCACGTAGTAGAGCCGCAGGGCCTCCTCGGCGTCCTTCTTCTCGCGACGTTCGCGGGCCATCATGCTGGCTTCGCAGTCGTTGGCCTTGGACGCGCACCACAGGAAGCCGCCGGCTTGCGTCTGCATCAGCGGCGAGCCGCGCGCCCCGCCCTTCATGGTGGTCTCGGGCAGGAAGACGATCGGCGCTTCAAGGCCCTTGGAGCCGTGGGCGGTCATCACCCGCACCTCCTGGCGCGCGCCCTCCATCTCGCGTTTGACCACGATGTCGAGGCTGGCGAAGTCGGCGACCAGGGCCTCCAGGTCGCGCACCCCGCGCTGCTCGGCGGCCAGGATCTGGGCCAGGAACTCGTCCAGGGCCTCGGCGGCCTCTTCGCCCAGGCGGGTCAGCACCTTGGCGCGGTTGGAGCGGACGGTGTCGTCCACCCGGCCCAGCAGCAGGGCGTAGAACTCGAACGGCTGCTTGCGGCGGCTCTCGGCCAGGGCCCAGCGCAGCAGGTCGCGGGCGGCGGACCATCTGGGCTGCTCGGCGGCGCGGTCGTTCACGGACTTCCACAGCGTCCCAGGCCGTCCCTTGGCCAGGGCGTAGAGGTCCTCGTCCGACAGGCCGCAGAACGGGCTCTTCAGCAGGGCCGCCAACGTCAGGTCGTCGTCGGGGAACAGACAGAACCGGCCCAGGGCTAGCAGGTCGTCGAACACGATGTGGGCCGACAGGCTCAGGCGGTCGGCGCCGGCCACGGGCACGCCGCGTCGTTTCAGCGCCCGCAGCACCTCCTCGAACAGCGCCTTGCGCCGACGGACCAGCACCAGGATGTCGCCCGGATGGGCCGGCCGCCACTGGCGGGTCTCCTTGTCGAACACCGCGTCGCCGCGGGCGATAAGGGCCTGGATCTCGACGGCGATCTTCTCGGCCAGGCGACGATTGGCGCCGTGCTCGCTCTCGGCGTCCAGCGGCGCGTCCCAGGCCTCGCGCTCCTCGCCGGGCAGTTCGCGCTCCAGCGGCCACAGGTCCACGCACCCCTTGTGGTCGACGCGGAACGGCTGGTGGCGGACCACGTCCTCGCCGGCCGGGGCGGGCACGCCCGAGCGAGTCTCGGGCGCCGAGAACAGGGCGTCGACGAAGCTCAGAACCTCGACCGTCGAACGGTACGACATGGTCAGGGGCACGGCCTTGCCGATCTGGTCGGCGGCGGTGATCTGGGCGATGTAGCCTTGGGTCTCTGCCAGCAGGCGCTGGGGATCGGCGCCCTGGAACGAATAGATCGACTGCTTTTCGTCGCCGACCACGAACAGGGTGCGCGCGTCCTCGCCTTTATGCTGGGCCCGCCAGCGGACCGCGCCCTCGCCGGCGAAGAAGTCCGAGGTCAGGGCCCGCAGGATCGCCCACTGCTCGGGGGCGGTGTCCTGGGCCTCGTCCAGCAGGATGTGGTCGATGCCGCCGTCCAGCTTGTACAGCACCCAGGCCGCGTCGACCTTTTCGGTGAGCAGCACCTTGGTCTTGTCGATCAGGTCGGCGAAGTCGAGCGCGCCCCGGGCGTCCTTCTCGATCTGGTGCGAGGTGACGTAGAGGGCCGCCAGGCGCAGGGCGTCGGCGCTGTCCTCGGCCACGCGGGCGGCGCGCAGCCATTCGCGGGCCTCGGCCAGGCGCTCCTGTTCGGCCAGCAGCCGCTCGCGGAGATGCTCATGGGCTTTCAGACCCGAGGTCTTGGCTGGCCAGGTCGCGGGCGTGCCGGCCCCCTTCTCCGTGAACAGGGCCGCCAAGGCCTGGTCGAGGTCGGCGTCGGGGTCGGTGGCCACCGCCCGAAGTTGGCCTGCGCACTTGATGTCGGTCTTGGTGCCGTTCAACAGCACGTCGGCCGCCGAGCGCCAGAGGTCGCGGTCCAGTTCCGCCATCGCTTCAGCGACGACGTCCTCGACGCTGCTGGCCCCGTAGTGGAAGCCGCAGACCTTCCAGACGTCCTCGATCGCGCCCTGCAGGCCGCCGACCTTCCCCAGGTATTCGCCGATCGCTCCGCGCTGGGTCTCGAAGGTGGCGAACATCGCTTCGAAGCCGGCGAAGTCGAGGGCCACCGAGAACCGGGCATAGGCCACCGCGAAGGCGTCGTCATGGTCGGTGACATAGGTCGCCACCTGCCGCAGGGTGCCCTGGGCGATGGCGGCCGAGGCGCTGTCGTCCATCACCTGGAAGCCGGGCGAGACCCCGGCCTCCAGCGGGAAGCGCCGCAGCAGCTTCTCGCAGAAGGCGTGGATGGTCTGGATCTTCAGCCCTCCCGGCGTCTCCAGCGCCTTGGCGAACAGGCCTCGGGCCTCGGACAGTTGCTTGTGGCTGAAACTGGTGGGATCGCGGCCCTCCAGAGCGCCCAACTGTTCGCGCAGCTTGACGTCGGGGGTGACGCACCACTCGCCCAGGCGCTCGAACAGCCGGCGCTGCATCTCGGCGGCGGCGGCCTTGGTGTAGGTCACGCACAGGATCGCCTCGGGCGACGAACCGGCCAGCAGCAGGCGCGCGACCCGGTCGATCAGGGTCTTGGTCTTGCCCGAGCCGGCGTTGGCCGTGACGAAGGCCGAGATGGCGGGATCGGCGGCGATGCGCTGGGGGTCGATGTGTACGACGTCCGACATGCTAGGCCCTCCCCCCGTGGAGGAGGCGATCGCGCAGCGATCGGTGGGGGGATACGGCCGAGGTGGGATCACTCCCCCCTCCGGCCCATTCGGGCCGCCTCCCCCACAGGGGGAGGGACTTTTGGGGCAGGGCAAGGTTCATTCCGAACCCTCCCCGTCATCGCCGCTGGTCGACCACTCGAACACCCGCGCCAGGTGCCCGTAGTCGCCCACGTGGTCGTGCACGAACTGCGGCGCCACGCGCGACAGGTACGGCTGACGCGGATTGTCGTACCGCTCGATCAGTTCGCGCAGCCCGTTCAGCGCCTTGATCGCCGCCTCCTGGCTGTCGACACCGGCGGCGGCGCGCACCTCCTCGACGCCCGCGGGCTTGCGGCCGGTGACCCGCAGATAGGTCAGGTCGCCCGGCTCGCGCGGACCGATGTCCTTGAAGCCGCCCTCGCGCAGGATGGCGGCCGTGAGGGTCAGCTGGGGCGAGAAGCCGGTCTCGACCTGCTTCTTCGACGGCGCGGCGCCGGTCTTGTAGTCGAGGATGTGGGCCAGGCCGTCGGGGGTCGGCTCGATGCGGTCGGCCTTGGCGGTGACCGTGAAGGGCCGGCCGCCGATGTCGAAGGTCAGCTCGCCGGCGGCCTCCACCACGATGCGTTCGGCCCCGGCCCGGCGACGGGTCTCCAGCTCGGCGACCCACAGCGCCGCCTCGCGGGCCAAGGCGCGTTCGCGGGCCAGGGCGGCGGGCGGCATGCCGGCCTTTTCCAGTTCGCCCAGATAGAGCCCGGCGAAGATTTCGGCGGCGTTGGCCGGCACGGGGCCGGGATGCTCCAGCGAGAAGGTCTCGAACGCCGCGTGGATCGCCGTGCCGCGCGCCCGGGCCTCGACCGGCTCGTCGGGACGGTCCAGCGGGAAGAGCTTGAGGATGTCGCGGGCCCAGACAGCGTAGGGGTCGCGGGTCAGGGCCTCGACCCGGGTGACGGCCATCCTGCGCGGACGGTCGGCGACCGGCGGGGTTGGGGCCGGGCGCTTGATCGGTTCGTAGGGACCGGGCGCGTCGAGATCGCGCGCCCAGGCCAGCACGTCGGGGCGTTCGGTCAGGTGCAGGCCGGCGCCGCGCGCCAGGGTCTTCAACCGCCACAGCCAGCGGCTCTCGACAGCCGGCGCCCCGCCGCGCCGCTCGCTGTGGACCAGGATCACGTCGGGCGCGCAGGCGGCTTGGGCGAAGTCGTGGGCGGTCAGGCCGATGCGGCGCTCTGGCGGCGGCAGCTCCAGCTTGGCGCGCATCGGCCGCGACAGGAACGGGTCGATCGGCGCGCCGCGCGGCCAGATCCCTTCCTCCAGCCCGGCCAGGATCAGCCGGTCGGCCCGCACCATCCGCGCCTCGATGGCCCCGAAGATCCGCAGGCGCGGGTGGGTGGCGCCGCCGGTGCGCAGGGTCTCCTCGTTGACCAGCCGGTCGAACAGGTCGGCGAAGCCCTGGGCCGAGGCCGGCGGCAGGGCGACGCCGTCGGTGATCAGCGATGACAGCAGGCCCGCCAGGCTCTCGCCGGCCGAACCGGCCCACAGGTCGGTGGGATCGGCCAGGGCCTCCAGCGCCTCGACCAGGGCCCGTGCGGCGGCGGCCGGCTGGCCCGCCTTGGGGTCGGCGACATAGGGTGCGGCGACGCGATGGGCGGCGGCCAGGACGCGTTCGATCAGAGCCTTCGCGTCGGGATAGTTCTCGAGCCGCTCCAGGAGCTGGGCCGCGTCGCGCGGGGCGGGGCCGCGCAGGCCGTGGCGCTCCAGGTCGCGGGTGACGTCCAGGTCGCCCCGCAGCAGCGGGTGCTTGGCCACCGCGAGCAAGCGCACGGGGTCCAGCGCGTCCACCGCCAGACCGGCCACGTGCTGGGCCAGGATCGCCGCGGCGCTGGCGGCCAGGGGGGCGCCGGCCGAGCTGTCGGGGATCACGCCCCAGCGCACCAGCCGGGCGTTGACCCGTCGGGCCAGCTCCTGGTCGGGGGTGACCATGGCGGCGGTCTGGCCGGGGGTCTCCAGGGCTTCGCGCAGCAGCAAGGCGCAGGCGACGGCCGCCTCCTCCTCGGTGCGGGCGTTGACCAGGGACAGGCCCTTCAGCCCCTCCTCGATCGGGTCGAGCCCCGGAGCTTCGGCGCGCAGGCGATCGATCTGGGCCAGCCAGTCGGCGGTGGCCTGGGCTGGGCGCAGGGCCTCGTTGATCAGGCGGCGGCGCCAGCGGCCCCGGCTGTCGGCCTCGGGCCACCAGGGGCGGACGTCGGCGCGGGTGACCTTGGCCCCGTCCAGCAGGCGCTTCATCGCGCCCTGCGGATGCTGCTCGCCCTGCACGCCCTCGATCTGGTCCCAGGCGTCGTCGGCCAGGCCGTCGTCGAGACCCGGCAGCACGACCGCGCCCTGGGGCAGGCTGGCGATCACCCGCAGCAGGCGGGCGGTGGCCGGCGCGGTGCCGGTCGAGCCGGCGGCGACCAGCACGCCCTGGGGCGGGCTGGCCTCCCACTGGTCCGAGAGCGCATTGAGCAGCCGCACCCGTCGGTCGCTGACGTCGATCAGCCCCATCTCGTCCAGCCGCTTGGGCCAAGCGGTCAGCACGGCCTTCAGGAACCGCGCCGAGACCTGCCAGTGCTGGGCCAGGTCGCCCTCGGCCAAGCCGTCCAAGCGGCCGTCGTCGGTGACCACCTCCTCGATCTGGCAGCTGTCGAGGAACTCGGCCAGCGCCTTGGCCATCTCCAGCGCCTCGCCCGCCTGGGGCTGGAACGACAGCAGATGGCTGTTGTCGGCGACGAGGCGCGCCAGTTCGAACCGGCGGCGGCGCGAGGAGACGGCGGGCGGCAGGTCCAGGCTCAGCTCGCCGGGTTCGAACGGCGGCTCGCCCTCGTCCAGATCGCCCAGCGGGCGGATCTGCGGCAGCAGCAGGGCCCTGCCGCCGCCGGCCGCGAGAAAGGCGTCGGCCAGGGCGCGGGCGCCGCGTCGGGTGGGGGTCAGGACGGTGGCGGCGGGCAGGGCTTCGGGCCCCAGCGGCGCCAAGGCGTCCAGCAGCCCGCGCGCCAGGTCCTCGACGAAGGGCCGGTGGGCGGGGATCGAGACCCAGCGCGGCCCCGGGCGATCAAAGGGGCCCGTCATGGTCAGGCTCCGCCTGCGAGCCGGGCCTCGGCGATGTCCCGCGCGTCGGGGTCGCCGACATGCATCCACACCCCGGACGGCGCGACGCCGCGCACGCGCCCCTGGGCGGCCAGGGCCTTCCAGATCGGGGTCAGCGAGAACGGACCGTCCGGACCGTCCGCCACGATCTTCGGCTTGGTGATGTGGACGCCGACATAGACCAGCGGCGCGGTCTCGCCGGGACCCTTGAAGCGTACGACGTCGCCATCGAGGAACACGTCGCCGGTGTCGTGGAAGCCCAGGGACTCCGTGGTCGAGGCCAGCATCAGGCAGACGTCCATGGTCGCCGGATCCCAGGCGCGGGCCACGGCCTCGATGGCCGAGCTGTCCTCGATCCAGACGGAGTCGATATTGGCCACCCAGATCGGCGCCTCGCCCAGCAGCGGCAGGGCGTGCTTGACGCCGCCGCCGGTCTCAAGGGCCTGGGGCCGTTCGTCGGAGATGACGATGCGGGGCAGGGGGTGGGTCGCGGCGCGCTTCACCAGATGGTCTTCGAGCCGGTCGGCGAAGTAGTGGACGTTGACCACGGCGGTCTCGACCCCGGCGGCGGCCAGGCGGTCCAGCATGTGATCGATCAGCGCCTTGCCGCCGACCTCGACCAGGGCCTTGGGCCGGTCGTCGGTCAGGGGGCGCATGCGGGTGCCCAGGCCGGCGGCCAGGACCATGGCGACTTTCGGGGCGCTCATCGGCGGAACTCCGACGGGACGTAGCGATCGAACCAGGCTTTCAGGCCGGTCATGGCCGGATCGTTCAGGTTACGCTCCAGGTAGCGCCAGGTGCGCGGCATGTAGGCCTCGTACTGCGGCCGGCCCAGCAGGGCCTGGCGGGCGAACACCCGGCCCAGGATCCGCGCGGCGTTGGAGGCGGCCAGGGCGCGGTAGTCGGCGATGAACGCGCCTCGATCCACCGAGGGCCGGGCGGCCAGGTAGCGGTCCAGCATGGCCTGCTCCAGCTCGGGCGAGACGTCGCGGCGGGCGTCCTGCAGCAGGTGGGTCAGGTCCCAGGCCGGGTGGGCGCGCAGGGCGTCCTGGAAGTCCAGCAGACCGACCCGGGCCACGCCGTCGCGCTCGGGCAGCCACAGCAGGTTCTGGGCGTGATAGTCGCGGTGGGTGAAGACCGAGGCTCCCGCCTCGCCGCGCACCCAGACCGGAGCCCACAAGGCGTCCCATTCGGCCACCGCCGCGTCGTCGAACGCAGGCAGGCCCGAGAACTTCGGCCACCATTCCAGGAAGGTGTCGGTGGCGATCTTCAGGGCCAGGGTGTCATAGGTCAGCAGCGGCCAGACCACGCCGCCCTCGACCGTGAGCACATCCGGCGGGGTCTCGGCGTGCAACGCGACCTGGACGTCGACGGCGGTCTCGTACAGCGGGACCTCGTCCTGGCCCTCGGCGATCAGGGTGGCGTAGAGGCCGTCGCCCAGGTCCTCCAGCACCGCCAGCCCGGCCTCGACGTCGTGGGCCAGGATGGCCGGGGCCGACAGGCCGCGCGCCCGCAGATAGGCGGCGGTGGCCACGAAGGCGGCGACCGAGCCGGCCGCCAGGCGGGCGGCGGCGTTGTAGCCCAGGGCCACGCGCTCGGCGTCGCTGGCGCCGGGCGGGCAGACCACGCTCTCCAGGGCCGGCGGCTGGTCCATGAAGATGAACCGTTCGTCGCCGCGATACAGGCGCTCGTAGGCCCGGGTCGAGGCGTCGCCGCTGAGCAGTTCGCGGCGGGCGTCGCCGAAGCCGTGGGCCGACAGGAAGGCCGCCTTGAGGGTTTCGCGATCAGAGCTCAAGCGTGCGTCCTTCGAAGGTTCCGTGCGGCGTGAGGACGGCGCGGCGCGCCTGGCCATCGTCGCCCATGGGAGTGATGTCTATAGCGAGTCGGTCAGCCGGCAGGCGCCCCTCCAGGCGCTGGGGCCATTCGATCAGGACCGCGCCGTCCTCCAGCGCCTCCTCCAGCCCGATCTCGTAGGCCTCGTCCGGGTCCGTCAGGCGGTAGAGGTCGAAATGGGCGACCGGGAAGTCGGGGCCGTCGTAGAACTGCACCAGGGTGAAGGTCGGGCTGGGCACTTCCTCGTCGGGCGAGGTCAGGGCGCGGACCAGGGCGCGGGCCAGGGTCGACTTGCCGGCCCCCAGGGGACCGGTCAGGCAGACGGCGTCGCCGGGGCGCAGGGCCGAGGCCAGCTTCCGGCCCAGGGCCTCGGTGGCCGCCTCGTCGGGCAGGGAAATCTCGATCATCCGAACACCGCGTCGGGGTTGGTGGGCAGCACGCGCTCGACGAAGTGCTTGAGCGCCCCGGTGGCCATGGCCGCGTCGGGGTCCAGCGCCCTGGCGGCGATCGGCTTGCCGACGATCAGCGAGAACCGCCGCCCGCGCTTGTTGAGCATCTCGTGGAACAGGGTGATGTCGCGCAGCTCCTGCGCGCGGCCGTCGAACAGGTGGAACAGGGTCGACCACGGTCCTGACAGGTGCATGGGCGTGATCGGCGCGTCGCTCCAGCGGGCGATCGACACCGCAGAGGGTTGCCAGGGCTTGTCGGTCAGCTTGCCCTCGACCTTGGTGGCCAGGCGCCCGGCGGGGAAGATCGTCAGGGCCTGCTCGTCCTTCAGCAGCGCCCGGGTGCGCTCGACCACGCGGCGGGTGTCGCTCAGGGTGCGCTTGGCTTCGACCCACTCCACCGGGATCAGCACCTCGTCCAGGCCCGGACAGACGCGCAGGGCGTCGGAATTGGCGTAGAACCGCATGTCCGGCCGTCGGGCCTTGAGGGCGTCATAGACCGCCATGCCGTCGGCGATGCCGGTGGGATGGTTGCAGATCACCACGACGCGGCCCTTGGCGGGCAGGTTCTCCAGGCCCTGGACGTCGACCTCGACGCTCAGCAGGTCGGACACGTATTCCAGCGCCTCGCGGCCGCCCATCGGGGCGATGGCGTCGACCATGGCCCGGGCCTTGCCGTAGCTGAGCAGGGCGTGCAGCGGCCCACGCGCCAGCGGCCAGGCCGGCGAGCCGCACAGGTTCGGCGCCCGCTCGGCGATCAGGGTGTCGATGATGTGGGGGCGGGCCGGTTCGACGGCCTGCGGCATGGTCATCCGCCGACTCTAGAGAAGCCGCCGCGTTGTTCCAAGGCGAGGCCGGAATGATCCCACATGAAATTTGACGGACCCGTCGCGACGTCGGACGTTAGGGGCTGGGGAAGAGGGAGTTCTTGCATGAAGCGTTTCGGTCGCTGGCTCGTCGCCATCGTCGTGGTCGCCGCCGTCGGGGCGGGGGCCTGGGCCTATTGGAACTTCGAGCTGCGCTGGCGGCCCAAGACGATCACCAGGAACCAGGCCGAGATCGCCAAGATCCTGGAGACCGCCGGCTGGGTGTCGCCGGGCCTGAAGGGGTCCAAGCTCTACATGGTCAGCTTCCGCACCTGTCCCGACTGCGTGCGCTTCAAGCACGAGGAGTATCCGGGCCTGCACAAGGCGGGCGTCGACACCCGGTTGATCGAGATCGCCCGCGCCGACCGAAACGGCGTGCCGAAGTCCACCCCCGCCGAGCGCGCGACCGTGGCCGAGATGTGGGTCAACCGCAGCTGGGCGCTGTCGGAGAAGTGGGACGCCACGCCGGTCGAGGCCTGGACGGCGGCCGGCATCGCCCCCGCCGACGGCGACGTCGCCCGCACCGCCGTGATCGAAGCCGGCCGCAAGACCGTCGAGGACCTGCGGCCGCTGCTCAAGGCCAACGGCGTGAACTTCGCCTATCCGCTGCTGGTCTGGTGGACCCCGGACGGCAAGATGAAGGCCTGCGCCTGCGAGAAGCGCGAGACCTACCGGTTCGTGCGGAAGGATCTGGGGGCCTAGGAAGGCCGGGGACACGCCGCGAGGGCATGTCCCCAGTCGGATCACACTGGCCGGTTGCTGATCTCGGCCTTCCGCGCGTGGCGGGTCTTGGTTCCGGGGCGGTGGTCGAGGTCGCCGTCGCGCGGCGCGGCGCCCGCGTCGAGGTCCAGGTTGTCGTCGGCGTCGTAGAGCGCCGCCGTCTCGCCTTCGGGGGCGAGGTCCGAGGGAATCGTGCGGTCTTCGGGTTGGGCCATGTCGGTCTCCTTCTGACGTGTCAGGGAAACAAACGACGTCGCCCCCGGCCACGTTTCATGGCCGGGAGCGGTTCGGTCAGGACCCGGAGCTTAGAAGTCCTGGGCGGTGGGACGGATGGCGATCTCGCTGACGTCGACGTCGGCCGGCTGCTCGACCGCGTAGGCGATGCCGCGGGCGA
The DNA here is from genome assembly GCF_056397765.1 of Caulobacter sp. 05L422. Classification (NCBI taxonomy): domain Bacteria; kingdom Pseudomonadati; phylum Pseudomonadota; class Alphaproteobacteria; order Caulobacterales; family Caulobacteraceae; genus Caulobacter; species Caulobacter sp. 05L422. The sequence continues at coordinate 35,030 of NZ_JBFTOB010000011.1, read as the reverse complement.
TGGCGTCGGCGCCGATAGCGATCTGGTAGAACGCGTCGAGGTTCTTCAGCGACTCCGCGTCGGAGCTGCCGTGCTTCAGCTCGGTGTTGGCCCCACCGGGCGAGATGACGGTCACCCGGATCTTCGAGCCGACTTCATGCCGCAGGCCTTCGGAGATGGCGTGAACGGCGAACTTGGTGCCGCTGTAGACCGTGCCGCCCGGGCTGAAGACCTTGCGGCCGGCGATCGAGCTGATGTTGACGAAGTGGCCCGAGCCTTGCGCCTCGAACACCGGCAGGGCGGCGGCCACGCCGTACAGCAGGCCCTTGATGTTGATGTCGATCATCTTGTCCCACTCGTCGGTCAGGGCGGCCGACATCGGGGCGATGGCCATGTAGCCGGCGTTGTTGATCAGCACGTCGACCCGGCCGAAGGCCTTGATGGCGACGGCGATCATCGCGTCGGCGTCGGCCTTGACCGTGACGTCGGTCTGGACGGCGATGGCCTGGCCGCCGGCGGCGGTGATCTCGGCGACCAGGGCTTCCAGGCGGTCGATGCGGCGGGCGGCCAGCACCAGGCGGGCGCCCTTGGCGGCGAGGTGGCGGGCGGTGGCTTCACCCAGGCCGCTGCTGGCCCCGGTGACGACGACGACCTTGCCGGAAATGTTGTTGGTCATGGTGGTGCTCCTTGTTTTCCCCGTGGGGTTTCCAGGTGGGCGTCGCTGTCGGCGTCCCCGTGAGCTGGAAGATGAGCGCTCGACCTCCTCGCGATAATCCTTGATAGTTTGAACGTTGTTTCAAACAGGATTTGATAATGCAGCGCGACCTGCTGGACGGCGTCGTGGCCTTCACCACCGTGGCGCGGCGGCGAAGCTTCACCGTGGCGGCGGCCGATCTGGGCGTGACGCCGGCGGCGGTCAGCCATGCGGTCAAGCAGCTGGAGGCCCGGCTGGGCGTCGTGCTGTTCGCCCGCACCACGCGGGAAGTCGGGCTGACCGAGGCCGGCAGGCGCTACCTGCAGGGCGCCCAACCGGCCGTCGAGGCGATGGAGGCCGCCACGGTCTCGGCGCGGGCCCTGGGCGAGGGTCCGGCGGGCACGGTGCGCCTGACCACCTCGCGCCTGGCCCTGCGGATGGTGCTGGCCCCGGTGGTCACCGACTTCCTCCGCGCCTATCCGGACGTGCGGCTGGAGATCGTCGTCGACGACGCCCAGGTCAGCCTGATCGAGGAGGGCTTCGACGTCGGCCTGCGGATGGGCGAGATGATCGCGCCCGACATGGTGGCCGTCCGGGTGTCGAACCCGTTCCGGTTCTGCGTGGTCGGCGCGCCCGCCCTGCTGGACCGTTGGGGGCGGCCCGAGCATCCGCGCGACCTGAAGACCATCCCCTGCCTGAACGTCCTGCAGACCACCCGCCGCAACAACTACCGCTGGGAGTTCGAGGAGGACGGCCGCGAGTTCCAGGTGGCGGTCGAGAGCGCCATCAGCGTCAACGACTTCGACTTCCTGCTGAAGGGCGCGCTGGACGGGCTGGGCCTGACCTATCAGCCCGAGCCCCTGGCCATGCCGCACGTGATGACGCGGCGGCTGGAGCGGGTGCTGGACCCCTATCTGGCCGGTCCCACCGACTGGCGTCTCTACTATCCCAGCCGCCTGGGCGCTTCCGCTCCGCTCCGCGCTTTCGTGGAGTTCATGCGCGGCCGCCTTCGCACGCCGGGCCGCGCCTAGGCTCCTCGCCCCCTTTCCCTGGAGCTTCTGGCGCGCTAACCCCCGTGGCGATGCCCACATCCGTCCGCACCGCCTACCGAGAGCGCCTGGCCCAGGGCGAGATCAAGCCCGACGTCGCCCAGGCCGCCGCGGTCGACGCCCTGTCGCGGCTGGAGGCCGATCTCGACAACGCCGGCGAGCCCGGCTTCTCGCTGTTCGGGCGCAAGCCAAAGGGCCAGAAGGGCGTCTATCTGTGGGGACCGGTCGGGCGCGGCAAGTCCATGCTGATGGACCTGTTCTTCGACAGCGCCCCGGTGACCAAGAAGCGCCGCGCGCACTTCCACGCCTTCATGGCCGAGGTCCACGAGCACATCAACGCCTGGCGCAAGGGCGACGCGGCCGAGCGCAAGGCGCGCTTCGGCCAGCACAAGGGCGACGACCCGATCGCGCCCACGGCCGACCTGATCGCCGCCGACGCCCGCCTGCTGTGTTTCGACGAACTGCAGGTCACCGACATCGCCGACGCCATGATCCTGGGTCGGCTGTTCGAGGCCTTGTTCGCCCAGGGCGTGACCCTGGTGGCCACGTCGAACCGCCCGCCGGACGACCTCTACAAGGACGGACTCAACCGCCAGCTCTTCACGCCCTTCATCGACATGCTGAAGGAGAAGATGGACGTGGTCGCCGTGCGCGGCCCGGTCGACTTCCGCCTGGATCGCCTGCGCGCCGCCCGCACCTGGCTGGCCCCGGACGACAAGACCAACCTCGCCGCGTTCGACGCGCTGTGGGCCGACATGCTGGACGGGGCCGAGGAGACCGGCGCCAAACTCGAGGTGTTGGGTCGCAAGATGCACTTCCCGCGCGCCGCCGGCGGCCTGCTGCGCGCTTCGTTCGCCAGCCTCTGCCAGCAGGCGCTGGGCCCGCAGGACTACCTGGCGATCGCCGAGCGCTTCCACACCCTGTTCCTGGAAGACGTGCCGCTGCTGACGCCCGATCGGCGCGACGCGGCCAAGCGGTTCAACACCCTGGTCGACGCCCTCTACGAGGCCGAAGCCAAGCTGGTGGCCCTGGCCCACGGCGAGCCCGAGGCGCTGTACCCGGCCGGCGACGGGTCGTTCGAGTTCGAGCGGACGGTGTCGCGCCTGCAGGAAATGCGTTCGGCCGACTATGTCGCTCGGATCCGGGATTAGGAGAGCCTGATGAGCATCAAAGACCGCGTCCGCGTCCACGAGACCAAACTGCTCTCCGACAACTGGTACGTCCTGAAGACGACCACCTTCGACTGGAAGCGCCGCGACGGGACCTGGCAGACCCAGCACCGCGAGCACTACGACCGGGGCAACGGGGCGGTGCTGCTGCCCTACAACCTGGCCAACCGCACCGTGCTGCTGGTCAAGCAGTTCCGTTATCCGGCCTTCGTCAACGGCTATGACGACCTGCTGATCGAGGCCGCCGCCGGCCTGCTGGACGACGCCGAGCCGGAGGTGCGCATCCGCGCCGAGGTCGAGGAGGAGCTGGGCTATCGGCTCGGCGCGGTGACGCCCGTCTTCCAGGCCTTCATGAGCCCAGGCTCGGTGACCGAGGTCCTGCACTTCTTCGTCGCCGAGTACGACGCCTCGATGCGGATCGGCGACGGCGGCGGCCATCCGGACGAGGGCGAGGACATCGAGGTGCTGGAACTGGCCATCGACGAGGCCCTGGCCATGGTCGCCGACGGCCGCATCCGCGACGCCAAGACCATCATGCTGCTGCAGCACGCGGCGCTGAACCTGTTTCGGGCCCAGGTCTGAGAACGTTTCTCAACAAGGGCGGCCGCGTTGACACCCCCAACGTCGCGCTTAAAAGCATCCCGCAACGCACAAAGCCAAAGGGTTGGACGCAACCATGACCGACACCAGCGGGGGACTTCCCGACCGCCCCCTGTCGCCGCACCTGCAAGTCTGGCGCTGGCACATCACCATGGCCTGCTCGATTCTGCACCGCGCCACCGTCTTCGCCCTCTATGTCGGCGTCCTGCTGCTGGCCGGCTGGGCCCTGGCCCTGGCCTCGGGTCCTGAAGCCTACGCCTGCTACACCGGACTGCTCGGTTCGTTCCTCGGCAAGCTGGTGCTGTTCGGCCTGACCGTCGCGGTGCTCTACAACATCGCCTACACCGTGCGTCAGACCGTCTGGGACGCCGGCAAGGGCTTCACGCCGAAGATCGCCGACATGTCCGGCGCCTGCGCCATCGCCTTCGCGGTGGTCGGCGCCGTCGTCGTCTGGGTCATCGCCGCCCAAACCGGAGCGCTCTGATATGGCCGGTCCTTCCTCCGCCCGCTTCCGCACGCCGATCTCCCGGGCCCGCGGCCTGGGCGCCTCGCACCACGGCGTCGGCCACTTCATCACCGAGCGCGTGTCGGGCATCGCCCTGATCCCGCTGGCCCTGTGGGGCCTGTTCGCCGGCCTGCGCCTGGCGGCCCTGGACTTCGACGGCGCCGCCATCTGGGTGTCGATCCCGCACAACACCGTCCTGCTCTGCCTGCTGATCGTCGTCGCCCTGATCCATTTGAGGCTTCAGGTGCAGGTCGTGATCGAGGACTACATCCCGGACTTCACGGTCAAGACCGTGCTGGTCCTCGCCAATCTTTTCGTTTGCGTCCTCGGCGGCGCTCTTGGGGTCGTGGCGATCCTCAAGGTCGCCTTCACCGGAGCCTTCTGATGTCGGCCTACAAGTTCATCGACCACAAGTTCGACGTCGTCGTCGTCGGCGCCGGCGGCTCGGGCCTCCGCGCCGCGCTCGGCTGCGCGCAAGCGGGCCTGAAGACGGCGTGCGTCACCAAGGTGTTCCCGACCCGCAGCCACACGGTCGCCGCCCAGGGCGGGATCTCGGCCTCGCTGGGCAACATGGGCCAGGACGACTGGCGCTGGCACATGTTCGACACCGTCAAGGGCTCGGACTGGCTGGGCGACCAGGACGCCATCGAATACCTGACCCGCAACGCTCCGGCGGCGGTCTATGAGCTGGAGCACTGGGGCGTGCCGTTCTCGCGCACCGTGGACGGCAAGATCTATCAGCGCGCCTTCGGCGGCATGACCAAGAACTTCGGCGAAGGCCCGATCCAGCGCACCTGCGCGGCGGCCGACCGCACCGGTCACGCCATGCTGCACACGATGTACGGCCAGTCCCTGGCCCACGACACCGAGTTCTTCATCGAGTACTTCGCGCTCGACCTGATCATGGAAGACGGCGTCTGCCGGGGCGTCACCGCCTGGAAGCTGGACGACGGCACCCTGCACCGGTTCCAGGCCCAGATGGTCATCCTGGCCACCGGCGGCTACGGCCGCGCCTACTTCTCGGCCACCTCGGCCCACACCTGCACGGGCGACGGCAACGCCATGGCCCTGCGCGCCGGCCTGCCGCTGCAGGACATGGAATTCGTGCAGTTCCACCCCACCGGCATCTACGGCGCCGGCTGCCTGATCACCGAGGGCGCCCGCGGCGAAGGCGGCTACCTGACCAACTCGGAAGGCGAGCGCTTCATGGAGCGCTACGCCCCGTCGGTGAAGGACCTGGCTCCGCGCGACATGGTCAGCCGAGCCATGACCATCGAGATCCGCGAAGGCCGCGGCGTGGGCCCCAACAAGGACCACATCTTCCTGCACCTGGACCACCTGGACCCGAAGATCCTGCACGAGCGCCTGCCCGGCATCTCCGAGACCGCCAAGGTCTTCGCCGGCGTCGACGTGACCAAGGCCCCGATCCCGGTCCTGCCGACCGTCCACTACAACATGGGCGGCATCCCCACGAACTACCACGGCGAAGTCGTCACCAAGTCGGGCGACAACCCCGACCAGGTGATCCCCGGCCTGATGGCCGTGGGCGAGGCGGCCTGCGTGTCGGTGCACGGCGCCAACCGTCTGGGCTCCAACAGCCTGATCGACCTGGTGGTGTTCGGCCGCGCGGCCGCGCTGCGTTGCGCCGAGATCCTCAAGCCGATGGCCACCCAGCCCGAGCTGAAGGCCAGCATGACCGACGGCCACCTGGCCCGCTTCGACCGCTTCCGCAACGCCAACGGCGGCCAGCCGACGGCGGCCCTGCGCCTCGAAATGCAGAAGGCCATGCAGGAGGACGCCGCGGTGTTCCGCACCGGCGAGAGCCTGGTGAGCGGCGTCGAGCGCCTGCAGACGGTCTGGGACAAGGCCAAGGACATCAAGGTCAGCGACCGCGGGCTGGTGTGGAACACCGACCTGATGGAGACCCTGGAGTTCGACAACCTGATCGGCCAGGCGGTCGTGACCGTGGCCGGGGCGGTCAACCGCACCGAAAGCCGCGGCGCCCACGCCCGCGAGGACTTCTCCACGCGTGACGACGCCAACTGGATGAAGCACACCCTGGCTTGGCTCGACCAGTCGACCGGCAAGGTGAAGATCGATTTCCGACCGGTGCACAGCTACACCATGTCGAAAGATATCGACTACATCCCGCCCAAGCAGCGCGTGTACTGAGGGTACGATCGATGGTTCAGCTCACCCTCCCCAAGAACTCCACCGTCCAGAACGGCAAGACCTGGCCCGCTCCGGCCGGCGCCAAGAACACGCGCGCGTTCAAGGTCTATCGCTACGATCCGGAAGACGGCCGCAATCCGCGCTGGGACACCTACGAGGTGGACGTCGACGCCTGCGGCCCGATGGTCCTGGACGCCCTGCTCTACATCAAGAACACCATCGACCCGACGCTGGCCTTCCGCCGCTCGTGCCGTGAAGGCGTCTGCGGCTCGTGCGCGATGAACATCGGCGGCCGCAACACCCTGGCCTGCACCCACGGCCACGCCGACACCCCCGGCAAGGCCGTGCAGATCAGCCCGCTGCCCAGCCAGCCGGTGGTCAAGGACCTGATCCCCGACCTGACGCTGTTCTACGCCCAGTACGCCTCGATCGAGCCCTGGCTGCACACCGTCACGCCCGAGCCGCAGACCGAGTGGAAGCAGTCGCCGGAAGACCGCTCCAAGCTGGACGGCCTCTACGAGTGCATCCTCTGCGCCTGCTGCTCGACCTCGTGCCCCAGCTACTGGTGGAACGGCGACAAGTACCTGGGTCCGGCGACCCTGCTGCACGCCTACCGCTGGCTGATCGACAGCCGCGACGAAGCCACGGGCGACCGCCTCGACAACCTCGAGGACCCGTTCAAGCTCTATCGCTGCCACACGATCATGAACTGCGCCCAGGTCTGCCCGAAGGGTCTGAACCCGGCCAAGGCGATCGCCGAGATCAAGAAGATGCTGGTGGAGCGCGTGGTCTAGACACCACGGCTCCATTTCCCTCGTTCTTCGACGGGCTCGGGACGAGGGTGCTTCAAACGCCGCAGAAGATCGCTAAAACCGATCTTCGAGCCCAAGGCCGATCGGCTTGCAAAAAGGTGACGCCACCGTCATCTTTGCTCGAACGGGAGGACTTTGGCTTTGAGTGAAGCAGGGACCGGTGATCTGAACGCCCGCGTCGTGATCGTCGGCGCCGGCCATGCCGGCGGTTCGGCCGCCGCCTTCCTTCGCCAATACGGCCACACCGGCCCGATCGTGCTGATCGGCGACGAGCCCCTGCTGCCCTATCAGCGCCCCCCGCTCAGCAAGGCCTGGCTGAAGGGAGAGGCCGACGCCGACAGCCTGCAGCTCAAGCCTTCCAGCTGGTACGAGGAGGCGGGCGTCTCCCTGCGCCTGGGCGGCGTGGTGGTCAGCCTCAATCGCGGCGCCAAGACCGTCACCCTGGCCTCGGGCGAGCACCTCCCCTACGACTACCTGATCCTGGCCACCGGCGCCCGGGCCCGCGCCCTGCCGATCCCCGGCGCGGACCTGGCCGGCGTCCTGGCCCTGCGCACGGCGGCCGACGCCGAGGCGTTGAAGAGCCACCTCGGTCCCGGCAAGCGTCTGGCGGTGGTCGGCGGCGGCTATGTGGGCCTGGAGGCCGCGGCCTCGACCATGGCCCTGGGCGGCCACGCCACGATCATCGAGCGCGAGCCGCGCGTGCTGGCCCGGGTGGCCTGCGAGACCCTGTCCTTCTTTTTCCAGGACTATCACGGCGCGCGCGGCGTGACCTTCATGCTGGATGCCAATGTGGCGGGCTTCGACGGCGTCGACGGCCACGTGACCGGCGTGCGGATGACCGACGGTTCGGTGATCGCTTGCGACGCCGCCCTGGTCGGGGTCGGCGCCATCCCCAACGAGGAGCTGGCCCGCGACGCCGGGCTGGAGTGCGCCAACGGCGTGGTGGTCGACATCGAGGCCCGCACGGCCGATCCGTTCGTGTTCGCCATCGGCGACCTGACCCACCGGCCGCTGCCGATCTACGGCCGCCAGTTCCGCCTGGAAAGCGTGCCCAACGCCCTGGAGCAGGCCAAGCAGGCCGCCGCCGCCATCGCCGGCCGGCCGATGCCGCCGCACGAGATCCCGTGGTTCTGGTCCGACCAATACGATCTGAAACTGCAGATCGCCGGCCTGCCGTTCGACGCCGACCGCCAGGTGGTGCGGGGCGACGTGGCGGCCGCCAAGTTCGCCGTCTTCCACCTGAAGGGCGACCTGGTCCAGGCCGTCGAGGCGGTCAACGCGCCGCCCGAGTTCATGGCCGGCAAGCAATTGATCGCCAAGCGCACGTCCGTCAGCATCGAGAAGCTGGCGGATCCGACGATTTCCATGAAAGAAGTAGCGGCGTAAAACGACCGTTCAAAAGCGAGTTCAGGGGACCCATGGCCAAGATCACCTACATCGAGCACGACGGCACGGACCACGTCATCGACGTCAAGCCGGGCCTGACGGTCATGGAAGGCGCGGTGAAGAACAACGTGCCGGGCATCGACGCCGACTGCGGCGGCGCCTGCGCCTGCGCCACCTGCCACGTCTATGTCGACGACGCCTGGCTGTCCAAGACCGGCGAGAAGTCGGCCATGGAAGAGTCGATGCTGGACTTCGCGGAGAACGTCGAGCCGAACTCGCGCCTGTCGTGCCAGATCAAGGTGTCGGACGGGCTGGACGGGCTGGTGGTGCGGCTGCCTGAGAGCCAGCACTAGGCGGCATACTTGCCCCCACCTGGCGGCTTCGCCGCCTGTCCGCCCCCATAGGGGGCTGAGGGCCGCCGCACAGCCCCTCTTCCCCCTTTGGGGGAAGACGATCGCGAAGCGATCCGTAGGGGGCAAGTGTTCGCCGCAAGAACCTAGATCCTAGAACCCAAACTCCGGCTGCGCCGCGCCGGGCTGCTGCGTCTCGGGCAGGTGGCACGTGAACATCGACCCCGCGCCGGGCTCGCTCTCCAGCGCCACCCAGCCGCCGTGCAGCTCGACCAGCGCCTTGACCAGGGCCAGGCCCAGGCCTGGGCCGCCGCGGTCGCGGCCGACGAAGCGGTCGAAGATGTGGGCCTGGACGTGGAAGGGCACGCCCCGGCCGGTGTCGGCGACGTCCAGCCGCACCTCGCCCAGAGCCCGCCGCGCCGACAGGGTGACCACCCCGTCCGGCGGGGTCTGGCGCAGGGCGTTCTCGATCAGGTGGTCCAGGATCTGCGACAGCCGCTTGTGGTCGCCGCGGATCAGGCCGACGTCCGGATCGCACTCCACCGACAGCGTGACGCCGCCCAGCTGAGCAAGTTTAAGCGACCGCTCCTGGGCGTCGCTCATCAGGCCGGCCACGCGGATGTCCTCGATCTCCAGCGCCATCTCGCCGGCGTCGATCTGGGCCATGTCCAGCACGTCGTCGATCGAGCGGGCCAGCTGGGTGGCCGCCGAGCGCACCGACGCCACGTGGCCCCGGCTGCGTTCCGACAGGCCGTCGGCCCGCTCCAGCAGTTCCGAATAGCCGATGATCGTCGTCAGCGGCGTGCGCAGCTCGTACGAGACGTTGCCGACGAAGTCGCGCTTCAGCCGCTCGGCTTCGGTCAGGGCCTGGGAGCGGTCGGCCAGGGCGCTTTCCAGCTGGCGGGTGTCGGTGACGTCGGCGAAGGCGATCAGGGTCGCGCCGTCGGGCAGCGGACGGCTCTGATAGACGATGATGCGATTGTCCGAGGTGCGGGTCTCGCCCGACGTCGGGGCGCGCATCTGCGGGTCGGGATCGGCCACTCTGCCCTTGAGTTCGCGCCAGAAGCTCAGGTCGTGCAGGCGCGGCACGCACAACTCGACCACGCCCTCGAAGTCGACCGCCGCCTCAAGAGCCTGGGCCGAGACGTTCCAGAAGGTCTCGAAGGCCTCGTTGTGCAGCCGCAGGCGACCGTCGGAGCCAAACACCGCCACCGCGTCGTTCAGCTTGTCCAGCGTGGCCTGCTGCACCTGGATCAGGGCGTTGTACTGGGCCTTCAGCCGCAGCTCGCCGGTGATGTCGGAATAGAGCAGCAGCATGCCGCCCAGCGGGTGGGGCTGGCGCACGACGCGCAGGGTGCGGCCGTCGGGCAGGTCCCACATCTCGTCGGCCTGAGGCCCCAGGTCCTCGTAGCGCGCCAGTTCGGCGGCCTTCCACTTGGCGTAGTCGACCGTCTCGGGCAGGCGGCGGCGCTGGCGCAGGCGGTCCAGCACCTCGCCGTGGGTGGGGCGCTCGGCCAGCCAGGCCGGCTCCAGGCCCCACAGCTCGGCGAAGGCGGTGTTATGGAAGGCGAGACGCCGGCCGGCGCTGAAGATCGCCACCGCGTCGGCGATGTGGTTGAGGGTCTCGTCGTGGGCTGCGACGTGCTTCTTCAGCGCGTCGCGCATGTCCTCGACCTCGGTGACGTCGCTGCTGAACACCCCGACCCCGCCGCCTTCCAGCGGCTGGGCCGAGAAGCGCAGGGCCCGCCGGCGGCCGTCCAGCGGCACCCAGCGGACCAGTTCGCGCAGCTCGCCCGCCTTGGCGGCCTCGACGGCCAAGGCGTCGGCCGCCCGGTCGATCGACTTGTTGTCGCGCGAGGCGTCGGCGGCGGTCTCGACCCCGACCACGCGCAGATAGGCGGCGTTGCCCCAGACCGGCGCGCCGTCGGCGCCCGAGATCCAGGCCGGCTCGACCAGGCCGTCCATGAAGGCGGCGAAGCGGCCGGCGTCGGGCAGGCCGGTCTCGTTGGCGGCGGCCGCGGCCAGGCGCAGCCAGGCCCGGGTTCCGGCCGCCCGGCCCTCGACCAGCACGCCGCCGCGCGGACCGCGCGCCTCGAAGGCGCAGACCTCCCCCTGTTCGAACAGGGCCTTCAGCTTCTGGGCGTGGGACGGATCGGCTTCGGTCAGGGCCACGACCACGGCCTGGGCGTCGGCGGCGACGTCGAGGATCTTGGCGCATTCGGCCAGGGCGTCCTCGCCGGACACCAGGTCGACGCCGCCGTCGTGGATGGCGACCACGGCGCTCTCGAAGGCCTCGGCGGCCCCCTGGCTGTCCATCAGCCGGGTTTCCAGAACCTGGGCGCGGGCCTTCAGGCGGACGAGATGGTCCTCGAACCGCCGTCGCTGGGACATCGCCCACAGCGTGGCGCAAAGGGCGAGGCAGACCGCGCCGGCCGTCGCGGCCAAGATCAGGTCGGACGAGGTCATCAGGCTTGTCGTCGGCCCCCGGGCTGCGGACGTGGTTAGCGAATCAGATTCACAGATTAGGCCGCGCGTGACCAGAGCGCGATGAGCGTGGCTGTCGCACAGCCCTTACTGGTCTTTCCGGCGCGGTCCCGCCAGCCTATGTACCGACCATGACCTGGACCGATCGCCTCGCACCGTCCCTGGACGACTTCGCCGCCCTGGCGCGAAAGGCGTTCGACGACCTGCCCGTCGACTTCCGCCGCCAGACCGGCGACGTGGTGTTCCGCATCGACGATTTCGCCTCCGAAGAGGTGCTCGACGATCTGGGCATCGAGGATCCGTTCGAGCTGACCGGCCTCTACCAGGGCGTCGACCTGGCCCGCCGCTCGCTGTTCGACCCCACGCCGCAGGCGTCGATGGTGTTTCTCTACCGCCGGCCGATCCTCGACGAATGGTGCGAGCGCGGCGACGTCACCCTGGGCGAGCTGATCGCGCACGTGCTGGTCCACGAGATCGGCCACCATTTCGGCCTGTCGGACGACGACATCCACCGCATCGAGGACGACGCATGAGTTCCGCCGACAGCCTGTTCGACGCCGAGGCCTGGCAGGGACGCATGGAGGCGCATTGGTTCGAGAGCGGCGTCCAGCTGGCGGAAGCGGGCAAGGTCGACCTGGTGGCCATCGAAGACGACGCCGTCACCGCCCACGTGACCGGCAGCGTCGGCGACCTCTATGTCGTCAGCTTGCGCGCCCCGGACGGCGAAGGCGCCTGCACCTGCCCGGGCTTCGAGAAGTTCGGGGCCTGCAAGCACCAGGCGGCCGTGGTGGTCGCCGCCAATCTGCTGGACACGACGGGCCGGGGCTATGTCCGCGATCGCCTGGCCCGCCTGCGCGACGGCCTGGCGCTGGAGAGCAAGGACGCCCTGATCGAGCGGATCGTCGAACTGGCCAAGCGCGACCCGAAGGTGCTGGCGGCGCTGGAAGGCTAGGCGGCGGCTCGACGATTTATCGGGCGGCGGACCGCGGCCAGTAGGCCAGGGCCTGGGCCGCGATCGCGGCCTGGGTCCGGTTGTGAACGTTGAGCTTGCGCATCAGCGCGGTCATGTGGGCCTTGACCGTGGCCTCGGCGATGCCGAGGTCGAAAGCGATCTGCTTGTTGAGCAGGCCCGAATTGACGCCTTCCAGGACCTTCAGCTGGGTCGGCGTCAGTTCGTCGAACGCCGCCTCCAGATTCCGGTCGATAAAGCGGACTGCCGTCGTGGTCATTGCTGAACCCCTCTGCTTCATCCCTGCGCGGCCGTTTTGGACGGCGCAGCGCCCGGTTTCTTTTGTTCGCCGAGTGATGGTCGGTGAATCCGGGTCGCGTTCGTGATGGTAACGCTATCTGTTGGACAAGTTCAAGCGATTTGGCCGATGTGAGCGTGAACATTTCGATCTGTAGAGTTTCAGCTCGAAACCTGTCATACAGGTTTGGCATGCAGTGAGCCGAAAAGGCTCGTCGCGAACGAAGCGGGGCCGGCCTGTCCGGAGCCCGGAAGCGCCTTCGAAGGGTGGATGGCGCGCCGGCTTTCTATGCCGGGCGAATAGCGCGATGGTGGCGCCGTTCGAGTTGGAGACCGACGGATGAGCGAAGGCCGCCTAGCGGACAGGGCGTATACGGGCATCGTCGAGATGATCAACGCCGACGGATTGGCGGTCGGCGATCGTCTGCCTTCCGAGGCGCGCCTGGCGGAGATCTTCGGCATGTCGCGCACGATCGTGCGCGAGGCGCTGGTTCGGCTGGCCGCCGACGGCATCACCGAGGCCCGGCGCGGGGCCGGTTCGTTCGTGAAGAGCCGGCCGTCCGACAAGCTGGGCGCCTACATGCCCCTTTCCGAACTGGCTTCGACGATGGGCAGCTACGAGGTGCGCTTCGTGCTCGAGGCCGAGGCGGCGCGGCTGGCGGCGGTTCGTCGCTCGGCCGAGGAGATGGCTAGCATCGAGGAGGGGCTTTCGAAGCTGCGAGAGGCGCTGCTGTCGAACGCGCCGGCCCACGCCGAGGACATGGAGCTGCATCGCCGGATCGTGCTGGCGACGGCCAACCCCGCCTTCCTGGTCACCTTCGAGGCCTTGGAGGCCGACGTCGACCGGATCATGCGGGCGGGCGTCGACATTTCGCGATCGCGACCGCCGGAAGTGATCGGCGAGATGATGCGCGAGCACGAGATGATCGTCGAAGCGATCCGCGCGCAGGACGGCGACAGCGCCGCCCTGGCCATGCGCTGGCATCTGTCGCGCGGTCGAAAACGCCTAATGCCCTGAGGCGCCCGCCGCGCCGCCGCTGGAACCCGCCTGGCCTTCCAGCCAGGAGTGGGCGATCTCGCAAAGCCGTTCGGGCGAGGCACCGGCGTTCAGCGTGAAGACCGCCTCGTCGGCGCCGGGCCGCTCCAGCGTGGCGAGCTGGCTCTCCAGCAGGCTGACGGGCATGTAATGGTCCGAGCGATCGGTGAGGCGCCGCAGCAGTTCGTCGTGGCTGGCGTCCAGCATCACGAAGCGCGTAGGGGCGGCAATGGCGCCGCGCAGGCGCTCGCGATAGCTGCGTCTCAGCGCCGAGCAGGCCGCCACGACCCGCCCTCCCGACGTCAGGGCCTCGCCGACCGCCAACCCCAGGCGATCCAACCAGGGCCAGCGGTCGTCGTCGTCGAGGGGCTGACCGGCGCTCATCTTGGCGATCGCGCGCGCGTCGTGGAAGTCGTCGCCTTCCAGGAACGGGCAGTCGAGCTTGTTCGCCAGCAGGGCGCCGAGCGTCGACTTTCCGCTCCCGCTCACGCCCATGGCGATGATGGCGAACCCGGCGGACGGGGCGAGGCGGGATGGCGACGGCAAGCGGTCTCCTTGGAAGGCGGCCGGCAGGGCGAAGGACCGACAGGCCTATCGCACGGTTGAAATCGGGTTCTACCGGGCCGTCGACAGGGCGTAACTACGACCATGGTCGAGGATGGCGGGTGGGCGGCGTTTCCTTATCGATAAGGGATTGCGACGAGGAGTAGCGGTATGAGAGCGGTCCTTCTGGCGGCGTTCCTGGTGGTTTCGACCCCAGCTCTGGCCTCGACCGGCTCCGTCCTGCTCACCGCGCCCGACGATCCCCGCGCCGTCACTGTCAAGGGCGTCGGCGACGGCCGCGCCGACGACACCGACGCCGTCCAGAAAGCCATCGACGCCGCGCGCGACAAGACCGGCCACGGCCTCGTCTTCCTGCCGTCGGGCCGCTATCGCCTGAGCCGCAGCATCCTGGTGCCGCCGGGCGTGCGCATCTTCGGGGTGGGCGCCACCCGGCCGGTCTTCGTGTTGGGACCCAACACGCCGGGCTTCCAGAAGGGCGTGGGCACGATGATCGTGTTCACGGGCGGCGACCAGTATCAGGTCGGGGAGATCCCCGTGCCCGTGCCGACGGTGGTGCCGTCGACCGTCAAGGTGCGCGACGCCAATTCCGGCACCTTCTATTCGGCCCTGAGCAATGTCGACGTCGAGATCGGCGCGGGCAATCCGGCGGCGGCGGCGGTGCGGTTCCGCATGGCCCAGCACGCCTTCCTCAGCCACATGGACTTCCGCCTGGGCTCGGCCTTCGCCGGGGTTTACCAGGCGGGCAACATCATGGAAGACGTCCACTTCCACGGCGGCCGCTACGGCATCGTCACCGAGAAGACCTCGCCGGCCTGGCAGTTCACCCTGGTCGACTCGACGTTCGACGGCCAGCGCGACGCGGCCATCCGCGAGCACGAGGTCGACCTGACCCTGGTCAACGTGGCGATCAAGAACACGCCGGTCGGCATCGAGATCGACCGCGGCTACAGCGACAGCCTGTGGGGCAAGAACGTCCGCTTCGAAAACGTCTCGAAAGCCGGCGTCGTGATCTCCGCCGAGGACAACGTCTTCACCCAGGTCGGCTTCGACAACGCGGTGGCCACCAACACCCCGGTGTTCGCCCGCTTCCGCGACAGCGGCAAGACGGTGGCCGGCAAGGGCCGCGCCTATCGGGTGGCCTCGTTCACCTACGGCCTGACCCTGCCGGGCCTGGGCCAGATGGGCGAGTACAAGACCACTGTGGACCTGTCCCCGCTGCCGGCCCCGCCGGCGGCGCAGGCCCCGGCGATCCGCGCCCTGCCGCCGGTCGCCGACTGGGTCAACGTCAAGACCCTGGGCGTGAAGGGCGACAGCACGAGCGACGACACAGCCGCTCTGCAGAAGGCGATCGACACGCACCGCGTGCTCTATCTGCCGACCGGCTTCTACAAGGTCACCGACACCCTGAAGCTTCGGCCCGACACCGTGCTGGTCGGCCTGCATCCGGCCCTGACCCAGCTGGTGATCCCCGACGACAATCCGCGCCATGCCGGCGTCGGACCGGTGGCGCCCGTGCTGGAAACGCCCAAGGGCGGCGACAACATCCTTTCGGGGATCGGGGTGTTCACCGGCCGCGTCAACCCGCGCGCCTCGGCGCTGCTGTGGCGGTCGGGCGCGAACTCGCAGGTCACCGACCTCAAGATCATGGGCGGCGGCGGCACGCCCACCATGGACGGCAAGCCGCTGGGCGCGGCCCAGGCGCGCAGCGGCGATCCGGTGGCCGACGGCCGCTGGGACGGCCAGTACCCCAGCATCTGGGTGACCGATGGCGGCGGCGGCACGTTCGCGGACGTCTGGAGCCCCAACACCTTCGCCTCGGCCGGCTTCTACATTTCCGACACCAGCACGCCGGGCCACATCTACGAGGTCTCGGTCGAGCACCACGTCCGCAACGAGTTCGTGCTCGACAACGTCCAGAACTGGGAATTCCTGGCGCCCCAGACCGAGCAGGAGGTCGGCGACGGCCCCGACGCCGTCTCGCTGGAGGTCCGCAACTCGCGCAACATCCTGTTCGCCAACTATCACGGCTATCGGGTGACGCGGTCGTACCATCCCGCCGAAACGGCGGTGAAGCTGTTCAACTCGACCGACATCCGCTTCCGCAACGTCCACATCAACGCCGAGAGCGGCATCGCCCTCTGCGACCAGATCGGTTGCGGCACCTATCTGCGCGCCAGCAAGTTCCCGTTCGAGAACGCCATCCAGGACAAGACCCGCAAGCTGGAGGTCCGCGAGCGCGAATTCGCGGTGCTCGACGTAGTCGGCGAGGCCAAGCCGGCCGCCGCTGTGGCGGGCGACGACAAGGTCCGCAAGCTGGAGAGCGGCTTCTGGTCGATCTCCGGCGCGACCGTCGGCGCGGACGGCGCGCTCTATTTCGTCGAGAAGCGGTTCCAGCGGATCTATCGCTGGACGGCGGCGAAGGGCCTGGAAGTGGTGCGCGACCATTCGCTCGACCCCGTGAACCTGGCGGTCGACGCCTCGGGCAAGCTCCTGGTGATGTCCTCCTACGGTCCGCAGGCCAGCGTCTATTCGATGGACCCGGACGGGCCCAAGGACGCGATGACGATGATCGCGCCCACGCCGGCGAGCTCGCGGCCGGGCGCAAAGACGCTGCTGCCGGTCAACTGGTGGGTCAACGGCGAGTTCAGGGACCAGTACGATCCCGCCACCGACCATTTCACCACCCTGGCCGAGATGTTCGCCCGCGACGTCGCCGCGCCGAAGGCCCAGGCCTATGTGTCGCCCGACGGGAGCCTGTCGCTGCCGGCCTTCCGGGTGTGGCAGCAGGGACCGCCCGACCATGTCGGCTGGCGCTGGGCCGACAGCCTGCAGGCCAACGGGCTGATCGGCGGCGCGGTCGGCGAGCGGGTGTTCGTCACCAACGGGTCCGAGAACAAGACCTACAGCGGCCAGGTCGGGCCCGGCGGTACGCTGACGGACCTGAAGGTGTTCGCCAATCGCGGCGGCGAGAGCGTGGCGGTCGACGGCCAGGGCCGGGTGTTCGTCGCCAACGGCCAGATCTTCCAATACGAGCCCGATGGCCGGCTGGCCGGTCGCATCGACTTGCCCGAACGCCCGCTGCAGTTGATCTTCGGCGGCGAGGGCAAGCGCACCCTGTTCGTCCTGACCCATCACGCGCTGTACGCGGTGACGCCCTGACCAAGACCATAGGTACGAAAAGGTTCGCCATGAAGAACTGGCTTCTCGCGCCGTGCGCGGCTTTGATCGCGTTGCTCGTGGCGGCGAGCGGACCATCGGACGTCTTGGCGGCGACTTCGGTCTCGGCCTTCGCGACCGCGCCTGACGATCCAACTGCCGTCGTGGTGCGCGGCAAGGCTGACGGCCGCGCCGACGACAGCGCCGCGATCCAGGACGCGATCGACGCGGCGGCGGCCAAGGACGGCGGCGGTCTCGTCTTCCTGCCGTCGGGCCGCTACCGCATCAGCAAGACCCTCTTCCTGTGGCCGGGCGTGCGGGTGTTCGGCGTCGGCGCCACGCGCCCGCAGGTCCTGCTGGGCGACGCGACGCCCGGCTTCCAGAAGGGCCTGGCCAACATGGTGATCTTCGCCGGCGCCAAGCGCGATCCGGCGCGCCGCGTGCCGTTCCCGCCGCCGGGCAGCGTGCCGTTCGACAAGGACGTCGCCGACGCCAATCCCGGCACCTTCTACTCGGCGATGAGCAACATCGACTTCAAGATCGGCAAGGGCAATCCAGCCGCGACGGTGATCCGCTTCCACGCCGCCCAGCACGCCTATCTCAGCCACATGGAGTTCGACATCGGCTCGGGCCTGGCGGGCCTCCACCAGGTCGCCAACGCGGCCACGGACCTGCAATTCAAGGGCGGGCGCTACGGCATCCTGGCCGAGAAGACCTCGCCGGCCTGGGGCTTCGTGCTGATGGACTCGACGTTCGAGGGCCAGCGCGACGCCGCGATCCGCGAGCACGAGGCCGGCCTGACCCTGGTCAATGTCGCCATGCGCGACACCCCCGTGGGGATCGAGATCGACCGCGGCTACGGCGACTGGCTGTGGGGCAAGGACGTCCGCTTCGAGAACATCTCCAAGGCCGCCGTCGTGATCTCCAACGAGAACAACGTCTACACCCAGGTGGGCTTCGAGAACGCCGTGGCCGCCAACACCCCGGTGTTCGCCCGCTTCCGCGACAGCGGCAAGACCGAGCCGGGCAAGGGGCGCGCCTACCGGGTCTCGTCGTTCACCCATGGCCTGACCCTGCCGGGGCTGGGCCAGATGGGCGCCTACAAGACGGACATGAAGGCCGAGAGCCTTCCCGGCCTGCCGGCCCGCGCCGCCCCGGCGATCCGGGCCCTGCCGCCCACCGCCGACTGGGTCAATGTGCGCACGCTGGGCGCCAAGGGCGACAACGCCGCCGACGACACCGCCGCCATCCAGAAGGCCATCGACGCCCACCGGGTGGTCTATTTCCCGGCCGGCTTCTATCACGTCACCGACACGCTGAAGCTGCGGCCGGACACGGTGCTGATCGGCCTGCACCCCAGCCTCACCCAGATCGTGCTGCCCGACCGCACGCCCGGCTATCAGGGCGTCGGCGCGCCCAAGGCCCTGGTCGCCTCGGCGGCCGGCGGCGACGCTATCGTCTCGGGGCTGGGACTCAACACCGGCGGGATCAATCCGCGCGCCACGGCCCTGCTATGGACAGCCGGCGCCAGTTCGCTGGTCGACGACGTCAAGTTCCAGGGCGGCCACGGCACCAACCTCTATGACGGCACGCGGGTCGTTCCCTACAACGCCAACGGCACGGCTGATTCCGACCCGGCCAAGCGCTGGGCGGGTCAGTATCCCAGCCTCTGGGTGACCAATAGCGGCGGCGGGACCTTCGCCAATATCTGGAGCCCCAGCACCTACGCCTATTCGGGCATCTACGTGTCCGACACCCAGACGCCCGGCCGTATCTACCAGGCTTCGGTCGAGCACCATGTGCGCACCGAGATCAGCCTCAACCGGGTCGCCAACTGGGAGCTCCTGGCCCCGCAGACCGAGGAGGAGGCCGGCGAGGGCGAGGACACCGTCTCGCTGGAGATCCGCGACTCCCACGACATCCTGGTGGCCAACTATCACGGCTACCGCGTCACCCGGACCCGCAAGCCGGCGTCGGCGGCCGTCAGGGTCTACAATTCGCGCGACATCCGCTTCCGCAACGTGGCGGTGAACGGCGAGAGCGGCGTGGGGACCTGCGACGAGAACGGCTGCACGACCTTCCTGCGCCTGACCAAATATCCTTACGAGAACGCGATCCTGGACGTCACCAGCGGGCTGGAGGCGCGCGAGCGCCAGTTCGCGGTGCTGGACCTGACCGGCGATCCAAAGCCGGTCACGCCTTCGGTCTTCCCCGCCGGCGCGCGGGTGGAGAAGCTGGGCGACGGCTTCTATTCGCTGGGCGGCGGGGCCGTGGACGCGGCCGGGACGCTGTACTTCACCGACCGCCGCCACCAGCGCATCTACAGCTGGTCAGACCAGCGCAAGCTGTCGATCGTCCGCGACAACACCCTGGATCCGATCAACGTGGCCGTCGACGGCTCGGGGAACCTGCTGGTGCTGTCGTCGGACGGTCGCAATGGCACGGTCTACAGCTTCAAGCCGGGCAGCCCCGACAGCGAGGTCACGGTGATCCCGGCGACGCCGGCGGCCGACTCCGCGAGCGCGGCGACCGTGCTGCCGGTCAATTGGTGGAACAACGGCGAGTTCAAGGACCAGCTGGACCTGGAGACCTACCAGTTCACCACCCTGGCCGAGATGTTCGCGCGCGACATGGCGCTGCCGAAGCCCCAGCAATACGTCTCGCCCGACGGCAGCCTGGTCTTGCCGGCCTATCGGGTCATCCAGCAGGGACCGCCCGACTATCGCGGACTGCGCTTCTCCGACGCGCTCGACACCTACGGCTTCACCACGGCCAGGCCGGGCCAGAGGGTGTTCGTCGCCAACAGCTCGGAGAACAAGACCTATAGCGGCCTGGTCGGAAACCAGGGCGCGATCACCGACCTGAAGGTCTTCGCCAACCGGGGCGGCGAGAGCGTCGCGACGGACGGGGAGGGACGCGTCTACGTCGCCAACGGCCAGGTCTTCGTCTACGCCCCGGACGGGCGGGAGCTGGGGCGCATCGACGTCCCGGAGCGGCCGCTGCAGCTGGTGTTCGGCGGGCCCGGCAAGCGGACCCTGTTCGTCCTGACCCATCGCGCGCTCTACGCGGTGCGAGGCGAATAATCCCCCAGCGGCGAGGTCGACGAGCGGAGCCGAAGGGGCGCGAGCCCGCCTTCGGCTCGCCTCGTCGACCCTTGGGCCGGCCGACGTACGACCATGGTCGTAATGGTTCGCGCCGCCTTTGTCTGACAGCTTCCTGGGAGGCCATCGTCGGTGGTCTCAACGAGAAACGGGAGGCAGCAGGATGCGTGCTGGAGGTCGAGGGGGATCACCCTTTTTGAAAGCTTTGTTCGCGACGAGCGCGCTTGCGATCGCCGTATCAGCGGGGGCGGCCAGCGCGCAGGTGGCTCAGCCCGCCGCGCCGTCGGAGCCCGCCGGCGCCACGGCGCTGACCGAGATCATCGTCACCGGCTCTCGGATCCGGTCCAGCGGGTTCACCGCGCCGACGCCGACCCAGGCCCTTGGCCAGGCCGACCTTGAGCGCAACGCCGAGCCGAACGTGTTCACGACGATCGCCCAATTGCCCTCCTTGCAGGGGTCGACGGGCGCGACGACGGGCACGTTCAGCACGTCGAGCGGCTCGCAAGGCCTGAGCTCGTTCTCGCTGCGCGGCCTGGGCACCATCCGGACCCTGACCCTGCTGGACGGCCAGCGCGTGGTTCCGGCCAACATCACGGGTGTTCCCGACATCAGCCTGTTCCCGCAATTGCTGGTCCAGCGCGTCGACGTCGTGACCGGCGGCGCGTCCGCCTCCTACGGCTCGGACGCGGTCGGCGGCGTGGTCAACTTCATCACCGACAAGCGCTTCGAAGGCTTCAAGGCCAATGTCTCCGCCGGGGTCACGACCTATGGCGACAATGAGCAGTTCCTGCTGCAGCTTGCGGGCGGCAAGGCCTTCCTGAACGATCGCCTGCACGTGCAGGTCAGCGCCGAATACGACGAGGAGGAAGGCGTTCCCGCCGGCGGCTTCGGCGAGGACGCGCCCGGCAGCCGTGACTGGTACACGACCGCCACCCTGGTCAATCGTGGCATCACCAACGACGGCTCGCCGCAATATCTCTACCGCGAGCACGCCCAAGCCTATCAGTACACCAAGTATGGCCTGATCAGCGCCGGGCCGCTGCAGGGCACCGCCTTCGACAAGAACGGCAACCCGTTCCAGTTCCAATATGGCTCCAACGGCGTGCCATCCAAGGCCGCCAACGGCGCGGTCAGCAACTGCTATTCGAACGGCGGCTTCTGCATCGGCGGCGACCTGTCGGGCAACGTCGGCGTCGGCACGTCGCTGCAGTCCGAAATCACGCGGATGAACAGCTACGGCCGCGTCGCCTACGACATCGACGACAACAACGAGATCTACGGCACGCTGAACATCGCCCGCGTCGAATCCGCCAACCAGCCCAATCCGGGCGGGGCGACGACGGGCCTGACGATGCAGTGCTCCAACCCCTACCTGCCGGCGTCGGTCGTGACGGCCTGCGCCAACGCCGGCATCACCCAGTTCACGTTCGGCACCAGCAATGCGCTGCTGCCCAGGAACATCTCGGTGCATCCGACGCGGACCCAGTATCGCGGCGTGATCGGCGCCGACGGCAAGTTCGCCGCCTTCGGCACGGACTGGCACTACGACGCCTACTACACGCACGGCGAGAACACGACGAACATCCACGTCAACGACATCATGCTGAACCCGCGGTATCGGCTGGCCATCCAGGCGACCACGCTGAACGGCCAGATCGTCTGCGTCGACGCGACCGCCCGCGCCAACGGGTGCCAACCGATCAACGTCTTCGGCGGCCAGACGCCCAGCGACGCGGCCCTGGCCTACATCACCCCGAAGAACGGCCCGTATCAGCACTCGGTCCAGAAGCAGGACGTCGCCAGCATCAACTTCAGCGGCGAGCCCATCCAGGGCTGGGCCGGCCCGGTGGCGCTGGCCTTCGGCGCCGAGTACCGCCGCGAGCAGTACCATGTGCAAGGCGACCCCTACGGCGACGGTTCGGCGGCCTCGCCCTACACCGCCGACTATCCGGCCGACCCGGCTCTAAATACGGCTGGCAACAACTGGTTCGCGGGCAACTATCACTCTGGCGCCGGCAAATACAGCGTCAAGGAAGCCTACGCGGAAGTGAACTTGCCGCTGGTGGACTCCGAAGCCGCCGGCAAGGCCAACCTGAACATGGCCGGCCGCTGGACCGACTACAGCACCTCGGGCACCGTCTACACCTGGAAGGTCGGGGGCACCTGGGACACGCCGGTCGACGGGATCCGCCTGCGCGCGGTGACCTCGCGCGACGTGCGAGCCCCCAACCTGTCGGAGCTGTTCGCCGCGCCGGTCACGACCACGCTGCCCAACTTCACCATCCCCTCGAACGGCACGCCCCCAGCGGGTCAACCCGCGGGACCAGGCGCGCTGACGCTCTTCCAGAACGTGGTCGGCAACCCGAACCTGAAGCCGGAAATCGCCAAGAACTTCACGCTTGGCGTCGTCCTGGCGAACCCGAAGTGGCTGCCGGGCTTCAGCGCCTCCGTCGACTGGTACAACATCGTGCTGAACGGCGGCATCTCCAGCCTGAGCGCTCAGCAGGTGGTCAACTTCTGCTATTCGGGTCTGACGCAGTACTGCGGCGGCTTCAACCTCAACCCGGGCGCCCCTTTCGTGAACGCCCAGGTGTTCAACCTGGCCTCGATCAAGACCAGCGGTTTCGACATCGAGGCCAGCTACCGCTTCGACGTGCCCAGCGTGCCGGGCCAATTCGATCTGCGCGCCCTGGCGACCAACACCCACAAGTTCGTCACCAATCAAGGCTTCCCCGGCGGCTCCGTTGTCGATACCGCGGGCCAGAACTCGGGCAACACGCCGGACTGGAAGGTTCTCGCCGTCCAGACCTGGACCTCGGACCGGTTCATGCTCAGCCTGCAGGAGCGCTGGTTCAGCGACGGCGTCATCGGCGGCCAGTACATCGAGTGCGCCGCTGGCAGCTGTCCGGTGGGGAGATCCTCAGCCGATAACAACAATTACCCGACCATCGACTACAACCGGATGAAGGGCGCCACCTATGTCGACGTGAGCGGTTCCTACGAGATCAAGGACGGGCTGACGGCCTATTTCAAGGTCGCCAACCTGTTCAACAAGGACCCGACGCCGTCGCCGCAGACCAACACCGGTCTGGACGCCAACCCGGCGCTCTACGATCTGCTCGGCCGGTTCTACCACGTCGGCCTGCGCTACAGCTTCTAACTTGAGCCGCCCCTTCCACCTCCCCCTGGGCGGCGCCGCCCGGGTCGGTCCGGCTGATCGCCGGCCCGATCCGGGCGATTTTTCCTGGCCGGGCGATCCATGCCTTGGACAGGACTTGATCCCGGGGCGCGCGGCGCTTGCGTTCGCAGGCGCGCCGCGTCCCTATTGCCCCGCGCCGGAGGTGAAGCTCCGACGATCGGACCAACACCTCGCCGTCGCATCGCCGGCGGACCTTCAGCGGGCTATCCATTGAGCAGGCCGGATCGCGCCCGGGGCGCCACCATTGTCGATGTCGCGCGACTGGCGGGCGTCTCGCGCATGACGGTGTCGCGGGTGATCAACGACGGCGACAAGGTCCGGGAAGAGACGCGTCTGGCGGTCCTGGCCGCCATCCGCGAGCTGCACTACGCGCCCAATCTCGCGGCCCGCAACCTGGTCATGGCCGGCGAACTGCGGATCGCGGTGATCTATTCCAATCCCAGCGCCGCCTTCATGAGCGACTTCCTGATCGGCGTGTTCGAAGAGGCCACCAGCGCCGGCGCCCGGCTGATCCTGGTGCGGGGCGAGAACGGCCAGATCCCGGCGCCGCAGGAGCTGCGGAGGCTGCTGGGGTCGGGCGTCCACGGCGTCGTCCTGGCGCCGCCCCTGGGCGAGTCCGCGATCGTGCGCGACATCCTCCGCGCCGCCGACCTGCCCGTCGCCGTTGTCGCCGCCGGACGTCCGCCGACCGATGCGATCAGCGTCCGCATCGACGACCGCCAGGCCAGCCGGGCCATGGCCCAGCATCTGCTGGATCTCGGTCACCGAAGGATCGGCTTCATCGCCGGAAACCCCGACCAGACCGCCAGCGCCGAGCGCATAGAGGGCGCGCGCGCCGCGATCGCGGCGGTCGAGGGGGCCGAACTCGTGCTGGCGCAGGGCGCCTTCACCTACGCTTCGGGCCTGCGCGCCGCCGAGCGGCTGCTCGACGCCGACCCGCCGCCCACCGCGATCTTCGCCAGCAACGACGACATGGCCGCCGCGGCCGTGTCGGTGGCCCATCGTCGACACCTCGACGTGCCGGGCGACCTGACCGTGGTCGGGTTCGACGACACGACCGTGGCCACCACCCTGTGGCCGCCGCTCACCACCATACGCCAGCCGGTGCGGCAGATGGCGGCCGTGGCCCTGGACCGGCTGATGCGCGTCCTGCGATCGACCGAGCCGTCGGTCGAAGCTTCCGCCGACTACGTCCTGGGTCACGCGCTGATCGAGCGCCAATCCACCGCGCCGCCCCGACACGTCACCCAGAGTTCGGGCGCGAAAGCCCACGAGAGGTCATCGCATGCCTGATCCGTCCCCCGATATGGAGCGCGCCACGGTCGGGCGGGTGACGCGTCACCTGATGCCGTTGTTCTGCGTGATGTACCTGATCGCCTATATCGATCGGCAGAACGTGTCGTACGCCAAGCTCGACATGGTCCAGGCCCTGGGCCTCAGCGAGGCGGCCTACGGCCTGGGCGCGTCGCTGTTCTTCATCGGCTATTTCCTGTTCGAGGCGCCGTCGAACCTGATCCTGGCCCGGGTGGGCGCGCGGGTCTGGTTCACGCGGATCATGTTCACCTGGGGTCTGGTCACCCTGGCGCTGGGCTTCACCCAGAACGCGACGATGTTCTACGTCCTGCGGTTCCTGCTGGGGGTCACCGAGGCGGGCTTCTTCCCCGGCGTGCTCTACGTGCTCACCCTCTGGTACCCGCAGGCTCATCGCGGGCGGATGGTGGGCCTGTTCATGATCGCCAGCGCCGTGGCCAACGCCGTCGGGGCGGCCGTGGGCGGCCTGCTGCTGGACCTGGACGGCACGCTGGGCCTGGCGGGCTGGCAATGGGTGTTCCTGGTCACCGGCGTTCCGGCCGTGCTGCTGGCGCCCTACGTCCTGTGGCGCCTGCCGGACGGTCCGACCCAGGCCCGGTGGCTGCCGCAGGTCGAAAAGGATTGGCTGGCCGGCGTCCTGGACGCGGAGCGGGGCGGGGTGGTCGACGATCATCGCGGCGCCTGGAAGGCGATCTTCGATCCGCGCGTGCTGCTGCTGGCGGGCCTCTATATCGGCATGCCGCTGGGCGCCTATGGCCTGAGCTACTGGCTGCCGACCATCGTCAAGTCGTTCGGCGTGTCCAACACCGTCAACGGGCTGATCAACATCATTCCCTGGCTTCTGGTCGCCGTGGCCCTGTGGTTCGTTCCCCGCCACGCCGCGCGCCACGGCGCCAGCGCCTGGCACATCGCCGGACCCGTCCTGGTGGGCGCGGCCGCCTTGATCCTGAGCGTGGTCCTGCCTGGCGCGGCCCTGAAGTTCGCCATGCTGTGCATCGCCGCGCCGGCGATCTTCTCGGCCCAGCCGGTGTTCTGGAGCCTGCCGCCCAGCTTCCTCAGCGGACCGCGGGCGGCCGCCGGCATCGCGGCGATCAACGCGATCGGCAATCTGGGCGGCTTCATCGCCCAGAACCTGGTGCCGATGGTGCGCGACGCGACGGGCAGCAACCTCGCGCCGATGCTTGCCCTAGCCGCCGTGTTGATGGTGACCGCCGTGCTGATCTTCTACGCCATGGCCCGGTTGGACAGGACGCGAGCGACCAGCGGGTGACCATCGCCCGGCCGCCTGGGCGTTCGGCTTTCACTCGCCCTCACCCGCCTAGCACCTCCTCCACCCAGGCCGGCACGACCTCGGTCGCCGGACCGTAGCGGCGCTCGTCGAAGGCTCTCGCATTGTCCGAGGGTTCGAGGTTCAGCTCGCAGGTCCGGATTCCCAGCCGCCGCGCCTGGGCCACGAAGCCGGCGGCCGGATAGACCGCGCCCGAGGTGCCGATCGAGACGAACAGGTCGGACTCCTCCAAGGCGTCGTCGATCTCGTCCATGAACAGGGGGACCTCGCCGAACCAGACCACGTGCGGCCGCGCCGTGCCGACGATGCGGCAGGCCGGGCAGGCGCTGTCGACGCTCAGGGGCTCGACGTCCGGCCAGGTCGCGCCGCAGTCATGGCAGCGCGTCACCCGCAGTTGGCCGTGCATGTGGACCACGTCGACGCAGCCGCCCTGCTCGTGCAGGTCGTCGACGTTCTGGGTGCAGAGGAACAGGCGTCCGCCGCGCGCCGCCAGACCCGCCTGCAGTCGCGCCAGGGCCACGTGGGCCGCATTGGGCGCCGCGCTCGCCAGATTGGCCCGGCGGGCGTTGTAGAAGGCCCGCACCTTGGTCGGGTCGCGGGCGAAGCCCTCGGGCGTGGCCACCTCCGACAGGTCGTACTGGGTCCAGATCCCGCTGGTGTCGCGGAAGGTGCCCAGGCCGCTCTCGGCCGAAATCCCGGCGCCGGTCAGGACGAAGACGTTGAGTCCCATGGTCGTGCTTTCCCCCGGCCCTTCGGGCGTTCTAGCGAACCTGACGCAGTCGTCACTTTTAATTTGACCCCGCCGGCTCTTTGAGTTGACAGTGTTTAGATAGGAAAGAGACCCGCGTTAGACGGATCCTGTCCAGACCCATTGGCGAGGAGCCCCCCGTGACGGACAAGAACATCACCAAGGACGCCATGTACGACGCGGTGGCGCCGGACGACTTCGAGTCGATGCTCGAACTGGACCGCTACAACAACCGCTCCACGGCTTTCGACAAGATCATTTCCGCGACCCACGACCACTTCTGGGACCCGCTGGACAAGGCCTATATCGACTATGACGAGCCGTTCGACATGGAGAACCAGGCCCTGGTTCCCGAGGACCTCGTGATCGCCCTGTCGACCGACTACGTCTCCAACCACCTCAGCGATCCCAAGCAGCGCATCCGCTTCATCAACCAGTCGGTGCTGCGCAGCTTCTCGTCGATCCTGCACGGCGAGCAGGGGGCGCTGAACCTGTCGGCCAGCCTTTGCCATGTACTCAAGGACCAGGGCGCCCAGGAATACGCCGCCAACCAGACCCGCGAAGAGGCCCGCCACGTCACGGCCTTCGCCAAGTACATCAAGGCGCGCTGGGGCAAGCCGGTGGAATGTGGGCCGGCCCTGAAGACCCTGCTGGTCGAGATCATCGGCGCGCCCGAGGTCTACAAGAAGATCATCGGCATGCAGATGCTGGTCGAGGGCCTGGCCATGGGCGCCTTCGCCACCTTCTACAATCAGATCAATGACCCGCTGGGCAAGAAAATGCTGCAGCTGGTGATGACCGACGAGGCCTTCCACCACAAGTTCGGGAAGATCTGGGCCGACCGCACGGTGCCCAAGCTGACTCCCGAGGAGCACGCGATCATCGAGGACTGGGCGGCGCACTGCTTCCAGACCCTGCTGTTCAACCTGGTCTCGCCGCACCAGCAGCTGGACCTCTACGCCGAGTTCGGCCTGGATCCCGACAAGGTGGTCGAGGAGTACGGGAAGATCATGACCGACGACCTGCGTCGGGAGAACATGAAGGAGCAGACCAACATCTTCCGGGTGCTGGTCAAGACGCTGCTGAACGCCGGCATCATCACCGACCGCACCAAGGCCTTCTACGCCATGTACGTCGACATCGACGAACTGCGGGGCGAGGGCGATCGGATGGTCGGCGACGACATCGCCGAGGAGGGCATCCGCCACCTGCAGGCCATCAACTTCAAGGACCGCGCCACGCCGGTGACCATCGCCGCCGAATAGGCCTGTCGTTCAGAACTCGGAGCGCCCCGCCAGGGAACCTTGGCGGGGCGCTTTGCGTTTCTGGCGCCTTGTGGGGCAAGGTGGCGACATGCGAATTCTCTCGATCCTCCTCGCCGCGAGTCTTCTCGCGATACAGGTCCCGGGCCTGGCCCTCGCGGCCGCTCAGCCGCCGTCGAAGCCAATCGCCGCCAGCTTCTACAGTGGCAAATGGTACGAGATCGCCCGCACCCCCAATAGCGGCCAGCGCGACTGCGAGGCGCCGACCACGGAGTTCACCGGCAAGGGTGAAAAGGGCTTCTCCGCGCGCCAGATCTGCCGCAAGGGCTCGCCCTCGGGCGCGGCCAAGACCTTCAACACCACGGGCGCGATCGTCGCCGGCACCCAGAACGCCAAGTTCAAGATGAGCTTTTTGGGCGGGCTGAAGAAGCAGGAATACTGGGTGCTGGACCGGGCCGACGACCAGTCCTGGGCGATCATGGCCACCCCCGGCGGCAACTATGTCTGGCTGCTGTCGCGCAAGGCGGTGATGAGCCCCGCCGACAAGGCGCAGGCCCTGGAGCGGGTGAAGGCCCTGGGCTACGCCAAGCTGGAATATCCGCAGCAGCCGCCGGCCTGATGCGCCGCGTTCCGGGCCTGCTCGCCGCCGTTGTCCTGACCGCGATCGCGGTCGCCGCCTGCGTGGGCGGACCCAGCGGCAATCGCAATCCGCCGCAGCCGGCCAAGGCCGTCGACCTCGATCGCTATGCCGGCCTCTGGTACGAGGCGGCGCGCTACGACATGCGGTTCGAGAAGGGCTGCGACGGTGTGACGGCCGAATATTCCAAGCGGCCCGACGGGCTGATCCGGGTGGTCAACACCTGCCACGAGGGCGGGCCGACCGGACCGGTCAAGGTCAGCGAGGGCAAGGCCAAGGTCGTGGACCTCGCCACCCGGGCCAAGCTGAAGGTCTCGTTCTTCGGTCCGTTCTTCCTCGGCGACTACTGGGTGCTGGACCACGCCGACGACTACAGCTGGTCGATCGTCGGCGAAGGCTCGGGCCGGTACCTGTGGCTCCTGACCCGCAAGCCGCCCACGCCCGCCGAGCTCAAGGCCCTGATCGATCGCGCCAAGGCCATGGGCTACGACACCGCGATGCTGCGGGTGACGAAGCACGCCGCGACCTGAAGAGGTCGAAGTCACTGCTTGACCGTGGCATGCTGCCGAGATGATGGATCGATCGACAGAGAAGCTCGTCGTCTTTGCGGTGCTTGGATTCCTGCACGCCCTGAAGGAGGGCAAAGCCCACCCAGACGAAGTGTTTCGGGTGTTTGGGCAGCCTGCAGTGCTTTCGCGGATGAAGGCCGCTGGAGTGCGGACAGAGCTCATCGATTTGGTGGACGGCCTCGACGAGCTGGAATCCCTACGCGAGGCCGGAGGCCATGAGGTCTGGCGCAAGGCGGTGACTGAGGGGATCGAAACCTGCGAGCTGCTGTTGGCCGCGTCGGGCGAACCAGATCCCAAGTCTGACAAGCCCTTGATGCATCTGTTTTCGTCGCAGACGAACGAGAGCCGCCTGAGGGACTCGATTGCGCAACTCGATGCTGGGCAAGGCGGCGAGCGGGACCTGATCGAGCCGTAGATAGGCGTGCATGTCGCGTTCGCGACTGACCCTCTTGATCCACGAACAAAGCTGGAACAAAGTTCCGGCATGGACGTCGTCATCGATCTTCGGCCTTCGCGGCCCGAGACCACCGGTCTAGTGACCCGCGGGGCCGGGCGGTTCCTGGTTTCGCTGGGCTATGCGCCCCTGGCCGAGGTCACGCTGCCCAACGGTCGTCGGGCGGACCTGATGGCGCTCGGCCCCAAGGGCGACATCCTGATCGTCGAGGTGAAGTCGGGGCTGGAAGATTTCCGGGTTGACCGCAAATGGCCCGAATACGCGCCCTATTGCGACGCCTTCTATTTCTCGGTGTCGCCGGACTTTCCGGAAGGGATCCTGCCCGAGGAGCCGGGCCTGATCGTCGCCGACGGCTTTGGCGGGGCGGTCGTCCGCGAGGCGCCGGTCGCGCCCCTGGCCCCGGCGCGGCGCAAGGCGCTGACCCTGGCCTTCGCCCGGCTGGCCGCCTTGCGCGCCGCCGGCGTCAACGCCGAGCGGCTGACGCTCTAGAGCGCTTTCGAGCGAAGTGGCGACCGGTTCGCGTGAAGAAAACGCGTCAAAGCAAGGACGGCGCTCAACGGTCGAAATTGCGGGCCAGGAGGAAGCCGAACACCAGGCCGGCCACGAAGGTCCCGACCGCCAGGGCGACGGGGCGCTCTTCGGCGACAATGTGGGCCGCCTTGGCCTTTTCGATGCTCCAGGTCTTGCCGACCTCGGCCTTTTCGGCGGCGAAGGTCCGGGCGACCTCGGTCTTCTCGGCCACGGTCTCGACCGCCTTTTCCACGGCGGCCTTGGCGCGCTTGACGCCTTCCTTGGCCGTGGTCTTGGCGGAGGCCTTGGGGGCCGGGGTCTTGATCGTGAAGTCGGTCATGCGAAATCCTGCGGATAGAGGCGCCGACCATCGTAACACGTCGCGCCGCGAAACGTTTCCTTGCCCAGGTGCGGATCTAGTTGTCGCGCACCACCTTCAACACCGCCTCGCCATAGCGATCGAGCTTGCCCTGGCCCACGCCGCCGGCCTTGGCCAAGGCGCCGGCCGTGGCCGGACGGGCGGCGGCGATCTCGGCCAGGGTGGCGTCGTGGAAGATGACGTAGGGCGGCACGTGCTGCAGCGCCGCCTCTTCGCGCCGCCAGCCGCGCAGGGCCTCGAACAGCGCCTGATCTTCGAGCGGCACGGTCAGGGCCTGGCGCTTGCGGGCGGTCTTGCCGGCGCCTGAACGCCCAGGACCATCGGCGGTGGCCGGCTGCTGGCGCAGCGAGACCGGACGTTCGCCGCGATAGACCTGGCGCACGCCCTCGCCGTCGCCCAGGCCGATCAGCGGCCGACCGTCGTTGGGGTCCTCGCGCAGCAGGCCCTCGAACACCAGGGTGTCGATCAGGTCGCGCCAGCCCTGAGGGCTGAACTCCTTGCCGATGCCGAAGGTCGACATGGTCGCCTCGGCCTGGGTGACGTCCTTGGTCTTGCCCAGCAGGTGGTCGACCAGGCGGCCGCGCCCGAACCGCCCGCCCATCCGGTGGGCGGCCGACAGGGCCTTCTGGGCGGCCTGGGTGGCGTCGACGCCGGTGGGCGGCGAGATGCAGATGTCGCAGACCCCGCAGCGCTCGACCCCCTCCTCGCCGAAATAGCGGCGGACGGCGGCGGCGCGGCAGGTGACGCCTTCCAGCATGGCGTAGAACTGGCGCAGCTTGCGCAGCTGCACGGCCTTGACCTCGTCGGGCGCGCTCTGCGCCTCGATGCGGCGCACGGCCCAGGCCAGGTCGGCCGAGCTGTAGAGCGTGATCCCCTCGGCCGGCTGGCGGTCGCGGCCGGCCCGGCCGATCTCCTGCCAATAGGCCTCGATGGCGGCGGGCGGATCGGCGTGGATCACGAAGCGGACGTCGGGCTTGTCGACCCCCATGCCGAAGGCGATGGTCGCGACCATCACCGCCTCGTCGGCCTCGAGGAACTCCTCCAGCCGTCGGGCCCGCACGGCCTTGTCGAGGCCCGCGTGATAGGCCAGGGCCGGGATGCCCTCGGCGATCAGCTTCTCGGCCAGCTTCTCGGTGCTGTCCCGGCTGCCGGCATAGACGACGCCGGCCCGGTTGGGGCGCTCGGTGACCAGTTCGATGACCCGATCGTGGCCCTTGCCCTTCTTGCGCTCGGCGTTCAGGGCCAGCTCGTGGCGGGCGAAGCTGTCGACGAACTCGGCCGCGCCCTGCAGGCGCAGTTCGGCGCGGATGTCGTCGCGGGTCCGGGCGTCGGCGGTGGCGGTGACGGCCAGGCGCGGGGCGTGGGGGAAGACCTCGGCCAGCCGGCCCAGCATGCGGTATTCGGGCCGGAAGTCGTGGCCCCACTGGCTGACGCAGTGGGCCTCGTCGACGGCGACCAGCGACAGGGGCAGGCGCGACAGCCGCTCCAGCATCGACGGCTGCATCAGGCCCTCGGGCGACAGGTACAGCAGGTCCAGCACCCCGGCGTCGATCCGCCGCCAGATCTCGGCCCGCTCGCCCGGCAGGGTGTTGCTGTCCAGGCGCTCGGCGGCGACGCCCGCCTGCTGCAAGCCCGCCACCTGGTCGGCCATCAGGGCGATCAGCGGCGAGACCACCAGGCCCAGGCCCGGGCGGACCAGGGCGGGGATCTGGTAGCACAGGCTCTTGCCGCCGCCGGTGGGCAGCACGGCCAGGGCGCTGCGGCCTTCCAGCAGCTCGCCGATCACCCCGGCCTGCAGGCCACGGAAGTCGGAGTGGCCGAAGGTGCGGCGCAGCACCTCGCGCGCCGCGTCGAGCGAAGCGGGCGGCCGGTCTTGGGCGGAATCAGGAAGGTCGTACACGGGCGTCTTGTGACAGCGCCCGGACCTCAGGCCAAGCGCGGCGCCACGATCTGGCCCCGGAATTCGGCTTGAAAGCGGACATCGGCTTCACGGGCTCTGCATCGAAGGTCGCCAGCGTGTTCGCGGCGCGACCGGAGGGTGAAACGAACCATGAACACGCGTGACGCGCAAGGCGGGTGGAAGATGCGTTCATCTCTCGTCAATCTTGTCGCGCGTTTTGTGGGCTTCGGCTAAACGGATTTCGGCGCGACCCGGGACATCAGCGCCCTTCGGGAAAAGGACGACATGGCCAACGGCACCTTCGGCGGGAACAGGCCGGCGAAGCCCCAGCGTACGCCGCTGCAGGCGTTGCTCTACTGGACGGTCGTGCTCGGCGTCTGGGGTCTGATCTTCATCGTCGCCTTCTTCGCGGTGTTCGCCAGCGACCTGCCCGACACCTCCAAGCTGTACGACGTCAAGCGCCAGCCCTCGATCAACTATCTGGACCGGTCCGGGGCCCTGCTGGCCGTGCGCGGCAGCCAGTACGCGCCGCCGGTCGACCTGGACGCCCTGCCCGAATACGTGCCCGCCGCCTTCGTGGCGATCGAGGACCGGCAGTTCTACCACCACATCGGCTTCAACCCCTGGGGCATCGCCCGCTCGCTGATCTGGAACATGACCCACGAGGGCGGGCCGCAGCGAGGCGGCTCGACCATCACCCAGCAGCTGGCCAAGAACCTGTTTCTCAGCCCGGCCCAGAACTATCGCCGCAAGGCCCAGGAGCTGATCCTGGCCGTCTGGCTGGAGCTGAAGTTCAGCAAGAAGCAGATCCTGGCCCTCTACATGAACCGGGTCTATTTCGGGGCCGGCGCCTATGGGATCGAGGCCGCCTCGCAGCGCTATTTCAACAAGCCCGCCTCGCAGCTGACCGTCGGCGAGGCCGCTCTGCTGGCCGGCCTGATGAAGGCGCCCGCCCGCTATTCGCCGGTCTCGGCCAGCGACCGCGCCGCCCGCCGCGCCACCATCGTCCTGGACGAGATGGTGCGGATGAAGGCCATCACCGCCGAGCAGCGCGACGAGGCGTTCCGCGAGCCGGTCCGCGTCTCGGCCACCCTGGCCAACCAGCGCGCCCAGTATTTCACCGACTATGTCGACGCCCAGGTGCGTTCGCTCGTGGGCGAACCCACTGAAGACTTGGTCGTCGAGACCACGTTGGATCTGCCGATCCAGGTGGCCGCCGAGCGTTCGGTGCAGCTCGGGGTCGAGGGGCACAAGGCCCAGGGCGTCCAGCAGGCGGCGCTCGTCGCCATCGACGGCGAAGGCCGCATCCGCGCCTATGTCGGCGGCGCCGACTATGGCGAGACCCAGTTCGACCGCGCCACCAGCGCCCGCCGCCAGGCCGGCTCGGCCTTCAAGCCGTTCGTCTACCTGACCGCCATGGACCAGGGCCGCAATCCCAGCGTCATGGTCGTCGACGAGCCGGTGAAGATCGGCAACTGGGAGCCCAAGAACTACACCAACAAGTACCTGGGCCCGATGACCCTGCAGACGGCCCTGGCCCAGTCGATCAACACGGTCGCCGCGCGCCTGGCCAGCGAGGTCGGCACCAGCAACGTCGCGGCCACCGCCCGCCGCCTGGGGATCACCAGCAAGATCCAGCTGGACCCGTCGATGGCCCTGGGCGCGGTCGAGGTCTCGCCGATGGAGATGGCCCAGGCCTACGCCCCGTTCTCGAACGGCGGCTTCCTGGCCAAGGGCTACGGCATCGAGCGCATCCGCACGACCAGCGGCAAGGTCCTGTACGACCACAGCGTCGACAAGACCCAGCGTCCGGCCGTGATCGGCTCGCCGTCGCTGCAGTACATGAACCAGATGATGCGCCAGGTCGTGGCCGGCGGCACGGGCACGCGGGCCAAGGTCGCGGGCTACGACATCGCCGGCAAGACCGGCACCACCAGCGATTACCGCGACGCCTGGTTCGTCGGCTACACGGGCGGCTTCGTCACCGCGGTGTGGACCGGCAAGGACGACAACACCTCGATGAAGCGGGTCACCGGCGGCGGCGCCCCGGCCGAGATCTGGAAGACCTTCATGTCCGCGGCCCTGCCGCGCCTGAAGGCCACCCCGATCCCCGGCGGCGTGATCGAACCGCCGCCTCCCGCCACCGACGACCCGATCGGCGACATCCTGACCGGACCGACGGGACCCGAAGGGCCGGCGGCCGAGACGCCGGCTCCAGGGACGCCGGCGCCGGAGCAACTGCCCTACTGATCGGGTCGAGGCGGCTAGCACTTGCCCCCTACGGACCGCTTCGCGGTCGTCTTCCCCCACAGGGGGAAGAGGCGCGTCCTCCGCCCCCTATGGGGGCGGACAGGCGGCGAAGCCGCCAGGTGGGGGCAAGTATTGGCGGGCACGGCGCTGCAAGCTCACGCCTTCGGCTGTGAGAGGGAATGGAAAGGGTCGCGGAGCGCCGGACGACGTCCGGAGATCT
>NZ_JBFTOB010000010.1:0-170557 GCF_056397765.1 Caulobacter sp. 05L422 | reverse complement strand
CGGGTCCGGCTAAGCCTCAACAGGGCTGCCCACCGGATGCTGGCGGATAACGATGGCGCGGAGCGATCGGCTTCGTCGAAACGGTATTCATTCAAAGACCTCCGGACGTCGTCCGGCGCTCCGCGACCCTTTCCATTCCCTCAGCGGCTTCCGCGTGAGGCGGCCCAGCCGTGTCCGCGAAAGGAGGCGCGTCTCAGTGCGAGATCGTGACGCTCACGGTGGGCATGGCCGCCAGCCAGGCCGCGCCGCACGCCCAGGCCTGGTCCACCAGTTGGTGCACGTCGATCATGCCGCGCGCCGTGGCGATCATCCCGCCCCAGACGACGGCGTTCAGCAGCAGCATCGCCACCACGGCCCAGCGCAGGCGGGCCAGGACGGCGCGAGCGCGTTTCTGGGCGAGGGTCGGACGGGCATCGTAGGAACGGCCGTCGAGGGCGAGGGTCATGGCGGGTCTCCGGGAGCCATCCCGTCGCGTCGAACCGCGCCGGGAATCAGCTGTCGCATTAGGCTTCCCACGCCGCGCGTTCTGACTGACTGTGACAGGACGCCCCTGCGACAGGGCGCCGCTTGTCCGCCTTCTGGAGCCGCCCCTCTTCTGGAGTCTCATGACCGACGCCATCGTTCTGGACCAGGTGCGCAAGGCCTATGACGGCGCGACGGTTCTCCAACCCACCAGCCTGTCGATCGGACAGGGTCAGTTCGTGGCCCTGGTCGGCGGGTCGGGCGCGGGCAAGACCACCCTGCTCAAGATCATCAACGGCCTGGTCGAGACCGACGGCGGCCGGGTGCTGATCGACGGGGCGGCGACCGCCGAGCTGGACGGCCCGACCTTGCGTCGGCGGATCGGCTACGTCTTCCAGGAGGTGGGCTTGTTTCCCCACCTGACCGTCGGCGAGAACGTCGGCATCGTGCCGACCCTGCTGGGCTGGGAGCCCGCCGCGATCGCCGCGCGGACCGCCGAATTGCTGGAGCTGGTGGCCCTGCCGCGCGAGGTGGCCGCGCGCCGTCCCGCCGCCCTGTCCGGCGGCCAGCGCCAGCGGGTGGGCGTGGCCCGGGCCCTGGCGGCCAAGCCGTCGATCCTGCTGATGGACGAGCCGTTCGGGGCGCTGGATTCGGTGACCCGCGTGGCCCTGGCCGACGATGTCCGCCGCCTGCACGACCAGCTCTCCCTGACCACCGTGATGGTCACCCACGACATCGCCGAGGCCGTGCTGCTGGCCGATCGGATCGTGGTGATGAGCCAGGGCCGGGTGATCGCCGACGACACGCCGCGCGCCCTGCTGGCCGGCCATCCCGATCCAGCGGTCGAGGCCCTGATGCAGGCTCCGCGCCGCCAGGCCGCCCGCATGCGGGAGATCGCCGGTGAATAGCGGCCTGCTGTCCCTTCTGCCGGAACGCCTGGCCTGGCACGTGGCCCTGTCGGCGGCCGCTCTCGCGCTCGGCCTGCTGATCGCCCTGCCGCTGGGCGTGCTGGCCGCCCGCAGCCCGCGCCTGCGCTGGCCGTCCCTGGCCCTGGCCGGGCTGGTGCAGACCATTCCCAGCCTGGCCCTGCTGGCCCTGTTCTATCCGCTGCTGTTGCTGCTCTCGAACCTGGCCAAGGGCGCGTTCGGCCACGGCTTCTCGGCCCTGGGCTTCCTGCCGTCGCTGCTGGCCCTGACCCTGTACTCGATGCTGCCGATCCTGCGGAACACGGTGGCCGGCCTGACGGGCGTGGATCCGGCGGTGGTCGAGGCGGCGCGCGGCGTGGGCATGACCGACCGCCAGCGGCTGTGGCGGGTGGAGCTGCCCCTGGCCACGCCGGTGATCATGGCCGGCGTGCGCACGGCGGCGGTGTGGACCATCGGGGCGGCGACCCTCTCGACGCCCGTCGGCCAGACCTCGCTGGGCGACTACATCTTCTCCGGCCTGCAGACCGAGAACTGGGCCATGGTGCTGACCGGCTGCATCGCCTCGGCGGTGCTGGCCCTGGTCGTCGACCAGTTGCTGGGCCTGATCGAGCGCGGGACCGAGCAGCGCGACCGGCGGCTGTGGGGCGCGGGGCTGGCGGGCCTCGCCATCGGCCTGGCTGTCGCCGTCGCGCCTCTGGCCGCCGACCTGACGCCGCGTCCGGCCCGCTACGTGATCGGGGCCAAGAACTTCTCCGAGCAGTACATCCTGGCCGAGCTGATGGCCGACCGGCTGGAGGGGCAGGGGGGCAGCGTCACCCGCAAGATCAACCTCGGCTCGGCCGTCGCCTATCGGGCGTTGGCCGCGGGCGAGATCGACGCCTATGTCGACTATTCCGGCACCCTCTGGGCCAACGTCCTGGGCCGCAAGGACAACCCCGGCCGCGCCGCCGTGCTGGAGGGCCTGCGCACCGAGCTGAAGCGCCGCGACGGCGTGGTGCTGCTGGCGCCGCTGGGCTTCGAGAACGCCTACGCCCTGGCCATGCGCCGCGACCGCGCCCAGGCGCTGGGGATCAGGACCCTGGCCGACCTCGCCGCCAAGGCTCCCCAGCTGACCATGGGCGGCGACCTGGAGTTCTTCTCGCGTCCCGAATGGGCCAGCGTCGAGACGACCTACGGCCTGCGCTTCAAGGCCAGGCGCCAGTTCCAGCCGACCTTCATGTACCGCGCCCTCGGCTCGGGCGAGGCCGACGTGATCTCGGCCTTCTCCAGCGACGGCCGCATCGCCGCCGACGACCTGGTGGTGCTGGGCGACCCCAAGGGGGCGCTGCCGCCCTACGACGCGGTGCTGCTGATCGCGCCGGGGCGGGCGGAGGATCGACGACTGCGGGGCGCCTTGGCGGGGCTGGACGGCGCGATCACGGTGGAGGCCATGCAGAAGGCCAACTACGCGGTGGATCGGGATGCGGGGAAGGTCTCGCCGACCGAGGCGGCGAGGGCGCTGGAAGCCGGTCTCAAATAGGGCCGCCCCCTGTGGGGGAGGCGGCCGGAGGCCGGTGGGGGGGAGCAGACCCGCCTCGGCAAACTCCCCCCACCGTCGGCTGAGCCGACACCTCCCCCAAAGGGGGAGGGTCTGCGGCGCCTAGTCCTCGTCCAGCGACACGGGGATCGTCAGGCCGCGCTTGACCACGCCCAGCGCCACGTTGGTCGTGAACTTGCGCACGTTGGGGTTCTCGATGGTCAGTCTCGCCATCAGGCCATCGTAGGTCTCGGTGTCGGGCGCGGTGACCACCAGGATGAAGTCGGCCTCGCCGGTCACGTAGAAGGCCTGCTGCACGTGCTCCTGGCCCGCCAGCCACGTGCGCAGCTGGGTCAGCAGCTCGGGGCGGTCGCGCTCGACCTCCAGCGAGACGATGAAGAAGGTCGGCCGGCCCACCTTGCGCGGCTCCAGGATGGCGGTCTGGCGGATGATGACGCCGGCCTCCTTCAGCTTGCGCAGGCGGCGCTGCACGGCCGAGGGCGACAAGGCCACCCGCTGGGCCAGGTCTTCCGACGTCCGGCCCGCGTCCTCCTGGACGAGATTCAGCAACTGGCGATCGAAGCGGTCGAGTTTCATGGTCGCCAGCCTATGCGAAAACAACGCGCGGGAACGCCGAATTTCCGCGTTTCGCCAGCCGTCTTCGCCGCCAAGCGGCGGCCCGGCGCGGCTACACGTCACGGCGTCGTTTCACTCTCCTGAAAGGTCGCCCCCTTGCTAGATCATCTGGAAATCCGCACCCGCCGCCTGGACGACTGCGTGGCCTTCTACCGGCAGGTCCTGGAGCCCACCGGCTATCGCCTGGTCGTGGACGGTCCCAAGAAGGGCTTCGGCTCGAACGGCGGCCGGCTGGACTTCTGGATCGTCGAGGGCGAGCCGTCGATCGACGTGCACTACGCCTTCCTGGCCGCCGACCGCGCCGCCGTCGATCGCGCCTATGGCCGGTCCGACCAGCATGGCGGCGTCCAGGAGCGCGCCCCGGCGGTGCTGCCGCAGATCCATCCGCACTATTACGCCGGCTTCGCCCACGATCCGGACGGCCGCCTGATCGAGTTCGTCAGCCACGTGCCGGTCTAGGCGGTTCGCAGCAAAACGCCCGGCGGGGGTCAATTCCGGCTTGCGACGGTTTTGTGACAGTGCTTGTTGGCGCGGATGTTCAGCTTGCCCAAAACCGTCGCCCTGGCGGGCCTGACCGCCGCCATCCTCGTCGCCCCCGCCGTCGCGGCGCCGGTCGATGCGCCCAGGCCGAAGCTGGTGGTGGTGATCTCGATCGACCAGTTCAGCG
The DNA here is from genome assembly GCF_056397765.1 of Caulobacter sp. 05L422. Classification (NCBI taxonomy): domain Bacteria; kingdom Pseudomonadati; phylum Pseudomonadota; class Alphaproteobacteria; order Caulobacterales; family Caulobacteraceae; genus Caulobacter; species Caulobacter sp. 05L422. Next base: position 166,350 of record NZ_JBFTOB010000010.1, on the reverse strand, counting down.
CCAGCCTGTTCGAGCAATACCGCGCCGAGTTCCACGGCGGCCTGGGGCGGATGGCGCGGCAGGGCACGGTCTATCCCAGCGGTTTCCAGTCGCATGGCATGACCGAGACCTGCCCCGGCCACTCCACCCTGCTGACCGGCAAGTATCCCAACAAGACCGGCATCGTCGCCAACGACTGGTACGACAAGACCACGGCCAAGAAGACCTACTGCCTGGACGATCCGTCGGTCACCCTGGCCAATGATCCGTCCGGCGGCGGCCGCCTGGCCAGCCCCAAGCTGCTGATGGCCGACACCTATGGCGACTGGCTCAAGGCCGTCTCGCCGGCCAGCAAGGTCTACGCGGTGTCGGGCAAGGATCGCGGCGCGATCAACATGGCGGGCCACAAGGCCGACGGCGTGTTCTGGCTGGAGACCCGGTTCGGGATGACCACCTGGGTCGAGCCCGGCCAGGACGCCAAGACCAGGCTGGTGCCGGTGGCGGCCTTCAACGCCAGGCTGGTGGCCGACCAGAAGAAGAAGCCGTTCACCTGGACCTATGCCGACAACCGCTGCAAGGCGCTGGAGGACGACTACGTCACCGGCGGCCGGGCCTGGCGCGCCGCTCTGCCTCGGCCGACGCCCCCGGACGAGGCGGGCGTGACCAACGACCTGTCGATCAGTCCCTATACCGACCGCGTGACCCTGGAGGCCGCCCAGGCCCTGCGCGATGAATTCAAGCTGGGCGACGGCGAGGCGACCGACGTGCTGACCATCAGCCTGTCGGCCACCGACTTCATCGGCCACCGCTACGGCTCCAAGGGGCCGGAGATGTGCGACCACCTGCTGCGCCTGGACGACCGACTGGGCGTGTTCCTGGACAGCCTGGACAAGGTCAAGGGCCCGGTGCTGGTCGTGCTGTCGGCCGACCACGGCGGTTCGGACTTCCCCGAGCGCCTGGTCCAGCAGGGCTATGACGCCGGCCGGGCGCCGTCGGTCCCGTGGATGAAGGCGCTGAACGCCGAGGTCCGAGGCCAGCTGAAGCTGGACTACGACCCGCTGGTCCAGGCGGGCGGCATCGAGTCGCTGTACGTGGTCGGCCCGGACGGCAAGACCCCGGCGGCCGTGGATCAGGCCCGTGTCACCGCCGCGACCCTGGCGATCCTGGCCAAACGGCCCGAGGTGTCCGAGGCGTTCGACACCAACGCCCTCGTCACCGCCGCCCCGCCGCCCAAGGGCACGCCGCCGGACGAGATCAGCGTCGCCGAACGCATGCGCCGCAGCGCCTATCCGGGCCGGGTGGGCGACATCCTGGTGGCGTTCAAGCCGTACCAGACCCTGGCGGCCGCGGGCGCGACCTACGTGGCCAGCCACGGCAGCCCATGGGACTACGACCGCCGGGTGCCGATCCTGTTCTGGTGGAAGGGCGGCCCGGCGCGTGAGCGGGTGCTGCCGATCGAGACGGTCGACATCGCCCCGACGATCGCGGGCGTCACCGGCGTGACGATCCCGGCCGACGTCGACGGCCGGTGCCTGCCGATGGGGGCGGGACCGGGCTGCTAGTCGGGGGCTGGCTCACTCCCTCCTCCGGAGGTTAGGCTCCAGAAAATTCTGGGAGGCTCCATGTCACGACGCCTGATCGCGCTCACCGCTCTCGCGCTGCTGACGACCACCGCCGCCCAAGCCCAGCCGACCCAGGCCCAACTCGACAGCATCGCCGCCCACCTGCGGGTCGGCTATCAAGTGCTCGACAATCGACCCGGCCCGGCGGCCTGCGCGCCGGCCCCATCATGCATGCTGGCGCGGATCACCCTGTCCGACGGGGCGGGGCCGCCGGCGGGCGTATCGATCTATTTCAGCAGCGTCGTGCCGATCCTGAAGGCCGACAGCGCCGGCTTGGCCCTGACGCACATCAACGGCGATCTCTATCGCCTGACACCCACGCCGGACTTTCGCGGCTTTCCTCCAGACCAGGTCTTCACCATCGATCTGACGCTCGCGGGCCATCAGCTGTCCGAGCTCTATCCGATGCCCAACTATTACGTGGCGGCGGACGGGCTCGCGGCGCGGACGATCGCCAGCACGCGGCCGGTGGTCGATCCCGAGACCGGGCTGGAGAGCCTCCCCTTCGTCGTGCCGTTCACCGACGAGGCCCGGCTGGCCGGCGGCTCGGCGACCGACACGACGGTCTGGGCCACCTCGTCACGGATCTATGCGGTCAACGCCGCCGCCGGGACCGCCGTCCAGCCCGTTCCCCACGCCGCCGTCCTGCCCACGCCCCTGCGGACCAAGCTGGATCCCGCCGAGGGCGAGCTGGACCTGTCGGGCGGCGTGAAGGTGTCGGTCAGCGGCCTGCCGCGCGCTGCCCTGGCGGCCGGCCTGGCCCATCTCGCCAAGGCCGGAGCCGGGGAGGCGCCCGGCGGCGCGCGGCTGAGGATCAGGGTGGCGCTCGCCGAGAAGCTGGCGGCCGGCGGCTACCATCTGACCATCAAGCCTGCCGGGATCGAGATCGTCGCCTCCGATCCGGAAGGCGCGGCCAACGGCCTGGCGTCGCTGACCCAACTGGTCGACGCCCGGCGCACGGTCCCGCTGGTGGCGATTGAAGACGCGCCGCGCTTCGACTTCCGCGGCCTGCACGTCGACGTCGCCCGCAACTTCCACTCCAAGGCCGAGATCCTGGCGATCCTCGACCAGATGGCGGCCTACAAGCTGAACCGCCTGCACCTGCACCTAGCCGACGACGAGGGCTGGCGGGTCGAGATCGCGGGCCTGCCGGAGCTGACCGCGATCGGTTCGCGCCGTTGCCACGACCTGACGGAGCGGACCTGCCTGCTGCCGCAACTGGGCGCGGGGCCGGATCCGTCCACGCCGGTCAACGGCTTCTATTCCCGGGCCGACTACATCGAGATCGTCCGCGCGGCCCAGGCCCGCCACATCCAGGTGATCCCGTCGTTCGACATGCCGGGCCATTCGCGGGCGGCGATCAAGGCGATGGAGGCCCGCGCGGCCCGCCTGCGCGCCGAAGGCAAGCCTGAAGCCGAGGCCGCCCGTTACCTGCTGAGCGAGGCGGCGAACAAGTCGGTCTACAGCAGCATCCAGCACTACGACGACAACACCATCAACGTGTGCCTCGACAGCGCCTACGCCTTCCTCGGCAAGGTGGTGGACGAGATGGCCGCGCTGCACGCCGCCGCCGGCCAGCCGTTGACCCGCTATCATATCGGCGCCGACGAGACGCCCGGGGCCTGGAGCGCCTCGCCGGCCTGCGCGGCCTACGAGGCCAGGACCGGGATCAAGCCGGCCGACCTGGGCGGGCATTTCATCGAGAAGGTCTCGGCCATGTTGGCGACCCGGGGCCTAGTCGTGGCCGGCTGGAGCGACGGCATGGGCCACGCCAAGGCCGACCGCATGCCGGCCAAGGTCCATTCCAACAGCTGGGGCGCCTTGGGCGGCGAGGGACCCGCCAGCGCCCATCTCCAGGCCAACCAGGGCTGGGAGGTGGTGATCTCCACGCCCGAGGTGATGTACTTCGACAGCCCCCAGGCGGCCGATCCCAAGGAGCGCGGCTACGACTGGCCCTCGCGCGCCACCGACACCCGCAAGGTGTTCGACTTCATGCCCGAGAACCTGCCGGCCCACGCCGAGCTGTGGACCGACCTGCACGGCCGGCCCCAGGCCTCGAAGGACGAGCATCCGCTGGAGCCCGGCGTGCGCTTCAACGGCCTGCAGGGCCAGCTGTGGAGCGAGACGGTCCGCTCGGACGCCCAGGTCGACTACATGCTGTATCCGCGGATGCTGGCCCTGGCCGAACGGGCCTGGCATGGCGCGAACTGGGAGGCGCCCTACACGCCGGGCAAGGCCTACGATCCCACCACCGGCGCCTTCACCGCCCAGATGCGGGCCCGGCGCGACGCCGACTGGGTGGCCTTCGCCAACCTGCTGGGCGGGCGCGAGCTGGCCCGGCTGGACGCGGCGGGCGTCGCCTACCGCATCCCGACGGTCGGGGCGGCGGTCGAGGGCGGTCGCCTGAAGGCCAATGTCGAGTTCCCGGGTCTGCCGATCGAATATCGTGTCGCGGGCGGACCCTGGCGACCCTACGTCGAGGGGGCCGTGGTGACGGGGCGCGTCGAGGTGCGGGCCCGCTCGGCCGACGGCAAGAGGGCGGGACGCAGCCTCGTCGTCCAGTAGCCGCCTCTCCGGCGGCGCCGCGCATGGGGTCGAATCTGGACCTCCGACCGTGGGGTCGACCCGTCGTTCGCGCGGACTTTCCCTGAGACGCCCGGCCAAGTTTTTGAGCCTCGCGAGGGGCTCCGCGGTCATTGCGGCGCCGCAATCATGATCATGGCGCTGCACAAAAAGCATGGCGGGCGCCGTGCAATGGGGCAGCTGGAGCCCTGAAGACCCCCGTTACGATCCTGTGACGGTCGCGGCTATTGCAGAAATTTCAGGTCTGACGAACTGTTCTAATCGCGACATTCGTCGTGAGTTGCGTCTGTATTCGAGTCTCACAACAAGAACACGCGTACCCGGGAAACGTCACGGAGGAGAAAGCAAACGCGCGCATTAAGCGCCACGAGGGGGTATAAATGAATAATCGCTCGCGGAATATCCTGCTTGCAGGAATTTCGACCGTCAGCCTGTTCTTTGCGTACGGCGCGAATGCCTATGCAGCTGACGTGCCCGATGCGACGCCTGACGCGTCCGCGGAGCTCGACACGCTGGTCGTGACGGCGCGCGGCAAGCCCCGCACGGTGCTGGACTCGGCCGTTCCGGTCGACTCCTTCAGCGAAGCTGATCTGAAGGCCTCGACCTTCACCGACACCAACGACATCCTCAAAACCCTGGTCCCGTCCTACACCCTGGCTCGTGAGCCGATCTCGGACGGCGCGACCTTCATCCGCCCCGCGTCCTTGCGCGGCCTGCCCACCGACAAGACGCTGTTCATGGTCAACAGCAAGCGTCGTCACCGCTCGGCCCTGGTCAGCATCGGCGGCACCGGCGCCCAAGCGCCTGACGCGGCGACGATCCCGGCCTCAGCCCTGAAGAACGTCGTGGTCACCCGCGACGGCGCGGGCGCCCAGTACGGCTCGGACGCCATCGCCGGCGTCATCGACTTCCAGCTCAAGGACAGCCCCAGCGGCGGTTCGCTGACCGCCCAATACGGCCAGTACTATCTGGGCGACGGCGAAGACGTGCTGCTGACCGGCAACCTGGGCCTGCCGATCGGCGACAAGGGCTTCGTCAACGGCACGTTCGAATACACCAGCCAGAACCAGGTCAACCGCGGCAGGCAGTACTGCAACGTCGGCATTCCGAACCAGTCGCCGGGCTTCTGCGTGGCCACCTACGCGGCGGCCAATCCGGCCTACGGCGCCCTGATCCACGACTACGTCCAGAAGTGGGGCCAGCCCGACGCCGAGGCCACCCGCGCGGTGGTCAACACCGGCTACGAGTTCTCCGAGGCCGTCTCGGCCTACGCCTTCGCCAACTACTCCAAGAGCTCGGCCACCGAGTACTTCAACTATCGTCCGCCGGTCAGCAACGCGGTCAACGCCACGCCGATCCGCAAGGCCGACGGTAGCCTGTTCCAGTTCTCGTCGATCTTCCCGGCCGGCTTCACGCCGATGTTCGGCGGCGACATCACCGACTACAGCCTGACCGGCGGCCTGAAGGGCAAGTTCTCCAGCGGCCTGACCTACGACATCAGCGGCCGCTACGGGAACGACAAGCTGTCCTACACCCTGTGGGACACCGTGAACCCTTCGATGGGCCCGGACTCGCCGCAGTCGTTCTACGTCGGTTCGCTGATCTCGACGGAAACGGCCGCCAACGCCGACTTCGCCTATGACTGGGGCGTGGGCGGTTTCGACACCCCCGTGACGATCAACTTCGGCGCCGAGTACCGCAAGGAAGGCTACGAGATCGAGGCGGGCGACGTGCCGTCCTACAAGGCCGGCACCTGGGCCGTTCCGGACCCGTTCAAGTTCTGTAACGCCACCACCCACGCGCCCACGGCCGCGGGCCTGGCCCTGCCGGCCACGGCCGGCCTGAACTGCGGCAACTACACCTCCGACGCCACCGACGGCTTCGCCGGCATCGACCCGGTCTACAACGCCCTGGCCGTCGGCTCGAACGGCGCCCCGGGCTCGCCGCCGGACTATGCGGGCAAGCTGACCCGCGACTCCTACGCCGGCTATGTGGAAACCTCGGCCAACATCACCGAGGCTTGGTTCCTGGACCTGGCCCTGCGCGGCGAGCACTTCTCCGACTTCGGCGGCACGGTGAACGGCAAGATCGCCTCCCAGTACCAGATCACCGACGCGTTCGGGATCCGGGGCTCGGTGGGCACCGGCTTCCGCGCCCCGACCCCGGGCCAGCTGTTCACGACCAACGTCTCCACGCGGGTCGAGAACGGCGCGATCATCGCCTCGGGCCTGTTCCCGGCCACCAACCCGGTGGCCCAGTTCATGGGCGCCAAGGAGCTGAAGCCCGAAAAGTCGCTGAACTTCGCCCTGGGCTTCACCGCCACGCTGTTCGACGGCCTGAGCCTGACGGTCGACGCCTACAGCATCAAGATCGACGACCAGTTCTACGCGACCACGCCGATCACGGTGACGCCGACCATCCGCGCCGCCCTGATCACCGCCGGCGTGCCCGGCGCCGACACCATCGGCCAGGTGCAGTTCTACCAGAACGCCTTCGACTCCACGACGACGGGCGTCGACGTCGTGGCCACCTACAAGGTCAACTGGGAAAACGGCCAGTCGACCAGCCTCACGGCCAGCGGCAACTACAACAAGTTCAAGGTCGACAAGGTGTTCTCGACCAACTTCTTCGACGGCGAAGGGGTCTACGACTTCGAGAACGCCCAGCCCCGCTGGCGCGGCGTGTTCTCTGCGACCCACGAGATCGGCAAGTTCAAGGCCATCGGCCGCGTGAACGTCTGGGGGCCGTACAAGAACATGTTCAGCGTCGGCAATCCGGTGATCCAGAAGTTCGATCCGGAAGCCTTCGTCGACCTGGAACTGTCCTACCGCGCGACCGACACCTACACCGTCTCGCTCGGCGCCCGGAACCTGTTCGCCAACTACCCCGCGCCCGACCTGACCGGCGAGTCGGCCACCAACGGCCGGATCTACCGTTCGGACGCGGTCGTCGATTGGCAGGGCGGCTTCTGGTACCTCAAGGCCTCGGCGTCCTTCTAGGATCGCCGATCCAACAGCGGAAAGCCGGGCCTCGCGCCCGGCTTTTTTGCGTTTTTCGCCAGTTTCGTTTTCCGTGGGCTGGAGGCGGATTTCTCTGGTGAAATTTCACCCCGCTCGCTCTTCGTCCATCGCGGCCGAAGGGCGCCCACGAGGGGGGCACGGCGTGGTTTTCTCATAAGCGCCAAAAGCTTTTCGCATTGTTCAGGACGCGGCGCGGTTTGAGATGATGCCGCGCGAACAGCCTGGATCGCAGGCGGTCAGTCGCGACGGAAAGTCGGGGATTCGTATGGGTGATCAATCGGCGGCCGCTTCGTTGGGCGGCGGCGGCGTACTGACGCGGCGACGGTTTTTCGAAGGTCTGGCGGCGTTCGGCGGCGTTTCCCTGGCCATGGCCGGCATGGACGCCCTGGGTTTCGGTTTCGCCTCGGCCCAGGCCGCGCCGCCCAAGCTGGAAGGCGATCCCAAGGGAACCAAGGTCGTGGTGCTGGGCGCGGGCCTGGCCGGCATGACCGCCGCCTACGAACTGACCAAGGCCGGCTACCAGGTGCAGATCATCGAGGCCCGGTCCTTCGCCGGCGGCCGCTGCCAGACGGCCCGCAAGGGCTTCCAGCACACCGACCTGGTCGGCAACAGCCAGACCTGCGAGTTCGACGAAGGCCTCTACATCAACCACGGCCCGTGGCGGATCCCGTATCACCACCGCTCGACCCTGCACTACACCAAGCTGTTCGGGGTGCAGCTGGAGAGCTTCGTCAACGACAACGACGCGGCCTATGTCTATTTCGAGAAGGGCGACGGCCCGCTGGCCGGCAAGCCGATCCGCAAGGGCCAGATCGCGGCCGACGCCCGCGGCTACGCCGCCGAGATGATCGCCAAGGCCGCCTCCAAGGGCCAGCTCGACGCGCCGCTGACCGAGGCGGACCGCGAGCTGTTCGTGGCGTACATGATCAACGAGGGGCGTCTGTCGCCGACGGATCTTGCCTATACCGGTACGGAGGGCCGCGGCTTCGACGTGCATCCCGGCGCCGGCGTGGATCCGGGTCCAGGCAAGCCTTCGACGCCCTACAGCCTGAGCGACGTGCTGCACTCCAAGGCCTGGCGGGTGCTCAGCTCGGTGTCCGGCTACGAGCAGCAACGCACCATGCTGCAGCCGATCGGCGGCATGGACCAGATCGCCAAGGGCTTCGAGAAGCACGTCGGCTCGATGATCCGCTACTCGTGCGTGGTCGAGAAGATCAAGCAGGGTCCCAAGGGCGTGACCGTCACCTATGTCGACAAGTTCGGCGAGCAGGACACCATCACCGCCGACTACTGCGTCTGCACCATCCCGCTCAGCGTGCTCAAGAACGTCGACGCCGACTTCTCCAAGCCGTTCAAGGCGGCGATGTCGGGCGTGGCCTACGCGCCGGTCAACAAGATCGGCCTGCAGATGAAGACCCGCTTCTGGGAAGAGAACCACCACATCTACGGCGGCCACATCTACAACGACATGCCGGGCATCGGCACGATCACCCTGCCGTCCACGGGCTGGCAGAGCCAGAAGGGCGTGCTGCTGGGCTACTACGCGTTCGGCGGCGAGGCGGCCAAGATCAGCGCCAAGCCGCCGGCCGAGCGCGCGGCCTTCGCCGTGGCGGCCGGCCAGAAGATCTTCCCCGAATACGCCGAGAACTTCGAGAACGCCTTCTCGTTCAGCTGGCACTTGGCGCAATTCAATCTGGGCGGCTGGGCCGAGTGGGGCGAGGAGGGCCGCAAGGCCGCCTATCCGGTGCTGTGCGAGCCCGACGGCCGCATTTATCTGGCCGGCGAGCACCTGACCTATCTGGGCGGCTGGCAGGCGGGCGCCATCGAGTCGGCCTGGCAGCAGATCGGCAAGCTGCACGCGCGGGTGATCAAGGCATGAAGTCGCGCTATGCCTGGACCACGGTTCCTCGAGGAGTTTCCATGAGTCGTTCGATCGCTTTCGTTTGCGGCCTGCTCGCCGCCTCCGCCGTCTCGGTCGCCGCCCATGCGGCCACGCCGTCGGCGCTGTTCAACGACAACTGCTCGGCCTGTCACCAGACGACGGGCAAGGGCGTGAAGGGGGCGTTCCCGGCCTTGGCCGGCGACGCGTTCGTGCAGGGCGATCCCGCCCCGATGATGGCCACGGTCCTGGCCGGGCGGGCCGGCATGCCGGCGTTCAAGGACGACCTCAGCGATCTCGAGCTGGCTTCGGTGCTGACCTATGTCCGCACCTCGTGGGGCAACAAGGGCAAGCCGGTCAGCGCCTCCGACGTCGCCGCCGCCCGCGCCAAGCTCAAGACCACCAAGAAGGCCGCCAATCTGCAGGCCCACTAGTCGATAGAGTCGGCAGCACAGTTCGCTGTCCCGGAATTTCGCAACGAACATTCAAGGAGACGACCATGAAGCGCCTGATCCTCGCCGCCGCTGCTCTCGCCAGCCTCGGCACGGCCGCCAACGCCCAGGAGATCGTCCGGGGCGGCCCGCCGACCTCGCCGATCGCCACCGTGGTCACCGTGCCGGCCGGCTACGACACCATCTATGTCAGCGGCATGACCCCGCCGATGCTCGATCCCAAGGGCGACCCGGCCCTGACCGCCACCTTCGGCGACACCAAGACCCAGACCCTGGGCGTGCTGAAGCGCATCGAGGACGCGCTGAAGACCCAAGGCGCCACCATGGGCGACGTCGTCATGATGCGCGTCCTGCTGGTCGGCGACCCGGCCAAGGGCGGCAAGATGGACTTCCCCGGCATGATGGAGTCCTACAAGACCTTCTTCGGCACCGCCGAACAGCCCAACAAGCCCTCGCGCATCACCAGCCAGATCACCGCCCTGGTCCAGCCGGGCATGCTGGTCGAGATCGAAGTCCAGGCGGCAAGGAAGCCGAAGTAAAGACGACGCGTCCTCCGCCCCCTATGGGGGCGGACAGACCGCGAAGCGGTCAGGTGGGGGCGAGTGACAGCCGCACTGCGGGCGAGCACTTGCCCCCTACGGGCCGCTTCGCGGCCGTCTTCCCCCAGAGGGGGAAGAGGCGAACACTTGCCCCCTCCGGGCCTTCGGCCCTCCTCCCCCAGAGGGGGAAGATTGGCGACCTTTCGCCACGCGCTCACGCGCCCTCTGTTAATCCTCCCTAACTGGCTGTTAACCATGACGGACGATGGTGCGAGTCACCGTCAGTTTCCCGCGTGCGCGCGTACCGTAGAGGCCATCCGATGAGCGGAGCCGAAGTCTTGGATGTCGGCCGCGACGCGATCTGGCTGACCCTTCAGCTTTGCGCGCCGATCCTGCTGGTCGGTCTGGTGGTCGGCGTGGCCATCGGCCTGTTCCAGGCCCTGACCCAGATCCAGGAAGCCACCCTGGTCTACGCGCCCAAGATCGTCGCGATCTTCGTGGCTCTGCTGCTGTTCCTGCCGCTGATGGGCGCGCTGATGTCCGGCTTCATGAAGCAGATCGCCGCCAAGATCGCCGGGATGTAGGGGGCAGGGGGCTTGGACAGCTTCGCCACGGTTCTGCAGGTCTATGCCGGCGGTCTGGTCTTCGCCCGGATCGGCGCGATGGTCATGCTGATGCCCGGCATCGGCGAGAACGTCGTGCCGCCGCGCATCCGGCTGTCGTTCGCCGTGCTGATGGCCCTGCTGCTGGCGCCGATCGTCGGCAAGTCGATCGTCACCGTGCCCAGCAGCGTCGGCGCCATCGGCGGGGCTGTGCTGCACGAGGTGCTGGTCGGTCTGATGATCGGGGCGGTGCTGAAGCTGTTCGTCAGCTCGCTGACCACGGCCGGCGAGATCATCTCGCTGCAGACCACCCTGTCGTTCGCCCAGACCACCAACCCGGCCGGCGCCCAGACCAGCACGGCTGTGGCCACCTTCCTGTCGATGCTGGGCCTGACCCTGATCATGGTCACCGACCTGCATCACCTGTTCATCGGGGCGATGGTCAAGTCGTACGACCTGTTCCCGTTCACCCGTCCCGTGCCGGTCAACGACGCCGCCGCCCTGGCGGTGCGCACCGTGGCGGACTCGTTCAAGCTGGGCCTGCAGCTGTCTGCGCCCGTCCTTGTGTTCTCGATCGTCTTCAACCTGGCGACCGGCCTGGTCGGCCGGGTGATGCCGTCGTTCCAGATCTTCTTCGTCACTTCGCCGCTCAGCGTGATCCTGGGCCTCTCCCTGCTGGGCCTCTCGCTCGGCGGCATCGCCATGGTGTGGACCGATCGCTATCGGGAACTCCTGGCCGTGTTCAACTAGGGGAGCGCCATGGCCGACGATCAGGACGACGCTTCAAAGACAGAAGAACCAACAGCCAAGAAGCTGTCGGACGCTCGCGCCAAGGGCGACGTCCCGAAATCCGCCGACATCTCGCAGCTGGCCTCGCTTTCCGGAGCGTTCGGCGTCGTGGTCATCGCCGGCGGCTGGCTGACCCGCGATCTGGTCACCAGCCTGACGCCGTTCATCGCCCACGCGGGCACCATGGACGTCGAGGGCGGCATCCGGGCCATCGCCAAGACCGCGGTCATGGCCGCCCTGCCGGCGCTGATCCTGGTGATGGTGGTCTCGGGCCTGCTGGGGGCGGCGGCCAACGTGGCCCAGTCGGGCTTCATCCTGTCGGCCKACAAGATCAAGCCCGACCTGAAGAAGCTGGACCTGATCAAGGGCTTCGGCCGGATCTTCGGCATGGACGGCTTCGTGCAGTTCGCCAAGTCGGCCCTGAAGTTCATCGTCACCGGGCTCATCGCCTGGTTCGTGGTCAAGCCGGACGCGGCCATGATCACCACCCTGGTCGGCATGGACGTGGGGGCGATGATCCCGCTGTCCATGAAGCTGTGCATCAAGCTGTTCTGGATGGTGCTGATCTTCCTGATCGCCACCGCCGGCTTCGACTGGTTCTGGCAGCGCATCCGCTTCAACAAGCGCATGCGGATGAGCCTGCAGGACGTCAAGGACGAGATGAAGCAGTCCGAAGGCGACCCGCACATCAAGGGCAAGCAGAAGCAGCTGCGCATGCAGCGCTCGCGCCAGCGGATGATGGCGGCCGTGCCCAAGGCGACCGTCGTCGTCATGAACCCGACCCACTACGCCGTGGCGCTGAAGTACGAGCAGGGCGAGACCGCCGCCCCGATCTGCGTGGCCAAGGGCGTCGACGACCTGGCCCTGAAGATCCGCGCCGTGGCCGAGGAGGCCGGCGTCTACATCCTGGAAGACCCGCCCCTGGCCCGCGCCCTCTACGCCGCCATGGACGTGGACGAGCAGATCCCGGCCGAGCACTTCGAGGCCGTGGCCAAGGTCATCGGCTTCGTGATGAGCAACAAGCAGGCCAAGAAGCGGGCCTGGGCCGACTAGTTCGGCTTCCCTGACACCATCCCGAGCTTGTACGGCGGCTCGGCCGCCAGCACCGGCGCCGGCCGCACAGTCGCCGCCAGGGCCGCCGCACCCGCCAAGCCCCGGCCCGTGACGTTGCTGGTCGCCAGCTTCGGTCCGTCCGCCACCGTCACGTCGATGTTCGCCAGGGTCACGTTCCGCATGTTGGCCAGGCTCATGCCCTTGCCCGCCGTGCCGGTGATGTCGCGCAGCGTGAAGCCGTCCAGCGGCTTGTCGGGATGGATGTTCACCGCCTCGACCAGCACCGGCGCGTCGGTCACCTTGATCCGCTCGAACGTGAAGTTCCTCACCGTCGGCACGCCCTCCAGCCCGGCGACGGGGAAGGGGTCCTGCTTGCCGCTGTCCAGGAAGTTCAGCCGCAGGAAGCCGCCCTTCGCGCCCGAGACCTCCAGGTCGCGCATGACGATGTCCTCGATGAACGCCCCGCGCCCCGGCCGGCTCTTGATGTAGATGGCGAAGGTGTAGGCGGCCAGGCATTGGCAGCGTTCGACCAGCACTTTGCGGATGCCGCCCGAGGTCTCGCTGCCGATGCCGATGCAGGCCCAGCGGTGGTCGCGGAACACGCAGTCGGTGATCCGCACGTCCTCGGTCGGGCGGGCGATGACATTGCCTTCCATGCCCCGGCCGGACTTCAGCGAGATGCAGTCGTCGACGGTGTCGAAGTCGCAGCGGTCGATCACCACGCGGCGGCAGGAGTCGACGTCGATCCCGTCGGCCCCGCCCTTGACCGTCACGCCCCGGAACAGGACGTCGTCGCAATAGACCGGGTGGATCGACCACATGTCGTTCTGCTCGGTGAAGACCTCGGTGACCGACAGGCCCTGGACGTCGACGAACTCCAGCAGGGCCGGGTGGCGCAGGCCGCTGGCCTTGTCGACGCGGCCGGGGATCGCCTTGGAGCCGAGGATCCTGCCCTTGCCGGCGATGGCGACGTCGCGCGCGCCCTGGGCCCAGATCAGGCCGACATAGCCGGGCGTCCAGCGGCCCTCCCAGCGCACCTGCACCACCGGATAGTCGGCCAGGTCGGGCGAGCCCTGCAGCGTCGCGCCGTCGTCCAGCACCAGGGCGGTGTTCGACCCCATGCGCAGCGCGCCGGTCAGATAGACGCCGGCCGAGACCACCACCTGGCCGCCGCCCAGCACGGCGCAGCGGTCCAGCGCGGTCTGCAGGGCGACGGTGTCCTTGGTCGTCCCGTCGCCCTTGGCGCCGAAGTCGCGGGGATCGAGGCGGAGGTCGGGCGCCGGCCTCTTCGCCATCCTGGCGGCCGGTGGGGATGCGGCGGCGGTGGTCGCCAGGGCCGTCGCGCCGAGGCCGGCCGCCGAAAGCACGGCGCGCCGGCTGGGAACGAGGGCGCTCTCGTCGCGCGGGTTCTTCTTCATGGCGGCCTCCCAGGAGTTCGACGTCGGCTTGTGACACCGGTGTCTTTGCCGGGAGTGTTGGGCGATCAGCCCGCGCTGTAAATGCGCTCCAGGAAAAATGGGGTGGGAATAAATGGGGCGCGGCTCACGCCACGTAGCGGGCGATCACCATGCCCAGGACGGTGATGACCAGCAGACCGCCGGCGATCCGCTGGCTGCGGGCGGGGTTGGCGCGATCCAGGATCTGGACGACCAGGGCGGTCACGGCGGCGACGACGGCGACCATCAGGACCTGCTCCTGCCGGCCGAAGTTTCCGCCGTGGATGATGGCGGCCAGCGGCGCGCCGGTGACGATGGCGACCCCCGCCGCGCCGTATTGCGGGCGGCGCAGGGCGTCGATCCCGCCTCCGCCCGTGCGGGCCAGCACGAAGGTCGAGCCCGCCCAGAAGGTGGCGGACAGCACGTGGAGCGACAGCAGCAGCATCAGGCCGATGTTCATGGCGGCATCCTCTGGCAAACCGCCGTTCTGGCGGCGGCGATTCAATAGACATCGAATCATTCGATGTCTATTGATAGAATCATGAGCGCTCCAGATCCGCCTTCCGCCCCACCGATCGGCTTCGTCCTGTCCCAGGTGTCGAAGGCCGTGGCCCGGGCGTTCGACGATGCGATGACGGAGGCCGGAGGCTCGCTGTCGACTTGGCTGGTGCTGCGGTCCCTGATGCCGGGCGGCGACCGGCCCCAGTCGGACCTAGCCCAGGCCGTCGGCGTCCAGGGGCCGACCCTGACGCATCATCTCAACGCCCTGGAAGCGCAGGGCCTGATCACCCGCACACGGGACAAGGCCGACCGGCGCGCCCATCAGGTGGCCCTGACTCCCGAAGGTCGGACGCGGTTCCTGCGGTTGCGCCAGACGGCCGAACGCTTCGACGCCCGCCTGCGCGGCGACCTGTCCGGCCAGGAGGTCGACGTGCTGCGCGGCCTGCTGAACCGCCTGCGCGTCAACGTGGCGGACTAGATCCGAACCATATTTCCGTCACGGAATCAGGAATCGATCACGGATCGCGCTCCGCGAGCGGGTTAAGGGTATCCTATCCCGCGAATCGATGGGCTGGATGCCCGCAAGGCTGAAGAAGGATTTCGGTCGACCATGACCGAGACGCCCATGAAAGACTTTGGCGCGACAGACTCCGCCGGCGCCGTGAAGCGCCGTCCGGACCTCTTGATCTGGGGCGCGGCCATCTTCCTGGTCCTGGCCGCAGCCTTCGCCGCCGCCCCCGCCCTGAAGGCCGGTCCAGCCACCTTGGCGGGCCTGCTGCTGCTGGGCGGCGTCGCCGGCGTGGCGATTCTGGGCCTGGTGGCCATCCGCGCTTCGACCGCGGTCACCGATCCCGAGCCCGAGGGCGCCGAGGCCTTCGTCGAGGCCCTGTCCGAACCCGCCGCCCTGACCGCCGCCGACGGCCGCATCCTGGCCGCCAACGCCGCCTGGGTCCAGACCGTGGGCGACGCCCGCCGCCTGCCCAAGGGCGCGGCCGGCGCCGGCCTGTTCGCCGCCCTGGTCAAGGCCGGGGAAGGCCAGCGGGCCGAGGGCTCGTTGATCATCGCCGGCCAGGAGCGCCGCGCCGAGGCCGCCCGCTTGCGCGGCGGCCGCCTGCTGGTCCGCCTGCCGATCGTGCTGGAGAAGGAGGTCTTCGTCCCGACCGCCGCTCCGGCCCCGGTGATCTCGCAGTCCGCCCCGGCCCCGCGCACCCTGGACGCCTTCTCCGGCGCCTCGCCGTTCGGCGCGGCCCTGCTGGAGGGGCTGGACCCGTTCAACTCGCGCATCCTCGAGGCCAATCCGGCCCTGACCGCCATGGCCGGCGCCGTGCCGCCCGGCACGCTGTTCGGCGCCCTGATCGATCCGCCCTCGCGGACCGAAGCCGAGACCCGCCTGGCCGAGGGCAAGGCCGGCCCGTTCGAGGTGCGCCTGGCCCGCGACCCAACCCGGATCGCCCACCTCTATCTCTACCGCGCCGACGGGCGGTTGGTGGCCTATCTGATCGACGTCTCCGAGCAGAAGCAGATGGAGCTGCAGCTCGCCCAGGCCCAGAAGATGCAGGCCATCGGCCAGCTGGCCGGCGGCGTGGCCCACGACTTCAACAACCTGCTGACCGCCATCCAGCTGCGCCTGGACGAGCTGCTGCACCGCCACCCCGTGGGCGACCCGTCATACGAAGGCCTCAACGAGATCCGCCAGACCGGCGTGCGCGCCGCCGATCTGGTCCGCAAGCTGCTGGCCTTCAGCCGCAAGCAGACCGTGCAGCGCGAGGTGCTGGAACTGGGCGAGCTGATCAGCGAGTTCGAGGTCCTGCTGCGCCGGCTGCTGCGCGAAGACGTCAAGCTGATCACGGACTATGGCCGCGACCTGCCGCAGGTGCGGGCCGACAAGAGCCAGCTCGAGACCGCCGTCATGAACCTGGCCGTCAACGCCCGCGACGCGGTGCGGGCGGCCAAGGGCGGCGGCGTGGTGCGCATCCGCACCGCTCGCCTGACGCAGGACGAGGCCCAGAGCCTGGGCTTCCCCGGCGCCGAGGGCGACCAGGCCTTCATCGAGGTCAGCGACGACGGCCCCGGCATCCCGCCCGAGGTGATGGGCAAGATCTTCGACCCGTTCTTCACCACCAAGCCGGTGGGCGAGGGCACGGGCCTGGGCCTGGCCACCGTGTACGGCATCGTCAAGCAGTCCGACGGCTGGATCCACGTCCACAGCCGTCCGGGCGAGGGCGCGGCCTTCCGCATCTTCCTGCCGGTCTTCGAGGCCACGCCCGCCCAGCAGGCCGCCGCCGCGGCGGCCCTCACGATCGCCGAAACCGCCAAGCCGCGTCCGCCCCGCGACCTGTCCGGCGCCGGTCGGATCCTGTTCGTCGAGGACGAGGACGCCGTGCGCGGCGTCGCCGCCCGCCTGCTGCGCGCCCGGGGCTACGAGGTGCTGGAGGCCAGCGACGGCGAGGAGGCCCTGATCATCGCCGAAGAGCACGCCGGCACGATCGACCTCTTGATCAGCGACGTGATCATGCCCGGCATCGACGGCCCGACCTTGCTGAAGAAGGCCCGCGCCTATCTGGGCAACGCGCCGGTGATGTTCATCAGCGGCTATGCCGAGGCCGAGTTCAGCGACCTGCTGGAAGGCGAGACCGGCGTGACGTTCCTGCCCAAGCCGATCGACATCAAGACCCTGGCCGAGCGGGTCAAGCAGCAGCTGCAGGCGGCGTAGATTTCCCACTGTCGGGCGCGACGGCGAACCGTCGCGCCCGCGTGGTGATCGTATCGGCCGATCAGACCACGTTGTTTAGCCRGATCTTGGGACTGGCGGCCCCGCCCCCAGCCAGATCCTGGATCTGCAGGCTGGCGTTCCCCCTGGCGATGTTCGACTGTACCGAGAACACCGGCAACGGGTTCTGGATGAGAAGGCCCTGGCCGACGCCGTTGGCTCCATTGTTAGAGATGTTGTTGCCGACGATCGAGGCGAGGGTCGTGGATGCGCCGCCAGTGACGAAGCCCGCGACGCCGCCATACTCATAGCCGTTGCTGACGATCTGACTGCCGGTGACGTGGATTTCCTGGCCCTGGTGATAAATCCCATGCGAGGCGTTCCGGTTGATGAAGACGCCGTTTAGCAGCCAACGGGCGCCCGGCAACTGGGTTGGGCTGATCCACAGGCCGACATTGCCATTGCCGCAGCTCCAGCCGCCCGTGGCGTTGAAGGTCGTGCAGGCGTTGGTGTCGAAGTAGTAGCCGTTGTCGTGGTTCGTATCGACGCAGAAGCCCGTGTACGAGAAGATCTCGCGGTTGTTGAGCGCGACTTGGCTCTGGTCGACGCGGACGCCGTCCTGGCCCGAGAATTGGACGCCGCCGGACACCAGATAGACCCCGCCGGCGTCGCCGCCGATCGTGATCCCATGCCGGCCCGCGTTCGAAATGAAGGTGTGGCCGTCGACTACGATCTCGGCGCTGTGAGGCGCTCGACCATTGATGGTCAGGCCGTCGTTGGCGCACCCCCAGTTCAGGCAGTCGCGATAGACGTTCTCGGCGATGCCGTTGAAGTGGACGCCGTTGAACAGCTTGGCGCCTTGGGCGACGAAGTCCTCGGGGCGGCCAGCCTTGATATTGATCAGCGACGAGCGGGCCGCCCTGTTGAGGCGAACAGCGGCGCCGGAGCTCCGGGCGACAGTCGACCAGATCGAGAAGTCACGAAGATGGACATTGAGCACCTCGTTGACGCCGTCGCCGACGGTGACGATGTCGCCATAGTCCGCGGTTGCCAGCAGCCGCGTCGATCCTTGCCCGCGGATGATCAGGTTACCGCCGACGATGGCGGCGAGCTTGCTGTCCAGGCGAATGTCGCCGGGGGGAAGGAGCAATTCGGCGCCTTGAGCGTGCGCGTAGGCGATCGCGGCGTTCATCGCGGCGGTGTCGTCGACGACACCGTTGGCGACCACACCGAAGTCGGTCGCCAGGACCTGGCGATCCAGCCGTGCGGCGACGGTTTGAGCGAAGGCGGTCCCGGAGCGCGTATAGCCGATCTGGGTGGCGAGATAGTCGTTGGCTTGCGGCAACACCGTGCCGGTGCGGCTATTGAAAGAATCGACGGTCATTTGAAAAATCCTTGGAAAAATAAAAAATACGAATCCATTGAGGTCATCGGTCGGGCTGAGGCCCTGCAACGTTCCTCGAGAACAAAATAGGAACTTCGTGCGTCAAAAGCGGTCGGATAGATCGCGCTTCGTCGCGCGTGCGGCGGAGCGTCGACGGCGCTGGGCAAGCGCCGGATGCCAAGCGGCCTAGCTGGCGCAAAACGCGAACAGTCGGCCAACCGGACCTTGGGTTAGTGTCGGGCACGGACCGCCTGAGGCAAGTTCCCGCCGGGATTCACGTCGCGTCGGGGCCGGCTTGCAACTTCATACTTTCATCTCCCTCGGCTTGGCCGTGGGAACGACCGGCTTCGCCTTGAAGTACGGCGACCAGGCCGCGCGGAGGTTTGGTTCCGCGTTCCTGACGTCCTGGGTGGCGTCCCTGGCGGTCAACAACGCCAGCACCACGGACACCGGCTGGGCGATGTTCTGCATCGACAGCGCGACACTGGCCTATTTCGTATGGGCTTCGTTGCGGTCTCGCCGGATCTGGACGGTGGTCGCGTCGGCCTTCATGACCCTCATCGTGGCGTCGCACGTGGCCACGGCGATCGACTTCAGGGTGGCGATCAACACGTTCCGCCTGAGCATGACGCTCTGGAGCTACGGCATCCTCGTCTGCGTCGGGTTTGGAACCTGGTCGAGCCGGCTGGAACGGTCGCGGGCGCCGGCCTTTGCGGCAGCGGGCCGCCCTAGGGCGCGGCCACCGCCTCCTTCAGGCCCGGCGTGAACTCGGCGCCGGCCTTGACCTGGGCGGTCGAGGCCTTGAGGGCGCCGCCGATCGGTTCGGAGCGGCCGCCCAGGCAGCTCTTCAGGAACTGCTCGGCCACGGCGTTGAAGGCGATGTTGTTGACCGGCCGCGCGAAGCCGTGGCCCTCGTCGGGGAACAGCACGTAGGTCACCGGTATGCCCTTGGCCTGCATCGCCTTGACGATCTGGTCGGACTCCGCCTGGTTGACCCGCGGGTCGTTAGCGCCCTGGCCGATCAGCAGCGGCTTGGTGATCGCCCCGGCGCGGTAGACCGGCGAGCGGTCCTTGAGCAGGGCCAGGCCCTCCGGCGTCGTTGGGTCGCCCATCCGCTTGTAGAACTGCTGCTTGCCGGCCTCCCAATAGGGCGGAATGGTCTTGAGCAGGGTTTCCAGGTTCGACGGGCCGACGATGTCGACCCCGCAGGCGAAGGTGTCCGGCGTGTAGGTCAGGCCCACCAGGGTGGCGTAGCCGCCGTAGGAACCGCCCATGATCGCCACCTGCTTGGCGGTGGTGACGCCGCTAGACACCGCCCAGCCGACCGCGTCGATCAGGTCGTCGTGCATCTTGCCGGCCCATTCGAGATTGCCGGCGGCGATGAACGCCTTTCCAAAGCCCGTCGAGGCCCGGTAGTTGACCGACAGCACGGCGTATCCGCGGTTGGCCAGCCACTGGTGACCGCCATTGTATCCGTAGCTGTCGCGACCCCACGGACCGCCGTGCACCAGCAGCACCAGCGGCACGGGCTTTTCGGGCTTGCCGTCGCCGTCGGCGTCCGAGCCCGGCGGCAGGGTCAGGTAGGAGACCAAGGTCAGGCCGTCGCGGGCCCTGATCGCCTGCGGGAACATCGGCACCAGCGGCGCGCCCTTCAGCTCGGGCCGGCCGACGAACAGCTCGGTCACCGTCTTGGCCTTGCGGTCGTAGAGATAGGTGGCGGCGGGGGCGACGACCGGATCGGAGGTCACGGTCCACAGGTCGTCGGCGTTGGTGCGCGAGGTGACGTGGACGTCGCCCTTCAGCTTGCCGGCCAGGAAGTCGAGATCGGTCTTGATGGCCGGGTCCAGCACCGTCCAGCTGTCGCGCAGATAGTCGACCGAATAGGCCTGGACCGCGCCGGTCCTGGGATCGGCGAGAATCCCGCCGATGTCGGCCCTGGCGTCCTGGCCGATCAGCGTGGCCTTGCCGCTGGCGACGTCCTGGGCGAACAGCGCGGCGGTGTCGCGGCCGCGGGAGTCCAGCCAGTACAGCGTCTTGCCGTCGGCCGTGAAGCTCAGCGGCGCGGTCGTCATGGAGTCATCCAGGCCAAAGGCGACCACCGGCTTGTCCTCGACCTTGCCGTCGACCACCCGGTAGTAGTCCATGCCGCCGTCGGTCCGCTGCTTGGAGGCCAAGCGCAGGTTCAGGCCGTCGTCGACGTTGAAGCCGCCATAGCCTTCATTCTTCAGCAGCAGCTTCAGTACGCCGGTCTTCAGGTCGAGGCTGTAGATGTCGTGCCACTTGGGATCGCGATTGTTGACGCCCACCAAGATGCGGTCCTGTACGCGGCGGCTGACGCCGATGATCTGGGCGCGGGTCTTCTCGAACGGGGTGAGGGCGCGCTGGACGCCGGTGACGACGTCGACGTCGTAGATCAGGAAGTTCTCGTCGCCGCCCTTGTCGTTGACGAACAACAGGCCCTTGGAATCCGGCGACCAGAAGTAGTTGCGGATGGGCCGGATCTTCTCGGCGGTCAGGGGCTTGGCCTTGGCCAGGTCGTCGCGGGGCGCCACCCAGAGATTCAGCACCCCGTCGCGCGGGGCGATCCAGGACAGCCACTTGCCGTCCGGGCTGATCCGGCCCGACGCGCGGCTGGGATTGCCGAAAAGCTTGGCCCGCTCGATCAGCGGCGCGGCGACGGGTTCGGCGGCCTGGGCGGCCATCGGCGTGAGGGCGATGGTGAGGGCAAGGCTGAGCAGGGCTGGACGCATCGAAGGTTCCCCAAAGAGCACGACGCAACCTTCGGTTAGCTTCAGCGCGGGCGCAAGGGACTCTCGCGAGGCGGGTTCATCCCCGCTGCAGCAGCACCGTCGGCGCTTCGCGGTAGGTGGTGCGCGTCACTTCCAGGAAGCCCATCTTGAAGGCCAGTTTCAGGGAGGGGGCATTGTCGGGGTCGATGATGCAGACCACCGGCGCGTCGCCCCACTGGTCGCGCGCCCAGGACAGGGCGCCCGCGATAGCCTCGCTGGCGAAGCCCTGGCCGTGGGCCCAACTGGCCAGGGCCCAGCCCATTTCCGGGATCCCGTCGATCGAGGGCTGGATGCCCCGGTGGAAGTCGGCGAAGCCGATCTCGCCGACATAGCGGCCGCTCGCCGTCTCGCGCGCCGCCCAGTAGCCGTAGCCCAGAACCGCCCACAGCCCCCGGGCCCGCAGCAGGCGATGCCAGCTTTCCTCCGGCGTGGAGGTGCGGCCGCCGATGTGGCGGGTGACCAGCGGATCGCTCCACATCGCGGCGCTGTCCTCGAAGTCGGAGGCCTGAGGGGGGCTCAGGGTCAGGCGGGCGGTGGTCAGGGTGGGCGGGGTCGTGGACGGAATCATCGGGGTCCTGTTCGGGTCTGCGCGGCAAGCCTATACCGGCCTCGCCAGACGCCAACCGCCGGAACGCTCCATGACCGCGCCGCAAGACGCCATCGCCGCTCGCCGCAAGCTGACCAACAAGCTGATCGCCGGCAAGGACGCCCGCCGCCTGGCCCCGTTCTTCGCGGCGGACATCAAGGTGATCGTCGGCGACGGTTCGCTGATCCTGGGCGCGCGCGACGTGCTGGAGGCCTTCGCCGGCCAGTTCGCGGATCCGGCCTTCGTCGCCTATGCCCGCACGACCGACCGCATCGAACTGGACGCCGCCGGCGATCGGGCCGCCGAGCACGGGACCTGGGTCGGAACCACGCGCGGCCAGCCCGATACCCGCGGGCGCTATCTGGCCACCTGGCGCAAGGTCACCGGCCAGTGGGTGATCGAGAACGAGCTGTTCGTGACGTTGAGCTGAGCGCCTGCACTGCCCATTGGCCGCACGAAACATGCGCTCCGCCGCAAGATGACGGGAAATTAATACCGTCGCCGTTGCCGCGCCGGGCAAGGGCCTCTACGCCTTTGCGTCAAACACTTCGAGGGAAGGGGACCCCACCTTGCAAAACCGCCGTCAGATGCTGCTGTCCACCGTCGCCGTCGGCCTGGCCGCCGCGACCCCGGGCCTGGCCCTCGCCCAGGCCGCCGGGGCTTCCGGCGAAAGCGCCAAGCTCAACGCCCTGTTCGACGCCATCATGGCCAAGCAGCTGCGCCAGTCGCCCGAGAACGCCACCAGCCTGGGCCTGGACGTCGGCGAGTTGGCCTGGACCAAGGCCCAACTGGCCGACCGCTCGTTCACCGCCATCGAGGCGGGGATCGCCCAGACGAAGCAGCAACTGGCCGACCTGCGCGCCATCGATCGCAAGGCGCTGACCGGCATGGACGTGGTCAACTACGACACCGTCGAGTTCACCCTGGCGGTGCAGGACGAGGGCAACTCCAAGTTCACCTACGCCGGCGGCGGTTCGGGCGCGCCCTACGTGCTCAGCCAACTGACCGGCTCGTACCAGTCGTATCCCGACTTCCTCGACACCCAGCACTCGATCGAGACCAAGGCCGACGCCGACGCCTATCTGTCGCGCATGGAGGCCTTCGCCCGGCTGATGGACCAGGAAGCGGCCATCGCCAGGCGCGACTACGCCGACGGCGTGATCCCGCCGGACTTCGTCATCGACAAGGCCCTGATCCAGATGAAGGCCTTCGCCGACACGCCCACGGCGGAGGCCCCGCTGGTGCTGTCGGTGGCCCGGCGGACCAAGGACAAGAACATCCCCGGCGACTGGGCGGCCGAAGCCAGCAAGGTCTACGAGACCTCGGTGCTGCCCGCCCTGAAGCGCCAGATCGCGCTGCTGGAAAGCGTCCGCCCGAAAGCCGTGCACGACGCCGGCGTCTGGCGCCTGAAGGACGGCGGCGACTACTACGCCGTGTCGCTGAAGAACTACACGACCTCGACCCTGACCCCCGACGAGATCCACCAACTGGGCCTGGACCTGGTGAAGTCGATCTCGGCCGAGGCCGACAAGCTGTTCAAGAGCATCGGCATGGCCAAGGGCACGGTCGGCGAGCGGATGGCCGAGCTGGGCAAGGACATCTACGAGAACACCGACGCGGCCAAGGAACAGCTGATCGCGGACCTCAACACCAAGGCCAAGTGGATCGACAAGCAGCTGCCGGCCTATTTCGGCCAGCTGCCCAAGGCCCCGCTGGAAATCCGCCGCGTGCCCAAGGCCATCGAGGCCGGCGCGCCGGGCGGCTACTACAACTCGCCCTCGCTCGACGGCAAGCGTCCGGGGATCTACTGGATCAACCTGCGCGACACCAAGGAGCAGGCCAAGTACACCCTGACCACCCTGACGGTGCACGAGGGCGTCCCGGGCCACCACCTGCAGCTGTCGATCTCGAACGAGGCCCAGGGCCTGCCGCTGCTGCGCAAGACCATCGGCAACTCCGGCTACACCGAGGGCTGGGCGCTCTATTCCGAAGAGCTGGCCGTCGAGATGGGCATCTACAAGAGCGACCCGCGCGGCCACATCGGCATGCTGCACGACGCTCTGTTCCGCGCCGTGCGCCTCGTGGTCGACAGCGGCATGCACTACAAGAAGTGGAGCCGCGAGCAGGCGGTGAAATACATGGCCGAGACCATGGGCGACGAGGAAAGCGGCACGATCACCGAGATCGAACGCTACGTCGTCTGGCCGGGCCAGGCCTGCAGCTACATGATCGGCAAGATCACCTGGCTGCGGGCTCGCGAGCGGGCCAAGAAGGCGCTGGGCAAGAAGTTCGACATCCGCAAGTTCCACGACGCCGGCCTGCAGGCAGGCATGACCCCGCTGACCGTGCTGGACAAGGTGGTGGACAACTACATCGCCCAGACCAAGGCGGGGAAGTAGGGCCGCTGAACCCTCTCCCCTTGCGGGAGAGGGTGGCCTCCGAAGGAGGTCGGGTGAGGGGTTGAAGAACAGAAACGCCGCGACAGCCGTTGGGCCGGTCGCGGCGTTTTCCGTTTGAGAGACCCCTCATCGGTCGGCTTCGCCGACACCTTCTCCCGCAAGGGGAGAAGGGCTTTTTATCCCCACCCCTCCGAAACCCCCGCCCGGCGCGGCGCGGGGGTCACCGAGCCGATCTTCAGCGCCGGCTGCGGCTGGTCGGCCGGCTTGCCGAACAGCCAGCCTTGGGCGAAGTCGACGCCGGCCTTGCGGACCACGTCCTCGACCTCGGCGGTCTCGACCATCTCGGCGACGGTGCGGATCTGCAGGTCGCGGCACAGCTCGACCAGCCGCCGGACCATGGCCCCGTCGCGGCCGTTGCCGGCCAACTCGCGCACGTAGCGGCCGTCGATCTTGACGATGTCCAGGCTCAGTTCCTGCAGATAGGCGAACGACGCGGCGCCGGCCCCGAAGTCGTCCAGGCAGACCAGCGAGCCCAGGGCCCGCAGGGACTGGATGTGCTGGTTGGCGCGCGGCAGGTCGTCGATGGCGCTGGTCTCGGTGATCTCGAAGATCAGCCGCCCCTTGGCGACGTCGGTCTTGGCCAGCAGGCGGTCGATATGGTCGACGAAGCCTTCGTTGACGATGGTGCGGCCCGAGACGTTGATCGCCAGCTTGATCGCGCCGCTGCGGTCGGCGGCCAGCCGCTTGACCGCCATCTCGGCGATCGCGTGGTCCAGCTCCTCGATCAGGTCGAACTCCTCGGCCATGCGGATCAGCTGGAACGGGCTGCCGCCGTCCTCGAAGCGCACCAGCGCCTCGTGGTGGTGGGCCGTCCCGGTCCGCAGGTCGACCACCGGCTGATAGGCCAGGGTGAAGCGCCGCTGGCTGACCGCCACGCCCAGGGCGCCCGCCCGCGACAGGGTGCGCTTGACCGAGCGGTTCATCGCCTCTGACAGGCTGAGCGGCGGGGTGTCCTTCAGGCCTTCGCGCAGGAAGTCGTCGAGGGCGTAGCGCAGGGCCTTGAGGCCGCGCGCCGGCGCCACGCCGCCGTCGATCGGCACCACGTGGGCGCTGGCCTTGATCGAGGTCGCGCGGGTCAGGCGCTGGGCCATGTCGTCGGGATGATCGGCTTTGGCGCGGACCAGGGCGAAGCGGTCGGGCGACAGGCGGGTGGCCATGCCGCCGGCGTGGGACTCGGCCCGCACGGCACCCGCCAGCTTCAGGTCCAGGGCGTGGGCCTCGGGCTTGGACAGCTGCTGGCGCATGGAGTCCAGGCCCGAGAAGTCGACCATGGCCAGCTCCAACTCCAGGCCGGTGACGCGCGCGGCCTCGAACAGGCCGCGGGCGATGTCCTCGAAGCTCTCGCGGTTGCGCAGGCCCTCGCCGTCCACCTGGCCGGACGGGGCGGGGGCCGGGGTGACCGAGACCGAGATCCGGCCGCCGTTGTCGGGCAGGGCGCGCAGGGTCAGGTTGACGTGGCGCGGCGGGGCGCCGGCCATGCGGACGGTGATCGGACCGTGTCTGAGGCCGTCGTTCGTCACGCTGGTCGCCGCGTCGATCAGGGGGCGGTCGGCGGCGGTGAACAGGTCGCGCCAGGCGCGGCCCGTCAGGGTCCGCTCGTCTTGACCCATGATCCGCTGCGCCGCGCCGAGCGCCAGGGTCACCCGGCCGTTCTCGACTTCCAGAAGCAGGTCGGCGCTGGCGAAGGCCAGGCCCAGAAGGCGGCGCGGATCGATCGACAAGACAGAAGGTCCCCCGGAAGGAGAACAAGATCGCCGGGCGTCGTTAAGGCCGGGTTGAGCTCAGGCCAATTTGGTCGCTTTCAGGCGTCATTTTCCGGCGCGAGGAATTGTCGCACCGGTTTCGATCGATGCGACCGGTTTTGACGCACCCCGTCCTTACGGTAAGAACATGTTGCGAACATGGAACAAAACATGTACGCATTAATCATTCCACAGGCGGGTGGGCGCGGCGGTCGCGAACCTCCGATCCGACTGTCGGAATCATGAAATAAGGGCGGACCTCTCCAATGAGCAATCAGGCGGCTTTGAAACTCGTGGGCAAAGAAGACGGCGACAAGCAACGGGCTCTGGAAGCCGCGCTGGCCCAGATCGATCGGGCGTTCGGCAAGGGCTCGGTGATGAAGCTGGGCGAAAAGGGCAAGGTCGAGATCGAGTCGATCTCCACCGGCTCGCTCGGCCTGGACATCGCGCTGGGCATCGGCGGCCTGCCCAAGGGCCGCGTGATCGAGATCTACGGGCCGGAAAGCTCGGGCAAGACGACCCTGGCCCTGCACGTGGTGGCCGAGTGCCAGAAGGCCGGCGGCACCGCCGCCTTCGTCGACGCCGAGCACGCCCTGGATCCGGGCTACGCCTTCAAGCTGGGCGTCAATCTCGACAACCTGCTGGTCTCGCAGCCCGACAACGGCGAGCAGGCCCTGGAGATCACCGACACCCTGGTGCGCTCGGGCGCCGTCGACATCGTGGTCATCGACTCCGTCGCCGCCCTGACCCCCAAGGCCGAAATCGAAGGCGAGATGGGCGACAGCCTGCCGGGCCTGCAAGCGCGCCTGATGAGCCAGGCCCTGCGCAAGCTGACCGCCTCGATCAACAAGGCCAACACCATCGTCATCTTCATCAACCAGATCCGTCACAAGATCGGGGTGATGTACGGCAGCCCGGAAACCACCACCGGCGGCAACGCCCTGAAGTTCTACGCCTCGGTCCGCCTCGACATCCGCCGTACGGGTTCGATCAAGAACCGCGACGAGATCGTCGGCAACAACGTCCGGGTCAAGGTGGTCAAGAACAAGGTGGCCCCGCCGTTCCGCGAGGTCGAGTTCGACATCATGTACGGCGAGGGCATCTCCAAGCTGGGCGAGATCATCGACCTGGGCGTCAAGGCCGGGATCATCGACAAGGCCGGCTCCTGGTTCTCGTACAACAGCCAGCGCATCGGTCAGGGCCGCGACAACGTCCGCGAGTTCCTGAAGGCCAACAAGGACCTGGCCGCCGAGATCGAGATCGCCGTGCGCCAGTCTTCCCGCAAGATCGAGGAAGAACTGCTGGTCGGCGGTCCCGAGGACGACGGCGAAGAATAGGACTTCCCGGTCCGGGCCGCCTTCAGGCGTCCGGACCGGCCGAAGGTTTCGCGGCCGCCGCCCGCTGCGGGCGACCCCGCCTTATAGCCCGCCGCGCTTTACCGCCACGGCAGGCCGCGATCCCCGGACGCCTGGACCCCATGCCAGGCGTCCGATTTCGTTGGTCCTCCCCCTCAGGGGGGAGGGGCGTCCCGGACGCAGTCCGGGATGACGGAGGGGGTCCACTGAGCTAGCCGCCCAGATCCTCCCCCTCGGGGGACGTGGCCCCCGCGCCGGAGGGGGGCGCTGAGCTGACCGCCTAGGTCCTCCCCCTGTGGGGGAGGTGATCGCGCAGCGATCGGTGGGGGGAGTTGTAGGATCGCCAATCCAGGTGGAGCTCAGCCTGCCGGCTCTCGCCCCCCTCCGCCGGCTACGCCGACACCTCCTCCACAGGGGGAGGGCCTTAAGAGGGGCGGCGACCGAACCTTCGCGCCCGGCGACCACCAACGCGATTTCCTCTCCGCTTGAAACCGCGCTATGCAGCGCCGACTTCCGGTTAGACCGGACTCAGTACGAAGCCCCCGAGACGCCTATGCCCAGCCTGAACGAGATCCGCAGCACCTTCCTGAACTATTTCGGCGCGGCCGATCACGCCATCGTCCCCTCGGCGCCGCTGGTGCCGCAGAACGATCCGACGTTGCTGTTCGTCAACGCCGGCATGGTGCCGTTCAAGAACGTATTCACGGGCGCCGAGACCCCGCCGCATCCGCGCGCGACCTCGTCGCAGAAGTGCGTCCGGGCCGGCGGCAAGCACAACGACCTGGACAATGTCGGCTACACCGCCCGCCACCACACCTTCTTCGAGATGCTGGGCAACTTCTCGTTCGGCGACTACTTCAAGGAACAGGCGATCACGCATGCCTGGACCCTGCTGACCCGCGACTTCGCCCTGCCCAAGGACAAGCTGCTGGTCACCGTCTACCACACCGACACCGAGGCGGCCGACCTCTGGAAGAAGATCGCGGGGCTGGACGACAGCCGCATCATCCGCATCGCCACCAACGACAATTTCTGGTCGATGGGCGACACCGGCCCCTGCGGCCCGTGCTCGGAGATCTTCTTCGACCACGGCCCCCACATCCCCGGCGGCCCTCCCGGCAGCCCGGATGAAGACGGCGACCGGTTCATCGAGATCTGGAACCTGGTCTTCATGCAATTCGAGCAGATGGCCGGCGGCGAGCGCGTCTCGCTGCCCAAGCCCTCGATCGACACCGGTATGGGCCTGGAGCGCGTCGCCGCCGTCCTGCAGGGCGTGCACGACAACTACGACATCGACCTGTTCAAGGCGCTGATCGCCGCCAGCGTCGAGCTGACCGGGGTCAAAGCCGAGGGCGCCCAGGCGCCGTCGCACCGGGTAATCGCCGACCACCTGCGCTCGTCCTCGTTCCTGCTGGCCGACGGCGTCACGCCCTCGAACGAAGGCCGCGGCTACGTCCTGCGCCGGATCATGCGCCGGGCCATGCGCCACGCCTACCTGCTGGGCGCGCAGGAGCCCCTGATGCACCGCCTGGCCCCGACCCTGGTGGCCGAGATGGGCGTGGCCTATCCCGAGCTGCGCCGCGCCGAGGCCTCGATCGTCGAGACCTTGCGCCAGGAGGAAGAGCGCTTCCGCGTCACCCTGGGCCGCGGCATGGGGCTTCTTGACGAAGCTACCGCCGGGCTCGATAGCGGCGGCGTACTGGACGGCGAGACCGCCTTCAAGCTCTACGACACCTACGGCTTCCCGCTGGACCTGACCCAGGACGCCGTGCGCGCCAAGGGCATCACGGTCGACACCGACGGTTTCGACGTGGCCATGGATCGCCAGCGCACCATGGCTCGCGCCAACTGGGCCGGCTCGGGCCAGCAAGGCGCGGCCGCCGCCTGGTTCCCGATCCGCGAAGCCAATGGCCCGACCAACTTCGTCGGCTATGACACCACCGAAACCACCGGCGTGGTGAAGGCCATCGTGCTGGACGGCGCCCAGGTCGAGGCGGCTCAGGCCGGCGCGACCGTCGATGTCCTGCTGGACCGCACCAGCTTCTACGCCGAGAGCGGCGGCCAGGCCGGCGACACCGGCGTGATCGAGGCCAATGGCGTCGAGAGCCAGGTGACCGACACCCAGAAGCAGGCCGGCGACCTCTATGTGCACCGCGTCGATCTGGCTGGCCCGCTGAAGGTCGGCGATCAGGTCGTGGCTTCGGTCAACGCCGACAAGCGCACCACCACCCGCGCCAACCACTCGGCCGCCCACCTGGTGCACGCCGCCCTGCACCATGTGCTGGGCCCGCACGTCGCCCAGAAGGGCCAGATGGTCGACGGCGACCGCATGCGCTTCGACTTCAGCCACGGCGGCCCGCTGACCGCCGACGAGATCGAGCGCATCGAAGCCGAAGTGAACGCGGTGATCCGCCAGAACGTCCCGGCCGAGACCAAGGAAATGGCCCCGCAGGAGGCCATCGAGGCCGGCGCCGTGGCGCTGTTCGGCGAGAAGTACGGCGACAGCGTCCGCGTGCTGACCCTCGGCAAGTCGCTGACCGACGAAGCCAAGGCCTATTCGGTCGAGCTGTGCGGCGGCACCCACGTGGCCCGCACCGGCGACATCGCCCTATTCAAGATCGTCTCCGAGCAGGGCGTGGCCGCGGGCGTGCGCCGCATCGAGGCCCTGACCGGCGAGGCGGCCCGCCGCTTCCTGCTGGACCAGGCCGGCGTCGCCAAGGCCCTGGCCGACCAGTTCAAGACCCCGGTCGCCGAGGTCCTGGCCCGCGTCGACGCCCTGGTCGCCGAGCGCAAGGCCCTGGAGAAGCAGCTGGCCGAGGCCAAGAAGCAGCTGGCCCTGGGCGGCGGCTCGGGCGGCGGTGCGGCTTCGGGTCCTGAAGACGTCGCCGGCACCGCCCTGATCGCCCGTGTCCTGGACGGCGTCGGCGGCAAGGAACTGCGCGGCGTGGCCGAGGAGTTCAAGAAGCAGCTGGCCAACGGCGGCGTCGTGGCCCTGGTCGGAACCAGCGACGGCAAGGCCGCCGTCACGGTCGCCGTCACCGCCGACCAGGTCGGCAAGTTCAGCGCCGCGGACCTGGCCAAGGCCGCGGTCCTGGCCATGGGCGGCCAAGGCGCCGGCGGCAAAGCCGACTTCGCCCAAGGCGGCGCCCCCGACGCCACCAAGGCCCAGGATGGCCTGGACGCCATCAAGGCCGCTCTGGCGGGCTGATCGGACCAGGACCCACGTTCAGGCCGGTTCGGCTCGCCGCTGAACCGGCCTTTCGTTTGCGCCGCCCATTACCTGGCGGATGTTCGGCGCCCGTGCCGAGAGACTTTCCAGGTGTCCACCAAGGGTGGAGGGGGGAAGTTCGGCTTGATAAGCTCCAAGAATGAGCGAGCATCAAACCGGCCTCTTAGCCACTGCATTCGAAAAGGTTGGAGGGCAGTGGATCTGGTACGCCAACGCGTGGTCCCGAGGCCTCGCGGTGAGCGAGAGCGAGCGCGATCTATACCTTGCCTTCAAATCGCTGGCTTTTAGGCAGGCGATAAAAGGACGGGCCGCATCCTATCCTCGACGGCCGTACTGGGCGACCCTCAAGCGCATCCTGCTCGCGGGCGCTGTAGGGCGCGATCCACGCGGTGAGCATCCATAGTCGAGAACCCGCAAGGGGGCGCGAAGCGGACCTTGCCCACCCGCTCACACGCCTAACCTTCCGCGCTCGTCCGCGTCGCTGAGCGATAGGCCCGAGGGGTGGTTCCGACCTCGTCCCGGAAGGCGCGGTTGAACGGGCCGAGGGAGGCGAAGCCGCAGGCGAAGGCGATCTCGAGGATCGATCGCCGCTCGTCCGGGCAGGCGAGCATCCGCTTGGCCCGCGCGATCCGGTGGTGGTTGATCCAGCGGTTGAAGTTCGGAAAGCCCAGCGCCGTGCTGATGCACTGTGAGACCCGGTGCTCGGGCTCGCCCAGCCGCGCGGCGACGTCACCGATCTTGAGTTCGGGTCGACTGTCGACGGCCTCGTCGATCAACAGCCGTCGAAGGCGTTCGGCCAGGCGCGCGTCGTCCTCGGTCGGAGCGCGGCGCGGCGCCGTGGCGATCCGCGCCGCCAGCGGGTGACCGCGTCGAAACCGCACCGCGACCAGGAGAGCCGCCAGCCCCATGACGGCGCAGGCGCTCTTGGCCAGATCGTCCCGCATGGCCTCGTCTGGGCCTTCGCCGACGGCCCGCAATCCCATGACCGACACCGCCACCAGGACGGCGTAGACCGCGACGAAAGCGAACCGGAACCGCTTCTCGGCGCCCGGCAGGTCGCGCGCATAGCGATGGAAGGGTTCGACGAAGGTCAGCAGCAGCGCGGTCGAGCCGCTCAGGGCATAGGTGCTGTCGGCGACGCGCGAAACGAGTCCCCCCGCCGGGGCGAGGACCGACAGGGCGCCGCTCAGCGCCACGACCAGACCGACGACGCGAGCCCACCTCGCATCGCGCTCGGCCGGATCGAACAGGGCTCGGGTCACCAGCCAGGCCCAGCCGCAGGCGCCGACGCCGACGACCGAGAAGGCCGTCGCCACGCCGCCTTCGGCGAGCCGCCCGAGGATGTAGCAGGCGAACGACGCGGTCGCGATCGCCGCATGGACCCGCAGCCGGCCGCGCGGCCACCATGGTCGAAGGCCCTTCCCCGCCGCCGCGATCGAAGCGCTGAATGTCGTCGCCGATGGCATACGGTCTCCCTCCCGACGAAATTGCCCCTCGGCGCCCGGCCGTGTCCACCGGCGTGCGCATCCTCGACAAAAATATCTCTAGCCGAATTCCAAATCGGCGAGACCCGGCGCCCGCGTCGCCGCCATCCCTGCCGTCGGCCTTACTCTCGAGGTCGCGTCAGGAAACGTCATGTCGATCCCGTCCTCGTCACCGTTCCCGTCAAGCGCCGGGGCGACCGCCCTGCGTTGGGCGGGCGTCCTCTGGTTCGTCGTCGCCGCCATCGGCCAGACCGCCTTCATCGGCTTCATCCTGGCCTTCTACGGGGTGCGCACCGCGACCGGGAACTTCGCCGGCTGGAACGACAAGCCCCTGATCGACGGCTACATAAAGGGCGACGACGCGGGCAACATCGTCTTCGCGGCCCACGTGCTGCTGGCGTCGGTCGTGACGCTGGGCGGTCTGATGCAGATGATCCCCGCTCTGCGCCGCAAGTGGCCCAGGCTGCATCGCTGGACCGGCCGGACCTTCCTCGTCATCGCCATCTTCATGGCGCTGAGCGGCGTCTGGCTGGCGGTCGTCAGGGGGACCTACCTCTCGGTGATCTCGGCCGTCGCGATCCTGATCAACGGCCTGCTCATCCTGATCTTCGCCGGCCTGGCCTGGCGGCACGCAATCAAGCGGCGCTTCGACCAGCACCGACGCTGGGCCATGCGCACCTTCATGGTGGTCAGCGGGGTCTGGTTCCTGCGGGTCGGCCTGATGGGCTGGATCGTCGTCAATCGGGGGCCGGTGGGCATGACGAAAGACATGTCGGGGCCCGCCGACATCGTCATGACCTTCGGCAGCTACCTGATTCCGCTGGCCTTCCTGGAGCTGTACGGCGCGGCCGAGAGAAGCGCCGACGGCGTCCGCAAGGCGCTGACGGCGGCCCTGATCGTGGTCGCCTCCGTGTTCATGGCGGCCGGCGTCTTCGGAACGATCGCCTTCATGTGGGGCCCCTACGTCTGAGGGGCGTCGCGCTCACCGCCGATCCTCAAGGATCATCGCCGCGCCCTTTTCGGCGATCATCACCGTGGGGGCGTTGGTGTTGCCCGAGGTGATGGCCGGCATCACCGAGGCGTCCACGACCCGGAGGCCCAGCAGGCCGCGCACCCTGAGGCGCTCGTCGACGACCGCCAGCGGATCGTCCGTCGTGCCCATGGCCGCCGTGCCGACCGGGTGGAAGATCGTGGTGGCCAGCGCCTTGGCCGCCGCCAGCAGGTCCTCGTCCGTCTCGACCGCCGCGCCGGGCCGGAACTCCTCGGGCGCGTAGCGGGCCAGGGCGGGCTGGCTGACGATCCGGCGCGCCCAGCGCAACGAGGCGACCGCGACGTCGCGATCCTCCTGTGTGGCCAGGTAGTTGGGATCGATCCGGGGCGGGTCCGCGAGGCCGGGGCCGGACAGGCCGACGCTTCCCCGGCTGGTGGGGCGCAGGTTGCAGACGCTGGCGGTGAAGGCCCCGAACCGGTGCAAGCCGTCGCCCCACTTGTCCAGGCTCAGCGGTTGGAAGTGGAACTGCAGGTCGGGCGTCGCGCGGCTGGGGTCCGAGCGGCAGAACATCCCCAGCTGCGAGGGGGCCATGGTCAGCGGGCCCGACCGCCGCAGGGCGTAGTCGACGCCCATGCCGATCCGCCGGGCCAGGTTGGCGTAGTCGGTGTTGAGCGTGCGCACGCCGGTGACCTTGTAGACCGGCCGGATCTGCAGGTGGTCCTGCAGGTTGGCGCCCACGCCCGGAAGGTGACGCCGCACGGCGATGCCTGCCTGCTTCAAGGCCTCGGCGTCCCCGATCCCCGATCGCTGCAGGATCAGCGGCGAGCCGATCGCGCCGGCCGCCAGGATCAGCTCGCCGGCGACCCGGGCGGTCAGGACCTGGCCGCCGCGCACGGCGCGCAGGCCCGTCACGCGCTGTCCGTGCAGCACGATCTCCTGGACCTCCACGCCGGTCTCCAGCCGCAGGTTGCCGCGCGCCAGCACGGGCTTGAGGAAGGCCGAGGCGGTGCTCCATCGGCGGCCCGCCCGCTGGTTCACCTGGAAATAGGACGAGCCCGAATTGTCGCCGCCGTTGAAGTCCTCGATGGTGGGAACGCCGGCCTCTTCCCCGGCACGGCGGATGGCGTCCAGGATGTCCCAGCGCACCCGGGGATGCTCCACCCGGTATTCGCCGCCCGACCGGTGGTGTTCGCCCTTCGGCACGACATGGTCCTCGTGGCGCAGGAAGTAGGGCAGGACGTCGGCCCATCCCCAGCCCGCAAGCCCCTTCTGTCGCCAGCCGTCGTAGTCCCGAGCCTGGCCGCGCATGTAGATCATGGCGTTGATCGACGAGGAGCCGCCGATCACCTTGCCGCGCGGATAGGCCAGGACGCGGCCGTCGAGGCCGGGCTGGGCGACGGTCTCCAGCAGCCAGTCGGCGCGCGGATGACCGATGGCGAACAGGTAGCCGACGGGGATGTGGAACCAGATCCAATCGTCCCGGCCGCCCGCCTCGAGCAGCAGCACCTTGACCGAGGGATCGGCCGACAGGCGGTTGGCCAGCACGCAACCCGCGGAGCCGGCGCCGACCACCACATAGTCGAACTCGCCCAGGTCGATCTCGCCCGCCATCCCGCCGAATCCTCCGTCGCCGCGCCTCGGTCGGGGCGGTCGATCCGATCAGGCTGGGGCAAGCGCGCGATGTTGGGAAGCGTCGGGCTTCGGCCGCACCGTTTTCGACCCGACGATGGCGCCCAAGGCTCCGTCGAGCGTGGGGTAGGCGAAGGCGAAGCCGCTGGCCAGCGCCGCCGCCGGGACCACCCGCTGCCCCTTCAGCAGCAGCTCGTCGGCGAACGCGCCCAGAGCCAGGCGCAAGGGCGCGGCCGGGGCGGGCAGCAAGGCGGGGCGGTGCAGGGCGCGGCCCAGGGCCTGGGCGAAGGCGGCGTTGCGCACCGGCTCCGGCGCCGTGCCGTTGACCGCGCCCTGCAGGCCCGGCGTGGCGATGGCGTGGGCGATCAGGCGCACCAGGTCGTCCAGGTGGATCCAGCTC
Source organism: Caulobacter sp. 05L422 (assembly GCF_056397765.1). NCBI lineage: Bacteria > Pseudomonadati > Pseudomonadota > Alphaproteobacteria > Caulobacterales > Caulobacteraceae > Caulobacter > Caulobacter sp. 05L422. The sequence continues at coordinate 131,137 of NZ_JBFTOB010000010.1, read as the reverse complement.
ATCCAGTGACGCCCGGCCCCGAACGGCCCGCCCAGGCCGAACTCGAACGGCGTCAGCATGCGCGACAGGGCCCCGCCGTCGATGGCCAGGACGATGCCGATGCGCAGCCGCACCACGCGCACGCCCAGGTCCTGGGCCGTCATCGCCGCACGCTCCCAGCGCCGGCAGACGGTGCGCGAGAAGCAGTCGGCGCCGTTGGCCGTCTCGTCCAGCACCTCGTCGCCGCGCAGGCCGTACCAGCCGATCGCCGAGCCGTTGACCAGCACCTCGGGGCGGCGCTCCAGCCGTGTGATCAGGGCGACCACGGCCCGGGTCACCGCCAGGCGGGAGCCGACGATCCGTCGGCGTTTGGCGGGCGTCCAAAGACCGTCGGCGATCGGCTCGCCGGCCAGGTTGACGACGGCGTCGATGCGCGTGTCGGCGGCGATCTGGTCCAGGGACGTGACGATCCGGATCGGGGCGGGCAGGTCGGCGGCGGTGGCGCGGCTGCGGGTCAAGGCGATGACCTCGTGGCCGGCGCCGACCAGGGCCGCGGCCAGGCGTCGGCCGATCAGCCCGGTGGCTCCGGTGACCAGGATCGACCGGCGTGGCGCCAGCGCCTGGACCAACGGAACGGGATCGGCGGCGACGATCCGGTTCGTCCGGTCGGCGGCGGCCAGGTCGCGCAAGCCGAAGACGATGACCCCTACGGCGGCGAGGGCGCACAGCCAGCTCCAGACGCCGTAGGACGCCGGGACCAGCGCGGTCGGGTTCGTCGCCCAGCCGGCCAACAGCGGGACCACCAGCGCCAGCACCACGCCGTAGTTCAGGGTCAGCAGGGTGTGGGTGACCCGCTCGCTGGCCGGCAGTTTGCGCGACCGGTCTTCCTCGACGAAGTCCCACAGGGTCAGGAGCAGTTCGCCCAGCATCAGCGCGATCAGGGCGACGGCCAGGGCGCCTTGCGGCTGGCTCCAGCCGAAGGCCGTCAGCATCACCGCATAGGACAGGTTGCGCACGCCGTGCAGCCGCAGCTCGCGGGCCTGCGACGGTCGCCAGGCCAGGCGTTCGGTCAGCTCGTGGTGATAGAGGGTGTCGAACCCGCCCATCGCCACCTGGGCGAACACCAGGGTCCAGATCAGATCGGTCATCGGGGTTGCTCCCAGGGCCTAGTGCCAGAATCTAATGGATGTGAGCCGGCCGCTCGCGGAACACCCCGACCTGGCGGAGCATCTGGCCAAGCCGCGGATGGCGCAGGTCCAGCACGAAGGCGAATCCGCCGTCGCCCTGGTCGATGTGGCTGATGGTCAGCGCGCCCGGCGCCAGCCAGGCCGGCAACCGCAGGCGCAGTCCAAGTCGCCTCGGACCCAGCGCCAGGAAGTAGTGGTCGCTGTGGAAGTGCAGCGCCGTCTCGTCGGCGCTGACCGCCAGGGCGATGCCGAAGCCCCAGCCGAGATACTCCTCAAGACCGGTCGGGCCGGCGAAGCGTTTGCTGCTGTGGATCACCTGCGGAAAGCCGTGGGCCTGGTTGTACATCCGGGTCCAGAACTGGCCGCCGGCCTGGCCGTCCTCGGTCACCGTCACGACGGCGGCCACGCCGAGATCGTCGTACAGGGGCAGGGGCGCGCCGATCGGCCGGCACAGCTGGGCCAGCGCCTGGCCGGCCCAGGTGCGCCGGCTTTCGGTGATCTCGCCGACATAGGTCACGGCCATTCCAGGACGCAGGCGCTTGCTGAACCGCTCGCGCACGGCCCGGGGCAGGCGGCTCCAAGCGGCCTCGCCCAGCAGGGCGCGGAAGCGTCGGTCGTGCAGGTCGGCGGGCCTGGCGAGAGTGGCTTCCGGAGCGCCCTGGTCATGGGCCGGATGGGTTCTTTCGAGTTCGAACATCGCCAAATCCCCTGTTCCCGTTCTGCCTGTTATTTCTGTTCAAAGAGAAATAATCGGGCAAATTTTTTAAGTCGTCTTGTCCGTCTTGCCGCGCCCCAGGCTCAGCAGGCCCACCACCTTCGAGCCCATCTTGATCAGCGACATCAGGGTGCTGGGCGGCACGCTCAGCATCTGGCCGTACCAGCTGTCGATCGTGGTGACGAAGCCGTGCATCTCCTTCAGGCGCTTGCGCGCCACCGGGCTGAGCGTGGGATCGTCGTCGGCCGCCGCCAGGACAGGGCCCAGCGCCTCGACCATCGGATCGATCTCGCGCTCCTTGCGGCCCTGGGCAATGCGGGTCAGCATCTGCCAGAGGTCGGCCTCGGCCTCGTAGTGGTCGCGTCGGTCGCCCAGCTGCGGCACGCGGCGGATCAGTTTCCAGCCGATCAGCTCGCGGATGCTGTTGGAAACGTTGGAGCGGGCCATGCCCAGGCTGTCGGCGATGTCCTCGGCGGTCATCGGCTTGTCGGCCAGATAGAGCAGGGCATGGATCTGGGCCACGGAGCGGTTGACGCCCCATTGCCCGCCCATGTCGCCCCAACGCAGCACGAACTGCTCGACCGCGGCGGGTAGGCGCTTCGTGTTGTCTGCAATTTCTGTCATGACAGAAATTTGCGACTAAACGGTGTGGGAGTCAAGTCCACGCGGGCCTGCCGCCTCCGAACGCCGGCTCGGTTCAGCCCGGGATAGTGTTCGAGATCTCTATGAGGTTCTGGTCGGGATCGCGCACATAGACCGACAGGATCGCGCCCGTCGCGCCGGTGCGCTGGACCGGCCCTTCCTCGATCGCCACTCCGTGGGCGTGGAGATGATCGATCACCTGTTCCAGGGACGTGGCGGCGATGAGGCACAGGTCGGCCGAGCCGGGCGTGGGGCGCAGGGTCTTGGGTTCGAACTCGTGGCCGGCCTGGTGCAGATTGATCTTCTGCCGGCCGAACACCAGGGCCTTGCGGCCCGCGCCGAAGGTCTCGACCCGCATGCCCAGGACGTCGCGGTAGAACGCGATCGAGCGGTCCAGGTCGGCGACGGTCAGCACCAGATGGTCGAGATGGTCGATGGCGATCATGCCCTCTCCCTTAGCAGATGACGGTGATCGGGGTTGCCGCCCGGCCTGCGGCGCCGAAATAGTGAACGTTGGTCTCCCAGGGGCGAAATTCGTGATCACGAAGGCTCGCCGTTCCCGCCCGACGCGCGCAAGCTCGGCTCGGGACAGGTGACGAGGAGGGACCACCATGAGCGAGGAAACCGCCGGCGGCGGCGTCAGCTACGAGAAAGTCGGCGCCGAGTACTTCGATAAACGCGGCCTCAAGCGCTATGCGGGCGTGTTCTCGCTGTGGGCGCTGGGCGTGGGGGCGGTGATCTCGGGCCAGTTCTCGGGCTGGAACCTGGGCATGGGCGTCGGCGGCTGGGGCGGCATGCTGGTGGCCACCCTGATCATCACCGTGATGTACCTGGGCCTGACCTTCTCGATCGCCGAGATGGCCGCGGCCCAGCCGCACACCGGCGGGGCCTACAGCTTCGCCCGCGCCGCCATGGGGCCGTGGGGCGGCTTCATCACCGGCCTTTGCGAGAACGTCGAATACGTGCTGACGGCCGCGGTCGTGTGCTTCTTCATCGGCTCGTACCTTGGGGGCATCTTCGAGACCCCGGCCTGGGTGCAGCCGCTCTACTGGATCGGATCCTACGTGATCTTCGTGGGGCTGAACGCCGGCGGGGTGGCGATGTCGTTCCGGTTCACGGTGTTCATCACCCTGCTGGCCCTGGCATGCCTGGCGGTGTTCTGGGTCAGCGCCCTGCCGCACATGGATTTCCTCAAGTACGCCATGAACGTCGGACCGGGCGGAACCGAGCTGCCGAACGGCCACGGACCGTTCCTGCCGGCCGGCGTCGGAGGGGCCCTGGCCCAGCTGCCGTTCGCGGTCTGGCTGTTCCTGGCCATCGAGCAATTGCCGCTGGCCGCCGAGGAAAGCCACACCCCGCAGCGCGACCTGCCCAAGGGCATCATCCTGGGCATGGGCACCCTGATCGTCTCGGCTCTGCTGGTGCTGTGGCTCAATTCCAGCATCCCGGCCGGGACCTTCGCCCTGTCGAAGTCCGGCGAGCCGATCCTGGACGGCTTCCGCGCCATCTATGGAGGGGCCCTGGCCAAGGTCCTGGCCGCCGTCGCCGTGGCGGGCCTGATCGCCAGCTTCCACGCGATCATCTTCGCCTATGGCCGGCAAATCTATTCGTTGTCGCGGGCCGGCTATTTCCCCCGCGCCCTGTCGGTGACTCACGGCGTGCGCAAGACCCCGGATGTCGCCCTGCTGACCGGCTCGGCCGCCGGCCTGGCGGTGATGCTGGCGGTCTGGTTCATCCTCGGGGCCGAGAAGGGCGCGGCGGTGATCGGCGGCACCCTGCTGAACATGGCGGTGTTCGGGGCCATGCTGTCCTACGTCGCCCAGGGCGTGTCGTTCATCCTGCTGCGCAAGAAGTTCCCGAACATGGAGCGGCCCTACAAGAGCCGGTTCGGCCTGACGGGCGCTGGGCTGACGGTGGTGATCTCGCTGGTGACGATCTTCTACCAGCTGAAGGACCCGATCTATCGCACCGGTGTGATCGGGGTGGCGGTCTGGTTCGCCGTGGGCATCGCCTACTTCGCCCTGTTCGGCCGCAAGAAGCTGGTGCTGTCGCCCGAGGAGGCCTTCGCGATCAGCGGCGGCAAGACGGCCTACGAGACCCACTGACGTAAGGGCTGGGGGGACGAGCGGCGGGAACCTGTCCCCAGCTTGTCCCCCGAAACTCGCGGCGATCTCGAATACCGATGTTCACCCAGGCGCCGCGACGCGCTATCGAAGGGGAATCAACGGGGAAGTATGCCCATGACGTCGCGGTCCATGATCTCCGCCTCCCTTTTCGCGGGATGGGCGGTGGCTTTCGTGCTTGGCGCCGCCGCGCCCGGCTTCGCCCAGGTCCCCGCCAACCTGACGGCCGCCCTGGCCGATCCGGCCCGGCCGGCGGCCGACACCGCCCGCGACGCGGCCCGCCATCCGGCCGAGATCCTGGCCCTGGCCAACGTCAAGCCCGGCGGCAAGGTGGTCGATTTCATCATCGGCGGCGGCTACTTCACCCGCATCCTGTCGGCGGCCGTCGGCCCGACCGGCACGGTCTACGCCTATCAGCCGGCCGAGTTCATCAAGTTCCAGGCCAAGTACGGCGAGGACCTGAAGACCGTCGCGGCGGCCTACAAGAACGTCACGCCGCTGGACGGCAGCCTTATCGGGCTGGACCTGCCCGATGGCCTGGACGCGGTTATCACCGTCCAGAACTACCACGACCTGCACCTCAAGCCGTTCCCGGCCGACACCGCCGCCAAGGTCAACGCCGAGGTGTTCAAGTCGCTGAAGCCGGGCGGGGTGTTCCTGGTCGTCGACCACTACGCCGCCGACGGCTCGGGCCTGACCGCTCCCGACACCTTGCACCGGATCGATATCGCCGCCGTGAAGTCCGAGGTCGAGGCCGCCGGCTTCAAGCTGGCTACCGAGAGCCCGCTGCTGCGCAACCTGGCCGACCCGCGCACCGCCATCGTCTTCGACCCCGGCATCCGGGGCAAGACCGACCAGTTCATCCTCAAGTTCGTGAAGCCATAGGGGAGGGGGAAGGGGACACGCGCTCGCCGTCAGCCGCGCCGGCAGAACAAGAGCGCCGTTCGCGAGCGCGTGTCCCCACTTCCGAAATTCCCATCATCGTGACGAAAGTCGGGATCAAGCCGAGGTCCGGAGGCGGGGCCTGGCCGCCTTCCATGATCAGAAGGCGATGATGGCCTGGACCATCGGCACCCAGGCCGTCATTCCGGCCGTGTAGGGGGTGAAGGTGCCGCTGTAGGGCACGTTGACCGTGCGCATCAGCTCCGCGGACAGCCACATGCGCTCGGTCGGGACGAAGTACCACTTCAGGCCTACGCCCGCCTCCCACGAGTCGCGGAATTCTCCGAATATCCTCGAGCCGCGGCCGTACACCATCAGCTTCTGGGGGGCGATGAACGTGGCCGCCGACAGCTCGAAGCCGTGGTCGAACATGCCTGCGATGGCGACCGGAGCCGGGACCGGGGAGTCATCGAACGCCTTGAAGTCATCGACCCAGCGGAAGAAGTACTGCCCATTGACCGACCACCCGTTCTTTTTCACGCCCCCGTCGATCGCCCACATTTCGTACGTGGCCGTGTCGACAGTCACGCCCGGCGCGAAGGCGCCTTCGGCGAAGGTCAGCACGCCGTCCGAATTGTACATCGACGTATTCTCGGGGCTCGACTGGTCGAGGTTTGAAAAGCGGTCTTCCTTCGACCGCGTGTACGACGTCCCCAGGCGAATGCGCAGATCCGACGAGGCATAATAGTCGTCGTACATGTTGCGCGACTTGCCGGGCGGGCCGTAGTCGCCGAGCGGTTCCCACCAGACACTGCCCGAACCCATCAGATGGGTGTCGATCTTCGAGGCCGAGATGTTCAGCGTGTTGAGTCCGTTACCGACGAACGCCAGGTAATGCAGGCCGTGCGGGAGATCCCCGTTGGCCCAGATCCCCTGGGTGAAGCCGGGACGGAAGAAGTTGTCGGCCATGGTGCGGTCGGTCGACTGGAAGAACGGAAACGTGTTCACGAGCGACCGGCTGCCCGGCACGCCCGTGTAGCCGCCCCAAAGCGAGAAGGCCTTGTTGAACTGCCAGCCGATGTTTCCGGCCACGACGATCGAGGCCGACCCCGCGGAGGTCCACACGGTGGAGCTGTAGCGCAGTCTCTTGTCGAAAATGTAGCCGCCCAGGATGAACATCGAGCGGTTGACCGTGATGTCGTTGCGCGGATTGACGGTGCGAACCACGCCCAGATGATCGGTGTAGGTTTCGTCGGTCGAGGTGGTGTTGAGGTAGCGGACCTGGGTGTTGACGTTGAACTTCAGCAGAAAGGGAATCTTGGCGTCGTCGGGATTCTCCCAGACAACGATGCCGTCCCGATAATGGTCGGCAAGCTTCTGCGTGACGGAATCGTCCGGTTCCTTCGCGCCCGGCGGGGCCGCGGCCGCCACCTGCAGCGGCGCGGGCGCAGCCGCTGCAGCCGCTATGGGCGGCGGGGCGGGTTGCGGGGCCGCGGGCGCGGACTGACTGTCCAGCTGTTGCTGCAGCCGGCTGAGGGTCTCGGTCAGCCCCTTTTGCTGTTCCTGCATGATGCGAAGCTGCTCGCGCACCGCCGTGACCTGCTGTTGCAGCTCGGCGGGCGTGGCTGGGCGCGCGGGAGCCTGCGCATGGACGGCCGTCGCGACCATGGTCGTCAGGGCGCCGACCGCGACGGAAAGCCTGATGGCCGCGCGACGCCGTCCACGGTGATCGCGCGCTCCGGGCTCTCGCCCTTCTCCGTCGGTCTGGTCCGCCATCACCCTGGACCCTTCGAAGGGATCAAGGCGTGGACAGTCGGATTTCTAGCTGGGCGGCGGCATAGGGTGAAATGCTGAGGCTGGCCGCGCGTCTAACCCAGCCTCACCCCCCGAACGACCGTCCCGAGCCGCCGAAGCCGCCGCGCGAGATCACCGAGCTGCGGCTCTGGACGCGGGTCGGGGACCGCATCTCCGGCGCGTTGAAGGTGTCTGTGCGCACACGGGTGCGGCCGGTGACGTAGTCGCGCGACAGCGGATAACCGCCGCCGCCGTAATAGGTCCCGCCGCGGTCGCGGTACATCGGGGCACCATAATAGCCGCCGCCCATGTTGTTCAGCGCCTGGCCGACGATGAAGCCGGTCAGCAGCGGGGTGAAGAAGCTGCCGCCGCCGCCGTTGTTGCGCGGCACGCACTGGTCGACGCCGTAGCGCTCCTCGCAGCTCTGCTGGTCGCCGAACTTGGGGGCGTTGGCGGCGCTGTCCTTCTGGGCCTGGGCGTAGGCGGTGTCGCACTGGACCGCGGTCATGTCGCCGGATTTCTTGCAGTCGTCCAGCGAGGCGTAGGTCTTGGCGTCGACCTCGCGCGAGGCGGACGGCGGGTCGCCCCACTGGGTGGCGGTGCCGGGATCGTCGCAGGCGCTGACCGAGATCGCCGTGCCGGCCATCAGGCCGGTCAGGGCCAGGCCGCTGGAGCGCAGGCGGCGACGCGGAAAAGAGGGTTGATCGGTCATGGCGCGCCTCAGGCCGTCATGCAGGCGGCGTTCAGCACGCCGACCGCCAGGGAGATGCTCAGCAGATAGACGCCGGCGGCGATTTCGCCCTTCTCGATCCGGGCGGTCACGTCCTTCATGACGACCACGCGCACCAGGGTGAAGGCCGCGATCTGGATCACGCCGGCCAGGGCCGCCCAGGCGCAGAACTCCAGCAGGGTGACGGTGTTGCTGAGCGCCGAGGCCAGGGGCAGCACGTAGCCGACCAGGGCCCCGCCCAGGGCCAGGGCCGCGGCGACGTTGCCTTCGCGGATCAGCTTGCCCTCGTTGTAGGGCGTCACCCACTGGTAGACGACCTTGAAGATCACCGTAAACAGGCCGGCGGCGACGAAGGCCACCACGAAGGCCAGGGCGCTGGCGCCAAATCCGTGCAGGTCCATCTGTCTTCCCCCTTGAGGCCCTAGGCCTTGAATTCACCGACGCCCAGCGGGACGCCGATCATGATTTCGAACGAGACCTCGGTGCGGTCCTCGTTCTCCTGCTCGATGGCCAGCAGCAGTTCGCGGCCTTCACCGGGCAGGTCGCGGCCGAACAGCATGCAGGTCTGGTAGATTCGCCGATCGGGAATGCCGTCGCGGTCGTCATGGACGTCTTCCCAGAAGGTCACCGGGTCCTGGCTCTCGGCCTCATCGCCGAACCACAGGCGCTGGTACTCGGGCAGGCCGGCGGCGGTGAAGGTGCGGGCCCGCAGGCGCTGGCCCCAGGCGTCGCGATCGGCGCGGCCGCCCGGATAGGCGCTGTCCCAGGGGACGAAAACGGTGATGTCGTTGACCCGCTGGCCTTCGCGGTCGTCGGACACGGCTTGGAACATCACGTCGTCGTCGGTGTAGAACCGGTGCACGAAGCCGCCGTCCTTCAGGTCGACCAGGCCCTGGGCGGTGATTTCCAGGGTGTCGCGGTCCAGCGGGAAGCGCAGGTCGTCGCCCAGGCGGCGCCAGGCCAGGGTGTCCAGCCACACCGTGCGGCCCAGGGTGACGTTGCGGATCGCCGGCAGGGCCGAGGCGGGCGCGGCGTCCTTGCGGCCGAAGAGCTTGCTGAACATGAACGACCCGATGCGAAACTCGCGTCACATGTACGACGCGGATCGTCCGCACAAAAGGGGGCCCCGTAAAACGGAGTGGGGGATTACCAACTTGTCATCCGCGCACGTAAGGTTGCGCTCTCGACGACTGGCGTTCGCCCGCCCATCTAGTATGAAACGGCTCCACGACTGGATCGCCGCAGGAGAGACCGCCCGATGACGACCCCCGCCTGGACTGTTCGCTCGCTGAAGACGGCGCTTTCCGACGGCTTCAGCGACGCCATGACGGCCCGTGTGGTCGAGGGCGCCGATCCGATCCTGCTGGTGACCATGCACGATCAGGGCGACCTGGAGATCTATGTCAGCGTCAGCGACCAGCAGATCGCCGCCTCGGTGCTGCTGTGGCCGGTCGACGAACAGGCCGACCGCCACGCCTTCAACGAATTCCTGCTCAAGGCCCAGAAGCTGGTGCCGCTGTCGAACTTCGGCATCAGCACCGTGGGCGAGCGCGACTATTACGAGCTGTTCGGCGAACTGGCCCCCAGTTCGTCGCTGGACGACATCCTGATCGAGCTGCGAGTGTTGGCCGAGAACGCCATCGAGGCCGCTTCCGACCTGCGCTCGTCCTTCACCCCCGCCGCCTAAAACTCGCGACTCGGAGACCCCAAAATGTCCATCTGGAACAAGCTGTTCACCCTGGGTCGCGCCGGCGCGCACGAAGCCACGGCCGCCGTCGTCGACGCCAACGCCATCCGCATCCTCGACCAGGAAATCCGCGACGCCGACACCGCCCAGGGCAAGGCCCGCGACGACATGGCCACCCTGGTGGCCCGCCGCCGCATCCTGGAAAAGGAAGTCGCCGGCTTCCGCGACCAGGTCACCAAGTACGAGGGCTCGGCCCGCGCCGCCGTCCAGAAGGGCGACATGGACCTGGCCCGCCAGGTGGCCCAGCGCATCGCCGACCTTGAGCAGGACATCGCGCTGAAGGAGCCGCAGATCGGCGACATGCGCGCCGCCGAGGATCAGCTCCACACCGCCATCACCGCCACCGACCGCCGCATCGAGACCCTGCGTCGCGAGGTCGAGGTGGTGAAGGTGAACGAGAGCGTCCAGAAGGCCCAGGCCGCGGTCTCGGCGCGTGGCGCGGGGGCCGGCGCATCGCTCGGCTCGGCCGCCGACAGCCTGGCCCGGATCAAGGAACGCCAGATGGTCCGCGGCGAGAAGATCAAGGCCGCCGGCGAGCTTGAAGACCGTCGCACCGGCGCGGACCTCGATGAAAAGCTGCGCCTGGCCGGCATCCTGCCGGGCCAGTCCAGCGCCGACGACGTCCTGGCCCGCCTGGCCCCGGCCGCTCCGCCGCTGCAGATCGAGCAGAAGAACCAGGATCAGAACGACAAGGGCAACGGATAGGGTCGACCCGTCCGTGCGCCGCCTCAAGCTGACGCCGCGACCCGACTGGCAGGCCAAGGCCGAGGCGGTCGGGTTCGTCTATCACCACACCGAAGGCCAGGCGTACTGGGATGAAAGCGTCGCCTACGCCTTCACCCTGGACCAGGTGGAGCAGGACTTGGAGCCGGCGGCGGCCGAGCTCCACGACCTGTGCCTGGACCTGGTCGACGAGGTGGCCGGCAGCCAGGAACTGATGGAGCGGCTGGCGATCCCGGCCGAACACCGCGACTTCGTAGCCGCGTCCTGGCGCGCCAAGTCGCCGTCGCTCTACGGCCGCTTCGACTTCGGCTATGACGGCAAGTCCAAGCCCAAGCTCTACGAGTACAACGCCGACACCCCGACCAGCGTCTTCGAGGCCGCCACCTTCCAGTGGCTGTGGCTGGAGGAGATGATCGCCAACGGGACCTTCCCGGCCAACGCCGACCAGTTCAACAGCCTGTTCGAGGCCCTGCGCGACCGGTTCAAGCTCCTTTTTCCGAAGGGTGGCTTCGTCCACTTCGCCAGCGACGAGGACGCCGTCGAGGACCGCCAGACCGTGCGCTTCCTCGAGGACCTGGCCCTGCAGGCCGGGCTCGAGCCCAAGTTCGTGGCCATGGACAACATCGGCGTCAATGAAGAGGGCCAGTTCGTCGACCTGGAAGGCTTCGTCCTGCAGGCGGCGTTCAAGCTCTATCCGTGGGAGTTCATGCTGCGCGAGCCGTACGCCGCGCACCTGAACACCGCCCAGGTGCGCTGGATCGAGCCGCCGTGGAAGGCGATCCTGTCCAACAAGGGCATCCTGCCGCTGCTGTGGGAGCGCCACCCTGGCCACCCCAACCTGCTGGAGGCCTATTTCGAGGGCGACCCGGCGGCGAGCGCGCTGGGCGACCGGTTCGTGCGCAAGCCGCTGTTCTCGCGCGAAGGAGCCAATGTCGAGGTGGTCGGCGGCGGTGACGAGCCCGTGCTCGACCAGGGCTACGGCGCGGAAGGCGCGATCGTCCAGGCCTACCACCCGCCGCCGAAGTTCGACGGCAAGCGTCCGGTGGTCGGCGCGTGGATGGTGGGCAACGAACCGGCCGGCATCGGCATCCGCGAGGACGACAGCGTGGTGACCAAGAACCTGGCGCGGTTCGTGCCGCATGTGATCGAGGGGTAGTTAAAGGTAGCTGATCTTTGGGAAGGCCGAGCTAGGCGAAATGCTTGACGTACGCATCACCGATGGCAGTCGTCTTTCGACTCTGCTTCTTAGATTTGGATTTGTTTCGCAGTCCTTCATAAAGGAATCTGCCGCGATGATTACGTCATTGATCAGCGATGCTGCTCCAATCAGGACAAGAGTGGAATTTGCCTCGGGGGCAATTAGGTGTCGACCCCCATCATGATATCCAAAATGCTTTATCTTTGGATCTTTCCGGTGATCTCGGGCCTCGCTTCCGTAGGTGTGTAGTACTGCACAACGAGCTGCGTAAACATCGTCGGCATTGTATTGATATCCTTGTTCGGGATGAGCGCTTAGGTACCTATTCACCCAAGCTTTGAAATCCTTCGGGCTCTGTTCGCTTTGTCCATTGGGCATTGCGAGATACGCAAACGTATCCATACAGACATATGCCATGACGATCGCCGACCCTGGGATTTCGGCGTCCAAACACCGCTTCATGTCCAGCGTTAAGGCCGGAATCGAGTGCCACATTTTCTAGCCCCAAAGTGACTTCTCGATGCGATAGCCCCCATCCGCCTCGGATGGGGCCGTGCCTTAAAGCCTTAGTGGATCGGAGCTCTGGCGTCTGGCCGTGTCAAGGACGACGCGAAGCGTCGCCGCGACGCGGCCGCCAGAGGCGGTCCTTGACACGGCCAGACGCCAGAGCAGGCTCGCCATCAAGGTTTTAAGGCGCGGCCTCGCCGCTGCTGGCGATCTTTCAACATCTCGCAGCAGGTCGTCACCCTTGGAAACAGTTCGAGAACGGCGGGATGGAATGATCCTAACGCCTACCGCTCGACGCCGACGAAAGCCGTCAGGGCGGTGACCTCGTCCGGCGCGGTGGCCACGGTCAGGCCCATCAGCTTGCCGAGATTGGCGCGATCCTTGAGCTCGGCCCCGGTCGCCGCGCGCCGCCCCGTCGGCGTCTCCAGGATCATGTAGAGCCCGTCCGGACCGGGCCCGCTGATCGGCTTGACGCCGCCGAGCCAGGCCTTGGCCGCGCCCGCCGCCGCCGGGTCGAAGGGCCCCGACAGAGTGCAGATGTGGCCCTGGCTTTCGGGCGGGCCTTTTACACCGGACACCAGCAGGATGCTTTCGTCGTCGGGCGCCGGGCGCGACCGGACCGTCACCTGGTCGAAAGGTCCGCCATAGGCCGGCAGCATCGCCGGCGGGAAATCGTCGACGATCGTCCAGTCCGCGCCGGCGCTCGCCACGGCCTTGGCCACGGCGGCGGGCTCGCCGCGCGTCTTCAGGCACAGGCGCTCGAACTGATCGAACATCGGGCTCGACGCCGCGAGGACCGGCGAGGCGGAGATGGAAACCGCGACCGCGGCGACGAGAGCGAAGAGGGGGCGCATGCCTATCCTTTCAACGATGACGGCGAAGCTAACCTGACCGGGAGCAAGGGGCCAGAAGGGACCGTGCAGGGCGAGCGGCGATTGTCGATCCGCACGTTCTCGCCCTAGTCTCGCGCCCATGACCCCGCGCGCCATCCCCTATGTCCTGATCGGCCTGCGCGTCGCGGCGGGGTTGTCGATCCTGGCCCTGGCGTCGGCGGTCGGCGCGCCCGCCCGCTGGGCCTGCGCGATCCTGTTGGCGGTGGGCGTGCTGTCGGACATCTTCGACGGCGTGATCGCCCGGCGGCTGGGCAGCGTCACCGACCGCCTGCGCACCTTCGACAGCCGCGCCGACGTGGTCTTCTGGCTGTGCGCGACGGCGGCGGTCCTGGTCCTGCACCCCGGACTGATCGCGGCGCTCTGGCCGCTGGTCGCGGTGCTGGCGGCGATGGAACTGATGGGCCACGCCATCGGTTTCGTCCGCTTCCGCAAGGAGGCTTCACCGCATCACCTGCTGTCGAAGCTGTTCGGCTTGGCCCTGTGGGCCTTGCTGACCCAACTGCTGGTCGCGGGAACGGGCGGCTGGGTGCTGCCGGTCGCCTTCGCCATGGGCGTCGCTTCCCAGCTCGAGGCCTGGGCGATCATGCTGATCCTCCCGACCTGGCGCTGCGACGTCCGAGGCGTGCGCCAGGCCCTGGCCCTGCGCCGCGCGGCGCGCGCGCCGGCCTAGGCTGCCGAAATCTTCGCGGCGCGTGTCGATCCATCCGGGGCTGGTTCGTCGTCTTCAATAGCGAGACAGTCCGGCGGCGACGGCGTCCCGGTTCGCTCCAGGAGGATTTCCCAGATGCGCTACATGTCGATCATCACCGAGCCGGCCGACGCGTCGCACGAGCTGCCCGCCTCGCTGATCGAGGCCATGCACGTGATGGCCAACCGCGAGGTCCAGGCCGGCCGGATGCTGGGCGGCGGCCAACTGCTGCCGCTGGACACCGGCGCGCGCGTCACGGTCGCCGACGGCAGGATCAGCGTGCTGGACGGTCCGATGGTCGAGGCCAAGGAGGTGATCGGCGGCTACGCGATCTTCGAGTTCGCCAGCAAGGAGGAGGCGATCGCCTCGGCGCGCGAGTTCCTGCAGCTGCACCTGGACCACATCCCCGGCTGGCGGGGCGTGTGCGAGATCCGCGAGATGTTCGGCGATTGAGCCCGCTCGTCGCCGCTTGCGGCCGGCGTCCATGAGGGAAGCCGACACCCATCGCGCCATCCTCGCCGTCTGGCGGGTCGAGCACCCCAGGCTGATCACCAGCCTGGCGAGGATGCTGCGCGACGTGCCGCTGGCCGAGGAGCTGACCCAGGACGCCCTGGTGATCGCCCTCGAGAAGTGGCCGATCACCGGCGTGCCCGACCGCCCCGGGGCCTGGCTGATGGCCACGGCCAAGCGCCGGGCCCTGGACCGCCTGCGGCGCGGCCGAATGCTGGACCGCAAGCACGGCATGGTCGCCCACGACCTGGAGACCGAGCAGCAGGCCATGCCCGACTTCGACTCCGCCCTGGACGACGACATCGGCGACGAGATGCTGCGGCTGATCTTCACCGCCTGCCATCCGCTGCTGTCGCGCGAGGCCCGCGCCGCCCTGGCGCTGCGGATGGTCTGCGGCCTGACCACCGGCGAGATCGCCCGGGCCTTCCTGCTGCCCGAAACCACGGTGGCCCAGCGCATCGTGCGGGCCAAGCGGACCCTGTCGGACTCGGGCCTGGCCTACGAGACCCCGCGCGGCGACGAGCGCTCGGCCCGCCTGGCCTCGGTGCTGGACGTCGTCTACCTGATCTTCAACGAGGGCTACACCGCCGCGCGGGGCGACGACTGGCAGCGGCCCCAGCTGTGCAACGAGGCCCTGCGCCTGGGCCGGGTGCTGACCGCCATCGCGCCGGACGAGCCCGAGGCCTATGGCCTGCTGGCCTTGATGGAGCTGAACGCCTCGCGCACGGCGGCGCGCACCGACGCGGCGGGCGAGCCGGTCCTGATGCCGGACCAGGATCGCGGTCTCTGGGACCTGCTGCAGATCCGGCGCGGCCTGAAGGCGCTGGACCGGGCGCGGGCGTTGGGCGGGGCGAACGGCTTCTACGGGCTGCAGGCGGCGATCATCGCCTGCCACGCCCAGGCGCGGACGGCGGCCGAGACCGATTGGCGGCGCATCGCCGCGCTCTACGCCGACCTGGCGAGCGTCGCGCCATCGCCGGTGGTCGAGCTGAACCGGGCGGTGGCGGTGGGCATGGCCGACGGTCCGGCGGCGGGGCTGGCGATCATCGAGGCCCTGGCCGACGAGCCGGCGCTCAGGGCCTATCACCTGCTGCCCAGCGTGCGCGGCGACCTGCTGTTCAAGCTGGGTCGGTTCGAGGAGGCCCGCGCGGCGTTCGAGACGGCGGCTGGACTGGCGGGGAACCGGCGGGAGGAGGCGTTCCTGCGGCGGCGGGCGGAGGAGGCGGGGAGGGAGGCGACCTGAGCATCTCACTGCCCGCGAACACTTGCCCCACCTGACCGCTTCGCGGCCTGTCCGCCCCCCATAGGGGGCGGAGGACGCCGAATGCAGCTCCTTTTCCCCCTTTGGGGGAAGACGGTCGCGGAGCGACCCGTAGGGGGCAAGTGGGCGGTGCACATGTCCCCAAACCCTTGCCCGTAACGCCGGTTTGCCTCACTGGTGACGGAATGAGTCAGCCGGTCACGATCGAACTGGGCGAGGGCGGCGCGCATGACGCCCGGGCGCTGCGCCACGCCTTCGGATGCTTCACCACCGGGGTGACGGTGATCACCACCGTCTGCGAGGACGGCCGCCGCGTGGGGCTGACCGCCAACTCGTTCACTTCGGTGTCGCTGGACCCGCCCCTGGCCCTGGTCTGCGTCGACCTCAACTCGCGCAGCCTGCCGATTCTGGACGCCGCCGAACGGTTCACGGTCAACGTGCTGCACGCCGACCAGCAACTGATGGCCCGCCAGTTCGTGCAGAAGGACGGTGACCGGTTCGCGGGCATCGACACCGAGACCTGGGGCACGGGCGCGCCGATCCTGCCCGACTGCATGGCCAATTTCGAATGCGTGACCCATCAGGTCTTCGACGCCGGCGACCACCGGGTCTATGTCGGACGGGTGGTGAAGCTGCGCTACGATCCGGACCACGAGCCGCTAGTCTATCTGCAGGGCCGGTTCCGCCGCGTGCACGTCGAGGAATAGTCCCCTCAATCACGATTTATGGCGGAGAGAATTTGCGCGATACGGCCCGAGCGCCGGATGCTATTGACGCGCAAAACAAGATCTAGGGAGCGTATCATGCGGACCATCAGCCATTTCGTGAACGGACAAGCCCTCGAAGGGCAGTCCGGCCGCTTCGGCGATGTGTTCAATCCGAACACCGGCGAGGTCCAGGCCCGCGTGGCCCTGGCCACCGACGCCGAGCTGGACGCCGCCGTCCAGGCCGCCGCCGCCGCCCAGATCGGCTGGGCCGCGACCAATCCCCAGCGCCGCGCCCGGGTGATGTTCGAGTTCAAGCGCCTGATCGAGCGCGACATGAACGCCCTGGCCGAGATCCTGTCGTCCGAGCACGGCAAGGTGATCGCCGACTCCAAGGGCGACATCCAGCGCGGCCTGGAAGTCATCGAGTTCGCCTGCGGCATCCCCCACATCCTGAAGGGCGGATACACCGAGGGCGCGGGGCCCGGCATCGACGTCTATTCGATGCGCCAGCCGCTGGGCGTCTGCGCGGGCATCACCCCGTTCAACTTCCCGGCCATGATCCCGATGTGGATGTTCGGCATCAGCATCGCGGTGGGCAACACCTTCATCCTCAAGCCGTCGGAGAAGGATCCGACCGTGCCGGTCAAGCTGGCCGAGCTGATGATGGAGGCCGGGGCGCCCGCCGGTGTGCTGAACGTCGTGCACGGCGACAAGAGCGCCGTCGACGCCATCCTGACCCACCCGCTGATCCGCGCCGTCAGCTTCGTCGGTTCGTCCGACATCGCCCACTACGTCTACCAGACCGGCACGGCGCACGGGAAACGCGTCCAGGCCATGGGCGGCGCCAAGAACCACGGGATCGTCCTGCCCGACGCCGACCTCGACCAGGTGGTCAAGGACCTGTCGGGCGCTGCCTTCGGCTCGGCCGGCGAGCGCTGCATGGCCCTGCCGGTCGTCGTCCCGGTCGGCAAGAAGACCGGTGACGAACTGCGCGAGCGGATGGTCGCCGAGATCGAGACCCTGAAGGTGGGCGTCTCCACCGACCTGGCCGCCCACTATGGCCCGGTGGTCAGCGCCGCGCACCGCGCCAAGATCTCCGACTATATCCAGATCGGCGTCGACGAAGGCGCGGAGCTGGTGGTCGACGGCCGCGACTTTTCCCTGCAGGGCTTCGAAAAGGGCTTCTTCATCGGCCCGTCGCTGTTCGACGGAGTCAAGAAGGGCATGAAGACCTACCAGGAGGAGATCTTCGGCCCGGTGCTGCAGATCGTCCGCGCCGAGAGCTTCGAGGAGGCCCTGGCCCTGCCGTCCGAGCACCAGTACGGCAACGGCGTCGCCATCTTCACCCGCAACGGCCGGGCGGCGCGCGAGTTCGCCAGCCGGGTCAATGTCGGCATGGTCGGCATCAACGTGCCGATCCCGGTGCCGGTGGCCTATCACACCTTCGGCGGCTGGAAGCGCAGCGCGTTCGGCGACACCAACCAGCACGGCGTCGAGGGCGTGAAATTCTACACCAAGGTCAAGACGATCACCGCGCGGTGGCCGGAGGGCGAGGTCGAGGACAGCGCCTTCGTCATCCCGACGATGAAATAGGACAACAGGCGGGGCGATGCGCAGAATGGCCGGACCTTTCATCGCGATCGCCCCTTTCCTGATGGGACTTGTCCTGACCGCAGCCGCCTTGGCCCCGTCCGCTTCGGCGTCTTCCCTTGACGCCGCAGGGATGGCGGCTGTCGGTCAGTATGGCGAGCGCGGGGCGCCGTTGACGGTGTTCGAACGGGCCGGCGTCCTGCGCGTCGACGGCCAGGGGCGCAAGGACGCCAAGCTGACGCCGCTGGGCCGCAATCGCTACGGCATCGAAGGCGGCGGCGAACTCGTGCTCGAGCCGGCCGCCCTGCGCCTGGACGGGACCCGCCTGCCGCGCCACGACTTCGGAGCCGAGGTCGAGGCCGCGATCCGCGCGGCGGTGCGCGCCGACCCGGCCGCCCTGCGCGCCAGGGCCCAGGCCGCCAAGCCGCCGATCGAGACGGGCGAGCACAAGCCCGCCGACATGGTCGATCTGTCGACCCTGGGTCCGACGATCCGCTTCGACATCCGCTATGCCGGTTCCGACAACTTCATGGGCCTGGCGCTGTACGAACGCTCGGCCGCCTACATGCAGCGTCCCGCCGCCCAAGCCCTGGCGCGGGCCGCCAAGGCGCTGGAGGCCCAGGGCTACGGCGTCCTGATCCACGACGCCTACCGACCCTGGTTCGTCACCTGGATGTTCTGGGAGGCGACCCCGCCCGAGGACCACATGTTCGTGGCCGACCCCGCCAAGGGCTCGCGCCACAACCGCGGCTGCGCCGTCGACCTGACCCTCTACGACCTGAAGACCGGCAAGCCGGTCGAGATGCCCAGCCGCTACGACGAGATGTCGGGGCGCTCCTATGCCGACTTCATCGGCGGCACGACCCGTCAGCGGGCGATGCGGGCGATCCTCCGCGACGCCATGGTCGCCCAGGGCTTCGAGGTCTATCCCGAGGAGTGGTGGCACTTCGACTACGGGGATTGGCGCAGCTACGGAATCGGGACGAAGACGTTCACGGAACTGGCGGAGGCGAAGTGAGCGCCATCAGTTTCAGCGCGTCGGTGGTCGCCGCGCCGAACTGGGTGTTGTCGAAGATCCACCAGCTTTCGGTCGTCTCGATCTCACCGACGGCCTGCCGGGCCAGAGGCTCCAAGCGACCGTCGTCATAGGACGTAGCGTACATCGCGGGCGAGCCGTGCAGTCGGCGATAGACCAGGCCGCTCCAGCCGCCGGGCTCGGCGGCGGCGGAGACCACGGCGGGATCGGCGGCAACCCGGGCGACCTCAAAGGCCTTCAGCAGAGTTTCCGCCGGCGCGTCGAACCATGTGGCGTGGCGAGGCTCCAGCACCGTCGCGGCCGTTGTCGACTTGCGCCAGGCGATGAGGAAGGCCTCCACGAGGCAGGCGTCGAACCTCAGGCTCGGCGGCAACTGGATCAGCAGCGGCCCGAGCTTGCCGCCCAGCCCGCCGCATTCGTCGAGGAACCGCGCGAGCGGATCGCCGATATCGACCAGCCGCCGTTCGTGGGTGATCGTCCGGGGGACCTTCACCGCGAACCGGAAGTTCGTCGGCGTGGAGCGCTCGTAGGTCTTGCCCTGGTGCGGCCGATAGAAGGACGAGTTGATCTCGACAGCGTTGAAGACCGCCGCGTAGCGCTCGAGGCCCGTGCCTTCGGCGGGGAAGCCTTCGAGGGTTCGCGGGAAGCTCCAACCGGCCGTGCCGATGCGGATGTCGTGAGGCATGGAGGGCTAGCGTGCGAGGGCGGCGGTGGTTCAGTTCCGCGGCCGCCAGGCCAAAATATCCGCGCTGCGCTCCACGCCCACCCGGGGACACGTTCCCTTCAGCGCGCAGGCCCCGCACCTCGGTGCGTGGTGCGAGCACAGCAATTGGCCCAGGCCCTTCATCAGCCAGTGCAGCTCGTAGAGGTCCTCGGCCGTCCAGCTGTCGGGGACCATGTCCATGAGGGCGCGATAGGCGTGCGCGGTGTCGTAGCTGGCGGGGATCAGGCCCAGGCGGACCGCGACGCGGTGGACGTGGGTGTCGACCACCAGGGCCCGCATGTTCAGGGGGCTGAAGTTCAGCACCGAGGCGGCGACCTTGACCCCGACGCCGGGCAGGCCCTGCAGCCACCAACGGGCGCTGTCCAGCTCCAGCTCGGCCAGGTGGTCCAGCGACAGCTTCCAGCCGCTGCGCACCTGGATCAGTCGCAGGGCGTGCGGCAGGTGACGGGCCTTCTCCTCGGGGAAGGTGACGTCCTTGATCAGTTCCTGGACCTCGGCGTCGGGTGCTTCGGCCAAGTCCTCCCAGGCGGCGAAACGCTCCTTCAGGCGGTGGTAGACGGCCCAGGAGACGGCGTCCTTGGTCCGGCCGCTGATCGACGACTTGACCAGTTGCGACACAGGATCCAGCCGCTTGGTCGGCCGCTGCGGGCCAAAGGTCTTGAGCAGCCCGTCGCGCATGGCTTCGAGCGGCGAGGTCGACAGGTCGAGGGACAGCTGCATGGCGATTCTCGTTCGGAACGTAACGAGAACATAGTGAATGCGAAGTGGCTTGTCGAGTTATCCCCAGTTTGTTCCCCGGCTTGGGGTCAGAGCCAGCGGCGCCGGCGGCCCCACATCACGGTGATCCGCCGCCGCAGGCGCGTCAGGGCCACGCGCACCGGGGTCGGGGCCTGGGTGGGGGCCGGGCGTTCCTCGGCGGGCAGTTCGACGTTGGCGAAACGCGCGATCAGCTCGCGCAGCTCCGGCTCCTGCACCGCCAGCGCCGCCTCGACCGGCGACATCCACTGCAGGGTGCGCTGGCCCTTTTCCGGCCAGGTGGCGTGCTCGCCGGTGACTTCCAGCGGATAGACGTCGACCGTCACGGGACGCGCGGCGCCGCTCTTCAGGCGCTTCAGATAGGGATAGTCGCCGATCGGGCGCTCGACGATGCGCCCGTCGAGCCCGGCTTCCTCGTAAGCCTCCTGGGCGGCGGCCTGGTGATCCAGCTTGCCCTTCATCTGCCAGCCCTTGGGGATCACCCAGCGGCGCGTTTCGCGGGACGAGACCAGCAGGATCTGGAGATCGGCGGAGTCGGCGGTCGAGCGCCAGGGCAGGGCGGCGACCTGACGTCGCCGCTGTCCAGACTTGCCCCCCTGCTTGCCGCCCGCCGTATCCGTCACTTCATCCAGAATCCGAGATAGTAGAACGCCGCCGCGACCAGGCCGGCCGCGGGCAGGGTGACGATCCAGGCGGTCACGATGCTCTTGGCCACGCCCCACCGGACGGCCGAAACCCGACGCGAAGCGCCGACTCCGACAATAGCGCCTGTGATCGTGTGAGTCGTCGAGACCGGAACGCCCAGATGCGTAAAGAAGAACAACGTGATGGCTCCGCCGGTTTCAGCGCAGAAGCCCTGCATGGGCGTCAGGCGGGTGATCTTGCTGCCCATGGTGTGGACGATCCGCCAGCCGCCGAACAACGTGCCCAGCGCCATGGCGGTCTGGCACGAGATCACCACCCAGAACGGGATGTGTCCCGGCTGGTCGCTGATGCCGTGCGCGAACAGCAGGGCGGCGATGATGCCCATGGTCTTCTGGGCGTCGTTGCCGCCATGGCCCAGCGAGTAGAGGGCGGCCGAGACGAACTGGGCCTTGCGGAAGATCCGGTCGGCGAAGAACGGCGAGCTCTTCAGGAACGTCCAGGAGACGATCAGCACCAGCAGCAGGGCCAGCAGGAAGCCCAGGGTCGGCGAGACCACGATCGCCGCGGCGGTCTTGCCCAGGCCAGCCCACTGCACCGCGCCCAGGCCGCCGACCTTGGCGACCGAGGCCCCGACCAGGCCGCCGATCAGCGCGTGCGAGCTGGACGAGGGGATGCCGGCCCACCAGGTGATCAGGTTCCAACTGATCGCGCCCATCAGGGCGCCGAAGATCAGCCGGTCGGTGATCACGTGCGGATCGATGATCCCGGAGCCGACCATCTTGGCCACGCTGGTGCCGAACACCGCGAAGGCGATGAAGTTGAAGAACGCCGCCCACAGCACCGCCCACTTTGCCGACAGCACGCGCGTCGAGACGATGGTGGCGATCGAATTGGCCGCGTCGTGCAGGCCGTTCAGGAAGTCGAAGCCCAGGGCGACGATGATCAGAACCACCAGGATGAGGAAGGTGGGGTCCACTAGACCTGCTCGACCACGATGCCGCTGATGCGGTTGGCGACGTCCTCGAAGCGGTCGACCACCTTTTCCAGGTGGCTGTAGATGTCGACCCCGACGATGAAGGTCATCGGGTCGCCGCCGCGATGCGCCATGAACAGCGCCTTGCGGCCCTGGTCGTACATCTGGTCGGCCTGCTCCTCGATCTGGGTCACGCGGACGGCCAGCTCGGTCAGGCGCTGGGCGTTCTTGCGCATGTCGGGCAGCAGGGCCACGGCCTGGACCGTCAGTTCGGCGGCCTGGACGATGATCTTGGCCATCTCGCGCATCTGCGGCTCGAAGGTCTTGACCTCGAACAGGCTGACGACCTTGGCGGTCTTGCGCATCTGGTCGATGGCGTCGTCCAGCGAGGTGGTCAGATCCTGGATGTCGCTGCGGTCGAACGGGGTGATGAAGCTGCGGCGGACCGCGCCCATCACCTGGCGGGTGATCTCGTCGGCCTCTTCCTCGTGCTGGTAGACGCGGGCGCTGGCGGCCTCGACGCCGTCGCCGCCTTCCATCAGGTCCTGCAAGGCCTTGGCCCCGGCGACCAAGGTGGCGGCGTGCTGCGCGAACAGATCGAAGAAGCGGTCTTCCTTGGGCATGACAGCCCGGAACAAGCCCAGCATGGTCGCTTCATCCTCTATTTCGAAGCGTGGAGAGTTTCGCGGACGTCCTTGTACGGAAGAACGCCCGGCGCGGCGGAGCGGAACCACGGAAGCCGGCCGCGTTCAAGTCCTACGTGACGGTTTTATGACAGCTTTTGTAGGTGCGCGCCCTCTGGTCGCGGCCCCAAGCCTTTGGCACTCTGGCGCGGCGTCGGTTCGGGAGCAGCGAGATGTCGGCAAGCCTCAAGGTCAACGGCCAGGTCCACACCGTGGACGCCGAACCCGATACGCCCCTGCTGTGGGTGCTGCGCGACGTCCTGGGCCTGGTCGGAACCAAGTACGGCTGCGGCGTGGCCCAGTGCGGGGCCTGCACCGTGCACATCGACGGCGTGGCCATGCGCTCGTGCGTCACCTCGCTGGCCCGGGTGGGCTCCAAGTCGGTGACCACCATCGAGGGCGTCGGCGTTAGCCCGGTCGGGGCCAAGGTCCAGGAGGCCTGGAAGGCCGTCGACGTGCCGCAGTGCGGTTACTGCCAGGCCGGCCAGATCATGTCGGCCACCGCCCTGCTGGCCGCCGCGCCCAAGCCCACCGACGACGAGATCGACGCGGCGATGAACGGCAACCTCTGCCGCTGCGCCACCTACATCCGCATCCGCAAGGCCATCAAGGCCGCGTCGGGCCAGGTGGAGGCGTGAGCATGACCGCGATCCTCGAGAACCCGTCCCGTCGCCTGTTCCTCAAGACCGGCGCGGCGGCCGGCGGCGGCCTGCTGCTGTCGTTCAGCCTGCCGGGCCTGGTCCAGGCGCAGGGGGCGGGCACCAACCCTTTCAACGCCTTTGTCCGCATCGCGCCCGACGGCATGGTGACCATCGCCGCCAAGCGGCCGGAGATTGGGCAGGGGATCAAGACCTCGATGCCGATGCTTATCGCCGAGGAGCTGGACGTCGACTGGTCGGCCGTCCGCATCGAGCAGTCCCCGGTCGACGCCAAGGTGTTCGGCGAGCAGTCGGCCGGCGGCAGCACCTCCACGCCCGACGACTGGGAGCCGATGCGCCAGGTCGGCGCCGTGGGCCGGGCCCTGCTGATCCAGGCCGCCGCCCAGCGCTGGAGCGTCCCCGCCGCCGGCCTGGCCACCGAACCGGGCTTCGTGGTCGACAAGGCCGGCAAGCGTCGGGCGTCGTACGGCGAACTGGCCCAGGCCGCCGCCGGCCTGACCGCGCCCGACCCCAAGACCCTGACGCTGAAGGACCCCAAGACCTACCGGATCATCGGCAAGTCCCAGCCGCAGTCGGACACCCCGGACATCGTCGTGGGCAAGCCGCTGTACGGTATCGACGTGCGCGTGCCGGGCATGCTGTACGCCACCTTCCTCAAGGCCCCGGTGTTCGCCGCCAAGGTGGCCAAGGTCGACCTGGCGCCGGCCAAGGCGGTCAAGGGCGTGCGCCACGCCTTCGTGGTCGACGGCGGGGCCGAGCTGGAAGGCCTGCTGGCCGGCGTGGTCGTGGTCGCCGACACCTGGTGGGCGGCGCGCAAGGGCCGCAACGCGCTGGAGGTCACCTGGGCCGACCACCCGACCAGCGCCCAGAGCAGCGCCGGCTTCATCGCCAAGGCCGCCGAGCTGCACGGCCAGCCGCCGCACCGGAACGTCAAGACGGTCGGCGACGTCGACACCGCCCTGAAGGGCGCGGCCAAGGTCGTCAAGGCCGACTACAGCTATCCGTTCAACGCCCACGCCACGCTGGAGCCGCAGAACTGCACGGCCAGCTTCAAGGACGGCAAGGTCGAGATCTGGGCCCCGGCCCAGAACCCCGAGGACGGCCGCGAGCTGGTGGCCAAGACCCTGGGGATCAAGCCCGAGGACATCACCATCCACTTCACCCGCAGCGGCGGCGGCTTCGGCCGGCGGCTGATGAACGACTTCATGGTCGAGGCGGCGTGGATCTCCAAGACGGTCGGGGCGCCGGTCAAGCTGCTGTGGACCCGCGAGGACGACATCCAGCACGACTTCTACCGCCCCGCCGGCTTCCACCGGCTGACGGCGGGGCTGGACGCCCAGGGCGGGCTGACCGCCTGGCGCAACCACTTCGTGACCTTCGGCGAGGGGCAGAAGTTCGCCCGGGCCGCCGGCATGAACGCCACCCAGTTTCCGTTCGGCGCGGTCGAGAACTACGCCTTGGACGTCTCGGTCATGCCGCTTGGCGTGCCGACCGGCTGGCTGCGGGCCCCGGGCAACAACGCCTATGGCTTCGTGCTGCAGGGCTTCACCGACGAAGTCGCCCACGCGGCCGGCGCGGATCCGGTGGCGTTCCGCCGCAAGCTGCTGGGCGAGCCCCGGCTGATCGGCGAGCCGGGCAAGGGCGACAGCTTCCACACCGGCCGCATGCGCGCCGTGCTCGACAAGGCCGCCGAGGCGTCCGGCTGGGGCCGCAAGACCGCCAAGGGCGTCGGCCTGGGCGTGGCCTGCCACTACAGCCACCGCGGCTATGTGGCGGTGGTCGTCGAGGTCGCCGTGGCCGACGGCCAGGTCGAGGTCCGCAAGGCCTGGGCGGCGGTCGACGTCGGCCGGCAGATCGTCAATCCGAACGGCGCCGAGCAGCAGGTGCAGGGCTCGGTCCTGGACGGGATCGGCAGCAGCCTGGGCCAGGCGATCACCATCGAGAACGGCGCGGTGTCCCAGAGCAATTTCGGCGACTTCCCGATGCTGCGCCTGGCCGACGCGCCGGATGTCGAGGTGCGCTTCGTCACCAGCGACAACCCGCCGACCGGCCTGGGCGAACCGGCCCTGCCGCCGGCCCCGGCCGCCCTGGTCAACGCGATCTTCGCGGCGACCGGCAAGCGTATCCGAAGCCTGCCGATCGGCGACCAGCTGGCCTAGGCGAAGCGGGCGCGGCATAGCGTCCCACGCTCAAGTTTAGGGCCGGTTCACCACGTCCGGCGGGCTGGCCTTAACCTTATTGCGCCAGGGTGATCCTCGAACGGGGATGATCGCGTCATGGGGCAGCACGTCGAAACCTTGGTGATCGGGGCCGGGCCCGCCGGCCTGACCGCCGCCTATGTCCTGGCCAAGGCGGGGCGCGACGTCGCCGTGCTGGAGATGGACCCCGGCCAGGTCGGCGGCTCGAGCCGCACGATCGACCACAACGGCTTCAAGATCGACCTGAACGGCGGGGCCTACGCCTCGGCCTCGCCCAGCGTGCTGGCGCTGTGGTCCGAACTGCTGCCCGACGGCTTCGTCGAGCAACCGCGCACGGCGCGGATCTATCACCGCGAGCGGTTCTACGCCTATCCGCTGAAGACCCTGGAGACCCTGGCTCATCTGGGGCTGCGCGGCGCCGCGGCCTGCCTGGCCTCGTTCGGCCTGGCCAAGATGCGCCCGATCAAGACGCCCCGGACCTTCGCCGACGAGATCCGCAACCGGGTCGGCGAGCGCTTGTCGACCATGCTGTTCCGGCCCTTCGCCGAGAAGGTGTCGGGCCTGATCAGCGACCAGATGCCCGCCGGCCGCGCCAACGCCGCCAAGCCCACGGCCAGCCTGCGCTATCCGCGCGAAGGAGCCGGCGCGGTATGGCGGGCCTGCGCCGACAGGATCGCGACGCTCGGGGGTGAAGTCGCGCTGGGCCGCCGCGTGGAGACCCTGAAGTTCGACGCCGCCGCCAAGCTGTGGACCGTGACGATCCTGCGCGAGGACGGCGCCCATGAGGTCCGCACCGCCGACCACGTGGTCTCGACCGCGCCGCTGCGCGAGCTGATGAGCATGTTGCGTCCGACGCCGATCAGCCTGTTCCACGCCGGAGAGTTGATGTACCGCGACCAGATCACGGTCGCCCTGGTGGGCCGCACGCGCAAGCCGCTGCGCGAGACCGCGATCGACGTCCACGACACCGACCTGCAGGTCGGCCGGGTGCAGAACTATCGCGCCTGGTCGCCGGCCATGGCGCCGGAAGGCGAGGCGGCCAGCTGCCTGGGCCTGGACTATTTCTGCTTCGAGGGCGACGGCCTGTGGTCGGCCAGCGACGCCGACCTGGTGGCCCTGGCCTGGCGCGAGGCCGCGGTCATGGGCCTGATGGACCCGACCGCCGTCAGCGACGCCCGCGTCGTGCGCCAGCGCAAGGTGCTGCCGATCGAGGACGAGGATTGCGCCGAGCACCGGGCGATGATCCGCCTGGACCTGAAGATGCAGTTCCCCAGCCTGCACCTGGCCGGCCGCAACGGCCTGCACCGCGACGGCGAGCGCGACCATGCCACGCTCAGCGGCTTGCTGACCGCCGAGAACATCCTGGCGGGCGAAGCCGCTCACGACGTGTGGGACGTTCCGACGGCTCCCAGCCCGAGCCGCAAGGCGGCTTAAGCGACGAAGCGTTCCCGGCGCGCGGCGTCGGCGGAGGGGCTGGCGGCGCGCATCGCTTCCGGCTCCCTGAGCGAGCGCGCGGACCAGCACAGCAGGTGCGTGAACGCGTCGGCCAGACCGATCACGGCGATCACGGTCACCAGGCCCGACATCAGCAGAATTGCGATCATCGACATCACGGTCTTCCCATCGACGGGGATTTGTCGGAGTTTTCCGACTAACCGTCGAATCGGGTGATCGGTTCCCATAGGTGTCTCGACGGGATCTCAGAGCGGGCGGTTTTCGCCCTCGACGCTTGACAACGTTGTCACCGTTGGGGTGGATGTCGCGTCCCGCAACGTCGGACAGGGGAGTAAACAACATGGCAGGTATGGGTGCGGCGCAGGCTCCGACGAACGGAGCGGCCCCCAAGTCTGGAGAGGGCAAGTCGGGAGGAGGCGGCCTGATCCTGGCCGTCGTCTACGTCACGGCGCTCTTCTTCATCTGGGCGTTCGTCACCAATCTGATCGACCCGCTCGTGAAGAGCATGAAGGTCATCTACACGCTGACGGACTTCGAGACGCAGCTGAACCAGTTCGCGTTCTTCATCGCCTACGGGATCATGTCGATCCCCTCGGCGGCCTATCTGGCCAAGAACGGCTACGCCAAGTCGATCGTGCTGGGCCTGACCGGCATCGTCGCCGGCTGTCTGATAGCCTGGTCGACGACCTTCTCGCACAACTTCATCACCGTGCTGCTGGGTCTGTTCGTGGCCGCTTCGGGCATCACCCTGCTGCAGGTGGCGGCCAACCCGCTGATCGCCTCGATGGGCGAGGCCAAGAACTCGCACTTCCGCCTGAACCTGTCCCAGGCCTTCAACTCGATGGGCGCCTATGTCGGCGGCATCTTCGGCGCGAAGTTCCTGCTGCAAGGCCCGCTGTTCGAAAAGGACGTGGTGGTCACCGAGAGCATGAAGGTCATGGGCCTTGGCTTCGTGACCAACGTCTACCTGCTGATCGCGGTGGTCCTGGCGGTGTTCACCCTGGCGGTGTTCATGGTGCGCAACACCATCACCCACCACGCGCCGAAGATGGCCGAGCACGCCGAGTCGCCGTTCAAGGCCTTGCAGTCCAAGTGGGCCAATCTCGGCTCGCTGGGGATCTTCCTCTATGTGGGCGCCGAGGTCTGCGTGATCTCGGGCATGATCTTCTTCCTCGAGCAGAAGCAGATCATGAACCTGCCCTCGCAGGTCGCCGGCTATGTCGGTCCGATCTTCATGCTGTTCGCGATGTTCGGCCGGTTCGGCGGCTCGGTGCTGCTGCGCTACGTCAAGGCCACGACGATGCTCGCCTTCGTGGGAGCCTGCGCCGCGGGTCTCTGCACCCTGGTCATCGCCACCTACCACATGCCCGCCACGCCGCTGGCCGGCAGCGTCCACCTGCCGGGCGACTACATCGCCCCGCTGACCATGGGCTTCATCCCGGGCGTCGCGGCGATCCTGATCGGCCTGTTCAACTCGATCATGTTCCCGACCATCTTCACGATCACCCTGGAACGCTCGTCGGCCCCGGCCTCGGCGACCTCGGGCCTGATGTGCATGGCCATCTGCGGCGGCGGGTTCATCTCGATCCTGTACGGCTTCACGGTCGACCAGTTCATCCACAACTTCCCGATCGGGGCCCGCTCGCTGGCCTTCATCGTGCCGCTGGTCTGCTACCTCTACGTCCTGTGGTTCGCGTTCGCGGCCAGGGGCGCGAAGGTCCACCAGATCCAGGAAGACGCGGTGGCCGGCGGCCACTAGGCCTCGCCTCCAAGCCGAGACGGGAAAGCCCGGGCGTTTCGCGCCCGGGCTTTTTCATGTCGCGAGGTCGCCTTGCTGCGAGGGATTCGCGAATACTGTTTGTCGAGAAGTCGACACGCTTTGTAATACTTGTCGGTGCAGATCCCGGATCGGGAACGACCCCTGAATTGAAGTGTTTGTGATCCGCCGACTTCGGCGACCAAGCATTCAGGGAGAGACACCATGGCGACCGCCGCCAAGAGCTCATCGACCAAGGCCACCTCCGCCAAGGCCAAGGCCAAGACCGCCAAGCCCCGCCGCACCCGCCGCACCGGCCGTCGCGACCCGCTGGCGATCACGCTGCTCAAGAAGGATCACCGCGAGGTCGAAGGCTGGTTCGACGAGTACGAACAGCTGGAGGCCGACGCCGAAAAGCTGGCCCTGTTCAACAAGATCGCCCTGGCCCTCAAGGTCCATACCCGGATCGAGGAGGAAATCTTCTATCCGGAGGAACGCGGCGAGGTCGAAGACGACATGCTGGACGAGGCCTATGTCGAGCACGACGGCGCCAAGAAGCTGATCGCCGAGATCGAGGCGATGAAGCCGAGCGACGAATATTACGACGCCAAGGTCAAGGTGCTGGGCGAATACATCAAGCATCACGTCAAGGAAGAGGAGCAGCCCGGCGGCATCTTCGCCCAGGCCAAGAAGGGCGACGAGGATCTCGAAGCCATGGGCGAACGCATGAAGGCTCGCAAGGACGAGCTGATGGCCGAAATGGGCGGCAAACAGCCGAACTGATGTTGTGAGGAAGGCCTCCGGGCCTTCCTCTCTCTTCCGGAGGGCCCATGGCTGAGGCGCTTGATCCGATGTTGCCGTCGGACATCGATGAACTGACGCGGGCGGTCCTTGAGGCCGCCTGTTCGCGCGAACTGACCCTAGCCACGGCGGAGAGCTGCACCGGCGGCCTGCTGGCGTCCCTGCTCACGGACATGCCGGGATGTTCGCACGCCTTCGACCGCGCCTTCGTGGTCTACACCGACGCCGCCAAGATCGAGCTCCTGGACGTGCCGTCGTCGTTCCTGGCGCACGGCGGGGCGGTTTCCCAGCCGACGGCCATCGCCATGGCCGACGGCGCGATCAAGCGGTCGAACGCCGATGTGGCGGTGTCGATCACCGGCTGGGCCGAGGATGTCGGCGATCCGGAGAGGCCCGGCGGCCTCGTCCATTTCGCCTGCGCGCGGCGCGGCGGCTATACCCACCATCGCCAGGTCCGGCTGGGCGATATCGGTCGCGGCCCGTTCCGGATCGAATGCCTGCGCGTCGCGCTGAAGATGCTGCAGCAGGCCGTGGCGCTCTGACGCGTTGGCCTTCGGGGAAAGCGGACATGAAAAAGCGCCTCCGGCTAGGCCGAAGGCGCTGTTTCTGTTTCGGTCGGCTTGAGCTTTAGAGCGCTCGGCGACCGGTGAAGGCGTGGTAGATCGCCAGGACGACGACCGCGCCGATCACGGCGACCAGCAGGCTGTAGAGGTTCAGGCCGGTGACGCCGGCGGAACCGAACTGATTGAACAGGAACCCGCCCACCACGGCGCCGACGATCCCGAGCACCAGGTCCACCACCAGGCTGCCGCCCGTACGGCTGACAAGTTTGCTGGCGATGAAGCCGGCCACGAGGCCGAGCACGATCCACGCAAGAATAGACATGTACGCCTCCTTGGCATCAAAAGGCGTGCGAACCGCGCGCCGATGGGAATTAAAGGCGTCGCCAAGACTTTCGTTCCGACACGCGTGCGTGTTCAGGCGGGAAAGCGCCGCGAAGACTTTTGGACAGTTCGCGCGTTGCTTCCGATCGCGATCAGCGCGGCTTGCCGATGCGGGCCTGCACGGCCTCGACAAGCTTCTGCGCCGGCGCGCGGCCCAGCAGGATGAAGGCGCCGGAGCCGATGACGGCGCCGATGAGGAAGGACAGGCTCATGGGAAATCCCTGGGTACTGGAAGCTGCGACCGCATCCTTTTTAGAGCCGGCGCCCAGTCGTTGACCATGTGACACGCCGACGCCGGGCGCCGTCTTGCGCGATCGGGTCGATCCAGATGCATTGAACCCGCGTCGATGAATTCTGGTTGGGCGTTTCCACCCGAAGGCGTCAGAACCATGGGCAAGAAGGCCCGCGCGGCGTGATCTTCGCGGGCCTTGTCACGTTATGCTGGAGGGCCCGGACCGGGTCTTCGAGAGGATCAGATGGCTCAGACCCAGACTTCTCCGTCTTCGGCCGCCAAGCCCAAGGGCCGGTTCATCGGAAGCTTCGGCGTCCAGGTGCTGGTCGCCATGATCGTGGGCCTGGGGCTGGGCCTGCTGGCCCGGTCGCTGGGGCCGGCCGAGGGACAGCCCGGCTACGGCCTGGCCGAGACCCTGCATCAGGTCGGGGCGATCTTCGTCCAGCTGCTGCGGGTCCTGGTGCCGCCGCTGGTGTTCACCGCCATCGTCGCCAGCATCGCCAATCTGCGCGAGCTGCAGAACGCCGCCCGGCTGGTCTGGCGCACCCTGCTGTGGTTCGCGATCACCGCCCTGATCGCCGTGGCCATCGGCATCGCCCTGGGCCTGCTGCTCCGTCCAGGCGAGCATGCGGTGGTCGATCTGGCCGCCGCCCACGCCCCGCGCACGACCGGCTCGTGGCTCGACTTCCTGACCGGCCTGGTCCCGTCCAACATCCTGGGCCTGCAGGCCTCGACCAAGATCGTCGAGGGCGCGGCCACGACCACCACCTCGTTCAACGTGCTGCAGATCCTGGTCCTGGCCCTGGTGGCGGGCGTGGCGGCGATCAAGGTCGGGCCGGTCGGCGAGGGTTTCCTGGCCTTCAACGCCTCGGCCCTGGCCGTGGTGCGCAAGGTGCTGTGGTGGGTGATCCGCCTGACGCCGATCGGCACCATCGGCCTGCTGGGCAACGCCGTGGCCCAGTACGGCTGGACCACCCTGGGCCAGCTGGGCGCCTTCGCGGGCGCGATCTATATCGGCCTCGGCTTGGTGCTGTTCGTGGTCTATCCGGCCATCCTGGCGCTGAACGGCCTGAACCCGCTGCGGTTCTTCGCCGGCGCCTGGCCGGCCATCCAGCTGGGCTTCGTCTCGCGCTCGTCGATCGGGACCCTGCCGGTGACCGAGGCCCTGACCGAGACCCGCCTGGGCGTGCCGCGCGCCTACGCCGCCTTCGCCGTGCCGCTGGGCGCGACCACCAAGATGGACGGCTGCGCGGCGATCTATCCGGCCGTGGCGGCGATCTTCATCGCCCAGTTCTATCACCTGCCGCTGCAGCTGACCGACTACGGCCTGATCGTCTTCGTCTCGGTGCTGGGCTCGGCGGCGACGGCGGGACTGACCGGGGCGGTGGTCATGCTGACCCTGACCCTGTCGACCCTGGGCCTGCCGCTGGAAGGCGTGGGCCTGCTGCTGGCCATCGACCCCATCCTCGACATGGGCCGCACGGCGGTGAACGTCGCCGGCCAGGCCCTGGTGCCGACCATCGTCGCCAAGCGCGAAGGCATACTGGACGAGGCGGTCTTCAACGCCCCGCCGCGCGAAGTGGGGACCGACGAGGCCTTGCCGGCCTAAGGCGCGGGAGCGGGCGCAGCCTTCGGAACCGGCGCTGGCGCGTTGGCCGCCACCCGCCACACGGCGTTGCCGACGTCGTCGGCAACCAGCAGGGCGCCGAACTTGTCGACCGCCACCCCGACCGGACGGCCCAGGGCCTGGCCCTTGGGGTCGAGGAAGCCGGTCAGGAACGGTTCGGCCGGGCCGGACGGCATACCGCCCGAGAACGGCACGAACGCCACGCGATAGCCGTTGACCGGCTTGCGGTTCCACGAGCCGTGCTGGCCGATGAAGGCGCCGCCCCGATAGCGGGCCGGGAAGGCGTCGGCCTTGTAGAAGGTCAGGCCCAGCGAGGCGGTATGGGCGCCCAGGGCGTAGTCCGGCTTGATCGCCTTGGCCACCAGGTCGGGCCGTTGCGGCTTCACCCGGGCGTCCACCGTCTGGCCGTAGTAGCTGTAGGGCCAGCCGTAGAAGCCGCCGTCCCTGACCGAGGTCATGTAGTCGGGGACCAGGTCGTTGCCGATCTCGTCGCGTTCGTTGACGCTGGTCCACAGGGCGCCGCTGGCGGGCTGCCAGTCCATGCCGTTGGGGTTGCGCAGGCCCGAGGCGAAGACGCGGCTGGCGCCGGTGGCGGGATCTATCTGGAGGATCGCGGCGCGGCGCTCCTCGGCGGCCATGCCGTTCTCGCCCACATTGCTGTTGGAGCCGACGGTCACGTACAGCTTCGAGCCGTCCGGGCTGGCGATGACGTTCTTGGTCCAGTGATGGTTGATCGGCCCGGCGGGCAGGTCGGCCACCTTGCGCGGCGCGGCGGTGATCCGGGTCTGGCCGGGCTGATACGAGAAGGCCAACAGGGCGTCGCTGTCGGCGACATAGAAGGTGTCGCCCACCAGGGCCATGCCGAACGGTGAGTTCAGGCCCGACAGGAAGGTGGTGCGCACCTCCAGCGTCCCGTCGTTGTCGGCGTCGCGCACCAGGGTGATGCGATTGGCCGAGGGCACGGTGGCCCCGGCCCGGCCCATGATCTGCTTCTCGAACCAGCCCTTGATCCCCTTGCTGTCGTCCGGCTTGGGCGGGGCGTTGGTCTCGGCGATCAGCACGTCGCCGTTGGGCAGCACGTACAGCCAGCGCGGATGGTCCAGGCCCCGGACCAGGGCGGTGGCGACGAAGCCGGGCGCGGCGTCCGGGGTCTGGCCGTCGGCCCAGCGAACCGCCGGGGCGATCTTCATCACCGGGATCGTCTGCTTCTTGGCGGCGGGCAGGACGGGGTTGGGGCCGTAGCCTTGCTCGGGCGGCAAGGCCGGTCCGGCGCCGCAGGCCGACAGCAGCAGGGCGGCGGGCCCCAGGGCCAACAGGGCATGGTGAGCTTTGGGCATCGTCGGCCTCCCTACCTCGATCGCCTTCAGGCTAAACGCGAAATGCCGCCCCGGGGGTCCAGCTTGACCATCCTAGGCCGGAGCGTGCTCGTCCAGCCAGCGGCGGAAGAAGCCTGGATCGGGCAGGCCGGCCTGGTTCGCGGCGACCTTGCCGTCCTTGAACAGGAACAGGGCCGGGATGCCGCGCACGCCATAGGTCTGGGCCAGGGCGGGTTCGGCGTCGACGTCGACCTTCACGAACCGGGCGCGCGGCTCCAGTTCGGCGGTCGACCTGGCGAAGATCGGGGCGATGGCCTTGCAGGGGCCGCACCAGGCCGCCCAGAAGTCCGCGACGATCGGGATCTGGCTGTTGGCCACGTGCTTGCGGAAGCGGGCGGTGGTCAGGTCGACGGGCTGGCCAGTGAACAATGGCTGCCCGCAGCGGCCGCATTTGGCCGCCTTGGCGTCGCGCTCGGCCGGCAGGCGGTTGGTGGCGTCGCAGTGCGGGCAGACGATGTTGACGGTCTCGGCCATGCCCTACCTCTAAAGCGATGCGGTCTCAACGAAGCGGCGGGCGCTTCGGTTCTACCGGCCGACTTCCGACGCCGCGAGAAGGAAGGCGCCGACCCCGTACAGCTGGGTGTTGTCCGCCTCGACATGGTCGGGGGCGTAGCCGATCTGCTGCACCCAGCCCAGCTTGCCGTCGGGCTGGACGGCGACGGCCAGGGCGTTCCAGCCCTTGGTCATGGCGGTCTCGTACTTCGGCCCCTTCAGCAGCCCGTGGTTCAGGCCATAGGCCAGGCCGTAGACGAAGAAGCCGGTGCCGCTGGTCTCGGGCGGGGTGTTCTTGGGCGCCAGCAGGGAAGGGGGCCAGTAGCCGTCGGGCTTCTGCAGGGTCACCAGCCGGTCCGACATCCGCCGGAACAGCGCCTCGTAGCGCGGGCGCGAGGGATGGTCGGCGGGCAGGGTCTTCAGGACGTCGACGATCCCGGCATAGGCCCAGCCGTTGCCGCGGCTCCAGAATATCTTGCGGCCCTTGTCGTCGCGGCGGTCGAAATAGCGGCTGTCGCGGTAGTAGAGGCCTTCCTGCTTGTCGAGCAGCCAGTCGGTGGCGGCCCAGAACTCCTGGTCGCCGTAGGCGGCGTAGCGGGGATCGCCGGTGGCCTGGGACAGGCCGGTCCAGGCGGCGGGGGCCATGAACAGGGCGTCGCTCCAGCACCAGCGGGCCTGGCAGGGCTGGTCCTCGGTCCCGTCGATGAAGGTCAGGTCGGTCTTGGGCGGATCGGCCAGGATGGCGTCGAAGCGCGCTTGCAGCGGGGCGATCTGGGCCTTGTCGTGGTCGCGGCCATAGGCCCACAGCCAGGCCTGGCCGATCACGTGGTCGTCGGCGTGCAGCGGCCGCCGGCCCAGGCCCCAGCCTTGCTGGACGCCGTGGTCGCGAACCGCCTGGACTAGGGCGGGATCGCCGGTGCGCTCGGCGAAGGCCGTCAGGCCGACGAACAGCGCGCCCTGCACCCAGCCGCGCGGATCGGGCGTGGCCCGGTGGCCGTGGGTGTAGTCGAAATTGTCCATGTGGCTCAGTTGCCAGGCGGCCACCTCGCGGCCCAGCGTCGCGGCCTGGGTCGCCATCGCCGTCCGCGCCGCCGCGGGCTTGGGCTGGGCGGGGGCGGCCGTGGCGACGCCGGAGCTCAGGGCCAGGGCGGACAACGACAGGGCGGACAGGGCGATGATCAGGCTGGCGCGCATGGCGTTGTTCTTCCCCGAAGCGCGTGACCTATGCCGCCACGTCGCCGGCCAGTGCTAAGTCGGTTTGGCCGCTGGTCAAGTCAATAGACGGCGTTTCCGCCGAGCCGGCCAGATCGGTCTGGCCAAATAACGTTCTTGTACGATTAATGGTCAGGCCAATTGTCTTGCATCGGGCCACGGCTGAGCTATTCTGGCTTCGACGAACCTCGTCGGCCTACGCGATGAACTTGTCCTTCATCGCATCCTCCTCCCGGGGCCGGCCGGCGACGGGCGGCTGGAGCCTTCCCTCCAGCCGCCCATCCTACAGCTCTTGAATCGCTAGATCAGCGAGCGGCGGGCCAGCTCGTTGCGGCGGGCGGCGACTTCGCTGCGGGCCTGCTGCATGGCGTCGATCTCGGTGGCGGTCAGCAGGTTGTCGATCACCCGGCCCAGGTGCTCGCGCATGGCGTTGCGGGCTTCCTTGGGGTCGCGGGCCTTCAGGGCGCTGAGGATTTCCTGGTGGTCGTCGATCAGCGGGCGCACGCCCACCTGGCGGCCGCGTTCCAGCATCGCCCGGCACAGCGGCGACTTGTAGCGCAGGTCCCACAGGTTCTCGATCACCGAGACCAGGGCGGCGTTGCGGGTGGCGCGGGCGATGGTGACATGGAACCGGCGGTCGGCCAGGTCGCCGCGCACGTCGTGTTCGTTCTCCGCGACCATGTCGTCGAGGATCTTTTCCAGGTCGATCAGTTCCTGGTCGGTGATGGTGGTGGCGGCCAGGGCGCAGGACTCGCCCTCGATCAGGCGGCGGGCCTCGGTCAGCTCGAAGGCGCCGATGTCCAACTCGGGAGCGGGAACCTCGGGGGCGGGGGCCTCGGTGACATAGACGCCCGAACCGTGGCGGGCCTCGACCAGCCCGCGGATCTCCAAGGCGATCATCGCCTCGCGCACCGTGGGGCGGCTGACCTTGTATTCTTCGGCGAGGTCCCGCTCCGAGGGCAGGCGATGTCCGGGGTGGTAGGAGCCTTCGCGGATCGATTCGGCGATCGCGTTGGCGACCTGCTGGTAGAGCTTACGAGTTTCTGCGGTCGACGTGGTCATGCGACTTTCCCGCCCAGCGCGCATCGCCGGGCCGACGGCAGCCTAGAGCATGGTCGCGAAAGACGCCACGTCGCTCTGGCGCAATTGTAATATGTTGTCTATGGATTGGTCAGGCCACTTAAGCGACCCAGGTAGACCAACACTCCATGCTCAAGATTATCGACGCCAAGGTTATCGTCACCTGCCCGGGACGCAACTTCGTCACCTTGAAGATCACCACCTCGGACGGCGTCACCGGCGTCGGCGACGCGACGCTGAACGGGCGCGAGCTGGCGGTGATCAGCTATCTTCGCGACCACATGATCCCCTGCCTGATCGGCCGCGACGCCCATCGCATCGAGGACATCTGGCAGTTCTTCTATCGCGGCTCGTACTGGCGCGGCGGCCCGGTGGGCATGACCGCCCTGGCGGCGGTGGACATGGCGCTGTGGGACATCAAGGCCAAGGTGGCCGGCCTGCCGCTGTACCAGCTGCTGGGCGGCGCCTGCCGCGAGGGCGTCACCGTCTATGGCCACGCCAACGGCGAGACCATCGAGGACACCATCGCCGAGGCGGTGAAGTACAAGGGCCTGGGCTACAAGGCCATCCGCCTGCAGACCGGCGTGCCCGGCCTGGCCAGCACCTACGGCGTGTCGGGCGACAAGATGTTCTACGAGCCGGCCGACGGGAACCTGCCCACCGAGAACGTCTGGTCGACGGCCCGGTACCTCAAGCACGCCCCCAAGCTGTTCGAGGCCGCGCGCGAGGCGCTGGGCGACGACGTCCACCTGCTGCACGACGTCCATCACCGCCTGACGCCGATCGAGGCGGGCCGACTGGGCAAGGATCTGGAGCCCTATCGCCTGTTCTGGCTGGAGGACGCGGTGCCCGCCGAGAACCAGGCCGGCTTCCGCCTGATCCGCCAGCACACCACCACCCCGCTGGCCGTGGGCGAGATCTTCAGCCACGTCTGGGACGCCAACATCCTGATCCAGGAACAGCTGATCGACTATCTGCGGGCCACGGTCCTGCACGCCGGCGGCATCACCAACCTGCGCAAGATCGCCGCCTTCTGCGACCTGCACCACGTGCGCACCGGCTGTCACGGCGCCACCGACCTGTCGCCGGTGACCATGGCCGCGGCCCTGCACTTCGACATGTCGATCCCGAACTTCGGGCTGCAGGAATACATGCGCCACACGCCCGAGACCGACGCGGTGTTCCCGCACGCCTACAGCTTCAAGGACGGCATGCTGCATCCGGGCGAGCAGCCGGGCCTGGGCGTCGACATCGACGAGACCCTGGCCGAGCAATATCCGTACAAGCGCGCCTACCTGCCGGTGAACCGGCTGGAGGACGGGACCATGTACAACTGGTGAAGCCTTTCCGCGCCGTCTCGCGGCGGCGCGGAGGTCGGATTTCTAGGTTTCCAATTCCTTGATAATTGGTCTGACCTAAACTCCTTATGCGAGCCAATTGGCTTGACAATATCGGTGACACCGGTAGCAGATGGCCTGGCCACATAAGAAATCGTCTCCGCCAAGGGCTGACGAGGGCGGGGAAACCATGTCGTTCAAGTCCATGCGCAAGCGCCTGTTGCTGACCGCCGCCCTGGGCGCGGTCGCGTCGCCGGCCCTGGCCGCCAGGCCCTCCGCCACGGCCGCCGATCCGGGCGGGCGCGGCCAGGCCTATGCGACGGTCGCGCCGATGAGCCGCACGGTMGAGACGCGCCTGCTGCCGCAGATGGCCGTGCTGCTCGACAAGCTGATGGTCGAGAAGCGCGACATGACGCTGGACGGCGTCCGGGTGTTCGACGCCGACGACAAGTTCTTGCCCGGCAAGGTGGCGATCGGCCTGGCCTATCTGCTGATCGACACGCCACGTGACGATCCGAAGTTCGCCACCTACCTGGCCGGCTATCGCCAGATCGCCGACATGACGGTGGACGACACCAACAACACCTGGGGCATCTATTACTACATCCAGGCCCTGCACATGCTGCAGGAGGCCGGCCTGCTGGAGCAGGCGGTGTCGCCGGAAACCCTGGCCAAGCTGAAGGCCAAGCTGGACTGGCGCAAGTTCGTCCGCACCGACGACCTGACCCTGATCGATCTGCCCAACAACTACTACGGCGTGGCCTTCAGCGTGGCGCGGCTGCGCTACCAACTGGGCTGGGAGGACGCCTCGGCCAGCGAGGCCCTGCTGGAACGCACGCTGGACCACTATCGCAAATATTCGGGCGAATACGGCTTCGCCGACGAGACCGACGGGGAAGGGCGGTTCGACCGCTACAGCGTGCTGCTGATCGGCGAGATCAGCCACCGCCTGATCGAGGCCGACATGCCCGCGACGCCCGAGGTCAAGGGCTGGCTGCGCAAGTCGGTCGACCTGATGCTGCCGCGCCTGAACATGCGGGGCGAGGGCTTCGAATACGGCCGCAGCATCGGGACCTACGGCGAGACGGCGTTCCTGGAGGTGCTGACCGCGGCGGCCAAGCTGGACGTGCTGACGCCCCAGGAAAAGACGATGGCCTACGCCTTCTCGTCACGCGTCACCGCCCGCTACATGGACTTCTGGTTCGACCCCAAGATGGGTTCGGTGAACCTGTGGGAGCACGGCCGGCGCACCGACGAGTATCGCGGCAAGCACCGGATCCTGGGCGAAAACCTCAGCCTGGCGCGCCAGCACATCTACACCAGCGCGATCTGGAACGAGCTGGGCTTCAAGGACAAGGCGCCGGACGCCGGCTACGCCGCCTGGCTCGACACCCTGCCCAAGCGCCGGGTCACCTGGTTCGCGCGCGGTGAACACGACCGGCTGGTGGTGACGCTGCGCGATAGAGGCCGGGTCATCGGCCTGCCGATCATCAACGGCGGCAAGAGCCAGCACGAGAATACGCCCTACTACCCGATCCCGTTCTCGCCCGGCATGTTGGCCGGCGTGGCCGACGGCGAGTTCCCGCAGCTGTTGCCACGCCTGACCCTGGCCGACGGCTCGCGCCTGACCCCGCTGGCCTACGCCCGCAACGTCAAGGTGACCGAGCAGGGCGCGCGGACCGTCGTCACGTACGAACAGACCCAACTGGACAAGTTGGGAACCAGCGCGCCGATCGCCGACGACCGGTTCAGCGTCAAGACCACCTACATCCTGGAGCCGGGCAAAATCAGCCGCACGGACGTGTTCACGCCCAAGGGCGGCCAGCGGATCAAGGCCGTGGACCTGTCCTTCGCCGCGTTCTCGGCCGCGCCCAGCACCAAGGGCGGCGCCACGACCTACGGCCAGGGCGACGTCCGGAGCTTCAAGGTGACGGGGCTGAGCTGCAGCTCGCGTTCGCTGGCGGAAGAAAAG
The DNA here is from genome assembly GCF_056397765.1 of Caulobacter sp. 05L422. Taxonomy (NCBI): domain Bacteria; kingdom Pseudomonadati; phylum Pseudomonadota; class Alphaproteobacteria; order Caulobacterales; family Caulobacteraceae; genus Caulobacter; species Caulobacter sp. 05L422. Next base: position 91,303 of record NZ_JBFTOB010000010.1, on the reverse strand, counting down.
GCCTACCGCACGCCGACCGGCGCGTTCCAGAGCCTGACCGAATGCGCGGGCGGGGAGCAGGCCCTGTCGGGACCGCTGACGGTGGGCTGGACGCTTAGCTACCGCTAGGCGGCTACTTCACCCGAACCAAAATCAGCGTCTGGTCCGGCGGGCCGTCCTTGCCGTCGATGTCCTGCTCGACCAGCAGGGTGTCGGGATCGGTGCGGGTGACCTTCATCGATTGATGGCGCGAGCCCTTGTCGCCGTGGGTGGTCACCGTCACCGCCGCCTGGCCGACGCGCTGCACGCTGATGGTCACGAGGTTCAGATTGACCACGGCCTGGGTGGTCGGGCCGTCGAGCACGGCGTGAGCGAACTGCAGGGCCGCGACGCCGGCCTCGTCCACCTCCACCAGGGTCCAGGCCAGGTTCTTGCCGTCGTCGATGGTGACGTCCAGCTCGCCGCTGAGCGGCGCGGGGCCGGTCAGGGCGGTGTTGAACTTCGAGCGCGGCAGGTCGATCGCCCAACGCCCGGTCACGCCCATGGGGCCGCTGAAAGGCTGGGCGCTGGCGACGACGGGCAGGGCGGTCGCCAGCAGGGCGGCGCCGACCAGGGCGGAAAGGGCGCGTGCGCGCTTGTTCATGAGGTCGGCTCCGGAATCAGGCCCGACGAGTCCGGGCGAACGTTGTGACGCAGGGTAATCTGGCCCCGCACGTCCGCCCGATCAAGGAGTCCGCCCAAGAGCCGGGTGGGGCGGGCTGGGCCCAAGTCCTTAGAACGGCGAGAATTTCTCGACCAGCGCCTGGCCGCCCGGGGTCTTCTGGACGCGGCTGATGTCGCCGCGGCCGCCGTAGCTGATGCGGGCTTCGGCGATCTGGGTGTGCTTGATGGTGTTGGCCGAGGAGATGTCCTCGGGGCGCACGATGCCGGCCACGGTCAGTTGGCGCAGCTCGGCGTTGGTGCGCACCTCCTGGGTGCCCTGGATCACCAGGTTGCCGTTGGGCAGCACGCCCGAGACGACGGCGGCGATGGTCAGGCTGATCTTTTCTGAGCGGTTCACCGCGCCGGCGCCGGCGTTGGAGTTGGTCGACTTGGTGTTGACCATGTTGGCCGGGTCGTAGCCGCCCGGCAGAATCTTTCCGAGGCTCGATTCCAGGCCCAGGAAGTTCGGCACGCCCAGCGAGCTGCCGGAGGTGCGCGAGGACGAGGTCTGGTTCTTGGTGTTGGCGCTGTCGTCGATGTCGATGTTGACGGTCACGATGTCGCCGACCTTGCTGGCGCGCTGGTCGTTGAAGAAGGTGCGCGCGCCCGTGCGCCACAGCGAGTTGGCCGAGGCGGCCTGGGGCTGGGCGGCGTATTGCTGGGTCATAGGGGCCAGTTGGGCCGGATAGCCGACGGGAGCCAGTTCCGGGCCCTTCACCGCTTCGGTGACGGTCGAGCAGGCGGCGAGCGGGGCGAGCAGCAGGAGAGCGGCGAGGGCGGGGCGCATCGTGTGTGACCTTCTCAGCGAGCGGCGTAGCGCAGCGTGTTGTTACGGTTGGCCTTCAGGCGCATCGCCTGGGGGCCGACGGCGGTCGAGCCGGGTCCGGTGACCACGGTCTCGATGATCTTCTTGCTGGCGGTGTTCTGGACCATCAGGCTTTCGCCGATGGCCGCGGCCGCCATTGCTTTCCCTTGCAAAGTGAGCGCCACGCCGGCGTCCTCGTAGGTGACTGCGACGATATCGCCCGCCTTGATGACCTGCGGGGTCGAGACGTCGCGCAGGCTGGCGGCCGAACCCTGGCGCAGCGGGCGTTTGACGGTCATGCCGATCACGGCGTCGGCGTCGCGGGGGGCGTCCGACGGGCTGGCGGCCATCTTCACCCAGACCAGGTCTTCCGGCTGGACCATCTCGCCGGTCGCCAGGCTGCGGGCGTAGGCAAGAACTTCCACGTTGCCGCGCGGGGCGCCGGCCAGGCCCCCATCCGAGCCAGAGCCGGAGCCCTGGCGGACGATGATCCGGCGCACGCCGTTGCTGTTGGCCCAGTCCAGGCCGGCCCGACGGGCGGCGATCTGCACCGCGCCGGCGTCCAGCACGGCCGACGGTCCCATGCGGCTGGCGACGACCACGTCCGAGGCCGCGCCGGCCCCGTCGAACAACTCGCCCAGGGTGATGCGGCCGTCGGCGTCGGTGGTGTCGGACCGCAGCGAGACGGTCGTGCCGGCCAGGGCCGGGGTGGCGACCAGCAGGGCGGCGAGGGAAACGATGAGGGCTTTCATGAACTTACGACCTCAGGTTCGAGGTTGCCTGGAGCATCTGGTCGGCCGTGGTGATGACCTTGGAGTTCATCTCGTAGGCGCGCTGGGCGACGATCAGGGCGGTGATTTCGCTGACCGAGTCGACGTTCGAGGCTTCGGTGTAGTTCTGCAGCAGGGTGCCGAAGCCCGGCTGGCCGGGGGCGGCGATGTTGGCGGCGCCCGAGGCGGCGGTTTCCATGAACAGGTTGTCGCCGATGGCTTCCAGGCCGCCTTCGTTCATGAAGTTGGCCAGTTCCAGCTGACCCACGGTCTGGGGCGCCGGGTCGCCTTCCATCTTCACCTGCACAAGGCCGGTCTTGCTGATGGTGGTGGCGGTGGCGTTCTGCGGGATCGTGATCCCCGGCTGGACGGTGTAGCCGTCCTCGGTGACGATCTGGCCCTGGTCGTTGGTCGAGAAGTTGCCGGCCCGGGTGTAGGCGGTTTCGCCCGAGGGCAGCAGGATCTGCAGGAAGCCCTTGCCCTGGATGGCCACGTCGAACTCGTTGTTCGTCATGGACGGCGTGCCCTGCTCGTGGATGCGGTAGACCGAGCCGGCCTTCACGCCGCCGCCGATCTGCACGCCCGTGGGGACCACGTTGCCGTCGCCCGACGACTGCGAGCCGGCCCGCTCGATGGTCTGGTAGATCAGGTCCTGGAACTCGGCCCGTTGGCGCTTGAAGCCCACGGTGTTCATGTTGGCGATGTTGTTCGAGATGACTTCGACGTTCAGCTGTTGGGCCGACATGCCGGTCGCGGCGGTGCGAAGAGCTTGCATCGTTGGTTATCCTTACTGCGGCTTGCCCAGGCGCTCGACGGCGCTCCGGGACAGTTCCGAGGTTTGATCCATCATCTTGGCCACGCTCTCATAGGCGCGGCTGACCTCGATCAGCTTGGTGATCTGGGTGATCGACTGGACGTTGGAGGCTTCCAGCATGCCCTGATGGACCTTGGCGTCCGGGGCGGCCTGGGGCGTGTCGTTGGTGGTGTTGCGATAGAGGTTGTCGCCGTCCTTGCGGAACGTCGCCAGGTCGGTGGGGCGCACAATGGCGATCTTGCCGAGCTGCTCGGCGCCCTGGCTGACCGTGCCGTTCTTGCCGACGGTGACCGGGCCCTTCAGCGGGTCGATCAGGATTTCGCCGCCGCCTTCGTCCAGCACGGCCGCGCCGTTCTGGGTGACCAGCTTGCCGTCGGGAGCCATGGTGAAGCGGCCGTCGCGGGTGTAGCGCTCGCCGCCGGCGGTGGAGACCTTGAAGAAGCCCTGGCCCTCGATGGCCAGGTCGAAGTCGCCGCCCGTCTGGGTCAGGGCGCCTTGGCCGAAATCACGCGCCACGCCATCGTCCAGCACGAACTTCACGGGATACGAGCCGCCGTTGGTGCGGGCCGGCTTGGCCGGCTCCGTGCGGACCATCAGCTCCTCGACCTTGAAGCCGGTCGTGTTCGCGTTGGCGATGTTGTTCGCGACGATGTCGAGTTCGCGGCGCAGGGTCATCTGCCGCGAAAGTCCCACATACAGTGCGTTGTCCATGACCGGTTACCGAGACGGCTGGCGCGACAAATGCGCCGCAAGTCTGCAAGCAACCCTCGTGCCAACTCGAAAAGATTAGCAATTTCAACGATAATGAAGGTTAACGCGACCTCTGGGACGGAGTCTGCCGGGCAGATTCAGCCTGCGGCGAAATGGCCTTCAAAAGACATCGTTAACCATGCTCCACGCATGAGTAGATCCATAGATTCCAAGGAACCGCGCGCGTGGCCACCAAACCCCCCAAGGATGCACCCGCCCCCGAAGGCGAAGAGGGCGCTGTCGAGGGCGAAGCTCCGGCGAAGAAGAAGCCGCCGATGATGATCATCATCGCGGCCGCGGCGGCCGTCGTGCTGGTCGGCGGCGGCGTGACCACGTTCCTGCTCCTGAAGCCCAAGCCCGAAGCGCACGGCGAGGCGGGCCACGAAAAGCCGAAGAAGAAGGAAAAGAAGAAGGAAGAGAAGGGCGGCCATGGCGGCGGCGGCGAGGCCGCGCCCGTGGCCGGCGCCCCGGTGATCAAGGAAGGCCCCGACGGCGTGGTGTTCTACACCCTGCCGGACATCGTCGTGAACATGCAGGCCGCCGACGGCCGCTCGACCTTCCTGAAGCTGAAGCTCACCTTCGAACTGCCCGACGAGGAGACGGCCGAGCACCTGACGCCGAACCTCCCGCGTCTGCAGGACATGTTCCAGACCTTCCTGCGCGAACTGCGTCCGGAAGACCTCAATGGCAGCCAGGGCAGCTATCAGCTGCGCGCCGAGCTGCTGCGTCGCGTTAATCTGGTCGCCGCGCCCTCCAAGGTGAACGCGGTGCTGATCGAGGAGATGCTGATCAACTAGCCCTCGGGCTGGTTGAGGCGAACCGACATGGCTGACGAAATCGACGATCAGGCCGCGATGGCCCAATGGGCTTCGGAAAACCCGCCGGCGGACGCCGGCGGCAACGAGTTCGGCGACTTCAGCGGCGGCATGGGCGGCTGGGACGACGGCGGCGGCGACGGCATGGGCGCCGAGCGCATCCTGAACCAGGACGAGATCGACAGCCTGCTGGGCTTCGACATGTCCGGCGACGGCAATGACGACCGCACCGGCATCCGCGCCATCATCAACTCGGCCCTGGTCTCGTACGAGCGCCTGCCGATGCTGGAAATCGTCTTCGACCGCCTGGTGCGGTTGATGACGACGTCCCTGCGCAACTTCACGTCCGACAACGTCGAGGTCAGCCTCGACAACATCAGCTCGATCCGCTTCGGCGACTATCTGAACTCGATCCCGCTGCCCGCCATCCTGGCGGTGTTCCGGGCCGAGGAGCTGGACAACTACGGCCTGCTGACGGTCGACTCCAACCTGATCTACTCGATCGTCGACGTGCTGCTGGGCGGCCGTCGCGGCACCGCGGCCATGCGCATCGAAGGCCGTCCCTACACCACCATCGAACGGGTGCTGGTGCAGCGGATGGTCGAGGTGGTGCTGCACGACGCCAAAGCGGCCTTCGAGCCCCTGCACCCAGTCGCGTTCAGCCTGGACCGCCTGGAGACCAACCCGCGCTTCGCCGCCATCGCCCGGCCGGCCAACGCCGCGATTCTTGTGAAGCTTCGGATCGACATGGAAGACCGCGGCGGCAGAATCGAGCTTCTGCTGCCCTATGCGACCCTCGAACCCATCCGGAAGATGCTGCTGCAGCAGTTCATGGGCGAGAAGTTCGGTCGCGACAACATCTGGGAAGGCCACTTGGCCACCGAACTCTGGACGACCCAGATGGAGGTGCGCGCCGTGCTCGACGAGCAGCAGCTGCCGCTTTCCAAGGTCCTGGACCTGAAGGTGGGCGACACCCTGATGCTGAACGCCACGCCCGACAGCCCCGTGGAGCTGCGCGCCGGCTCCATTCCGCTGACCCGCGGGCGCATGGGCCGCCGCAACCACTCGATCGCCGTGCGGGCCGACGCGCCCCTGACCCCGGCGGCCAAGAAGGCGGTTCAGAAGCTCAAATGAGTCTGACGGCCATCGCCCTCAACGGTCTGCTGGCGGTCCTGCTGCTGATCGCCCTGGCCTTCGGCGTGCGCCTCGAGCGCCGGCTGAAGGCCCTGCGCGACAGCCACGAGGGCTTCGCCAAGGCCGTGGCCGACCTCGACCGCGCCGCCATGCGCGCCGAGCAGGGCCTGGCCGACCTGCGCGCCGCCACCGACGAGGCCGCCGACACCTTGTCCGACCGCATCACCAAGGCCCAGGCCCTGGCCGTCCAGCTGGACGAGCGCCTGAACCGGCCGATGGTCACCCCGCCGCCCGCGACGACCCGCGCCGCCGTCGAGCCGCGCTCCAGCGAACCTCGCGCCGCCGCGCCGCGTCCGATGCGCGCACCGGAACCCGAGCTTCCGCCGGAAACCTCGCGCCGCCTGCGGGCCGAGGACTTCGAGAAGCTGCTGGACCGCGAGGCCCGCATCCCCCGCGACGCCCCGCCGCCTTCCGCCGCGCGCTCTTCCGCGCCAAAGGAAACTCCGCGTTCACGGGCGCGGATAGATGATGACCTGTTCGAGGGCCCGGAAGATCCGCCGCGCCCCGGTTCGACCTTTAGGGGCCGTCGATGAAAAATATTCCGCGCATCCTGCCGATCATCGGGGCCACCGCTGTCGGCGTGCTCGCCGTCAACGCCCTGGCGGGCGCGAAGTCCATCCCGGACATGCTGAGCGGCGCCAAGGCCTTCGCCGAGGGCACGGCCAAGGCTGACGGCGAAAAGGCGACCTCGGCCGCCGACGCCGGCAAGGACGCCGCCGCCAGGACGCCGCCGCCGATCTGCGCGCCCTCGGCCAGCGACCTGGCGAAGGAAGCCGGTCTGTCGCCGGCCGAACTGCGCGTGCTGCAAAGCCTGGGTCAGCGTCGCGGCCAGCTGGACCAGCGCGAGCAGGACATCGATGTCCAGCTGCAGCTGCTGGCCGCCGCCGAGGGCAAGCTCGACGCCAAGATGAAGGCGCTGAACGGCATGAAGGGCGAGATCCAGGGCCTGCTGGGTCAGGCCGACGCCCAGAAGGAAGCCGAGTCCCAGCGCATGGTGACGGTCTATTCGGCCATGAAGCCCAAGGACGCCGCCGCCCGCATGAGCGTGCTGGACGACAGCGTGCGCCTGCCGATCGCTTCCAAGATGAAGGAGCGCACGCTCAGCATGATCCTGGCCAACATGTCGCCGAACGACGCCAAGATCCTGACCGAGCGCCTGGCCAACCGCCTGTCGTCCGAAGCCATCGCTAAGCAACGCGCCGCGCTGGCCGCCGCCGACAAGCCCGCCGCCGACGCTCCCGCGCAAGCCGCGGCCGCGCCGCTGGCCGGCGCCAGCCCGGCCAAGAAGGCCGGCTAGGACAGGAGCGAAAGCGGGGGCATGAAGCTGGGGGCGTTTCTGAGATCGACCGTCGCGGCGATCTGCATCCTCGGGGTCGCGACCCCGTCGATGTCGATCTCGGCCGAGCCGCGTCACGCCTCTCCATCTGCTTCAAACAAGTCTGCTCAACACAAGCCCGCGCCCCGTAAAGCCGCGCCTCGCAAGGCCGCCGCGCCGGCCGGTCTGCAGGTTCGGATCGCCCAGGCTCCCGACTTCACGCGGCTGGAGTTCCCCGGTTCGCGCGGCATGCAGGCCCGGCGCGAGGGGACGGCCGTCGTCCTGCGCTTCCCGCGCGACGCCAATCCCAATCTCTCGTCCCTCAACGTCGGCCCGCCCCGCCTGGTGAAGGGCGCCCAGGCGCGCCATGTCGGCGGCGTGGTCGAGATCGTGGTCGCGCTGAGCGAGAACGCCGACTTCCGGGCCGGCAACGCCGACGGCGACGACTTCATCAACCTGTTCATCCGCCAGGAAACCGCCGCCGCGGCCCCGGTCCCGGCGGCGACCGTGGTGTCGCAACGTCCCAATCCGATGCCGGCCGGCGGCGTCGTGCCGGTCAAGCTGGAGAAGGTCTCGGGCCAGATCCAGCTCAGCTTCGACTGGGCCAATCCGGCCGGCGCGGCCGTGTTCCGTCGCGGCGAGGCGGTCTGGGTGGTGTTCGACGCTCCCGCCCGGCTGGACATCGGCAAGCTGCCCCTGAGCACGCCGCAGTACCGCAACATCCAGGCCTTCAAGGGGCCCGACTACGCGGCGCTGCGCATCAGCACGCCGCAAGGCGCGCCGTTCTACGCCGACGGCGTCGGCTCCAACTGGACGATCGCCCTGGGCGCGGGAAACCAGGACTCGCCCGACCTGATCCGCGTGGCCCGGGACGACAACGCCACCCCTGCCACCCTGACCGCCAACGTGGCCGGCGCGACCAGGATCGCCTGGGTCTCGGACCCGGCGGTCGGCGACCGCCTCGGCGTGGTCACGGCTCTCGCGCCGTCCAAGGGCCTGCCGTCGCGCCGCGACTATGTCGAGATGGCCCTGCTGCAGTCGGCCACCGGTCTGGCGGTCGAAAGCTATTCCGGCGACCTGCAGATGACCTCGGACGGCGACATCGTCCGCATCGGCCGGCCCAAGGGCCTGCTGCTGTCGTCGACCTCCAGCGGCCAGGCCCTGGCCGACGCCGGGGCCGGCGCGCCCCAGGCGATGGCGATGCCGGCCCTGATCGATCCCGAACACTGGGCCAAGACCGGATCTGGCGGGTTCATGGCCCGCTACGACGCCCTGCTCGGCGCGGTTCCCGCCGCCGGCGGCCCCGAAGGCAAGGGCGACGACACCGCCGCCCGCATGGCCCTGGCCCGCTTCCTGGTCGGCTCGAACCTGTCGTACGAGGCCATCGGCGTGCTCAACGCCGCCGGACGCGCCCAGCAGACCCTGATGGGCGACGGCGAATTCCGCGGCCTGCGCGGCGTGGCCAAGGTGATGGCGCGCCGGTACGCCGAGGCCGAGACCGACTTCGCCTCGCCGGTCCTGAACGACGATCCCTCGGCCGCGATGTGGCGCGGCTACATCGCCAGCAAGACCGGCCAGTGGACCGACGCCAACCAGCGGTTCGCCGAAGGCGCGCGCGCCCTCAACATGTTCCCCGCCCTGTGGCAGGCCCGCTTCCTGGGCGCCCAGGCCGAGGCGGCGGTCGGCGTCGGCGCGCCCGAGACCGCCATCCGCCTGATCAACCAGGCCCTGAAGCTGCCCAACATCCCGGTCGAGGATCAACTGGAGCTGCGGCTGACCCTGGCCAAGGCCTTCGAGGCCAAGAACGACTCCCGCGCCCTGCCGGTGTTCCAGGCGATCTCCCGCTCGGGCATCGACCGCCTGGCCGCGCCCGCCACCCTGCACGCCATCCAGCTGCGCCTGGCCAAGAACCAGATCAGCGCCGACGTCGCCGCCAAGGGCCTGGACGCCCTGCGCTTCCGCTGGCGCGGCGACGGGGTCGAACTGGACACCATCCGCGCGCTGGGTCAGCTGCAGATCAAGCAGGGCCGCTATCGCGAGGCGCTGGAGGTGCTGCACTCGGCCAGCAACGTGCAGTCCGACCTGCCGCAGGCCGTGGCCCTGCGCAACGACCTCAACACCACCTTCCGGACCCTTTTCCTGGACGGCCTGGCCGACGGCATGCAGCCGATCCAGGCGGTGGGCCTGTTCTACGACTTCCAGGACCTGACCCCGATCGGCGCCGACGGCGACCAGATGGTCCGCAACCTGGTGCGCCGCCTGGTCGACGTCGACCTGCTGGACGAAGCCGCCAAGCTGCTGAAGTACCAGGTCGACAACCGTCTGAACGGCGTGCCCAAGGCCCAGGTCGCCACGGACCTGGCCTGGATCTACCTGATGGACCGCCAGCCCGAGAGCGCGCTGGACACCATCAACGCCACCCGCACCACGATCCTGCCGCCGGCGCTGAACGCCGAGCGCCGCCTGGCCACCGCCCGCGCCCTGATGGGACTTGGCCGCTACGATGCGGCGCTGGAGGTGATCGAGAGCGACAAGGGCCGCGACGCCGAGGATGTCCGCGCCGAGATCGCCTGGAAGCAGCACACCTGGCCCCAGGCCGGCGCGCTGTACGAGCGCGCCCTGGCTGACCGCTGGAAGACGCCGGGGCTGCTGAGCCCGGCCGACGAGTCCAAGCTGCTGCGCTCGGCCGTGGCCTTCAGCCTGGCCGACGACGACGCCTCGCTGGGCCGCCTGCGCCAGCGCTACGGCGGCTTCGTCGACGGCGCGCGCAATCCCGACGGCCTGCGCGTGGCCCTGGCCGGCGCCGATCCGGGCGCCCTGTCCAGCACCGACTTCAGCAAGGTCACCGCCGACAACGAGGCCTTCAACGGCTGGGTGGCCAAGATGAAGGACCGCTTCCGGGCCCAGGCGAGCAACCGAGGCGTTTAGAGCCTGCCTTAGCAGGCTCTACTTCAAACATTTAGAGCGTGACAGACGCCGAAACCGGCATCCACTTTCGGCTGTCACGCTCTAGGTTCGCGCTATCGCCAGGCTGTCCATGACGTACGGCGCGTAGAAGTAGTCGTGGATCGCGGCGATCTCGCCGGTGTCCCAGTCCAGCAGCACCACGTAGCGCACGGCGGCCGTCGGATCGGCCGGATCGCTGACCAGCAGGGCCAGGCGGCCCTCGGCCATGCCCGCCTCGAACCGCCAGCCCGAGGTCGAGGCGTAGTGGGTGAAGTAGACCGAGACGTCCTTGCGCCCTTCGATCCGCCGCCGATTGGCCAGGTCCAGCCGCACGTCCTCGCTGAGCAGGGCGCGCAGGGCGTCGAAGTCGCGGGCGTTGAAGCGGTCGGCATAGGCGCGCAGCCGCGCGCGTTCGGCGGCGTCCAGGCGGGGAGGGGCGACGTCCGGTTCCTCGGCCAGGTCCTTCAGGCGCACGCGGCCGCGATGCAGGGCGGCCTTGGCGGCCGCCAGGGTGAAGTCCAGGAGTTGGGCGGTTTCGTCCAGCGAGTGGCCCAGCACATCGATCAGCACCACGCACGAACGCTGGGCGACCGGCAGGCGCAGCAGCACGGCCAGGCTGGCCGTCGCCGCCACCCGGGCGTCGGCGGCCGCGACCGGATCGACGATTTCGCTGAACGTCTCGTCGAGAAGGGGCTGGCGCTTGCGGCCGCGCAGGGCGTCTAGGGCGGTGTTGTGGGCGATGCGGAACAGCCAGCGGTCGGGATGCTCGATCGGCTCGGCGGCGGGGTAGGCGAGCGCCGCCTTGGCCAGGGCCTCCTGCACCACGTCCTCGCCGTCGAAGGCCGAACCGACCATGCGCGCGCAATAGCGATGCAGGCTGGGGCGCAGCTCCGCCATCAGCTGGCTGAACGCCTCCGGAGCCAGGTTGCCGTCCGCCATGTGCCGTCCTCTTCGCGCCGCCCGAACGACGGGCCCGTCTTCATGACGACGCGCGACCCCGAAAGGATTCGCGGTCCGGGAATATTTCTCCGACCGAATCCTTCGCATCGGCGGCCGCGTCCTTGGTCATGACGGACGCATTCCGCGCCGTCGCAATCCAAGGATCCAAGACCATGCAGAGGGTTACACTGGTGCGCTACGCCGCCAAGCCGGATCGCGCCGACGAGAACCAGGCGCTGTCGCTGGAGGTGTTCGACGAGCTGAAGGCCGTCCGGCCCGACAACATCGCCTATGCGCTGTTCCGCGACGGCGTCGACTTCGTCCATCTGTTCGTCAACCTGTGCGACGACGACGCCGGCGTGCTGACCGACCTGCCCACGTTCCAGGCCTTCGCCAAGGACGTGAACGACCGCAGCGAAGCGCCGCCGGAGGCCACGCGACTGAGTCTGAAGCTGCTGGCCTCCTACGGCCTCTAGAGAACGATTCCACCTTTTCACCCTGCCCACGCGGTCGCCTCTTGCGGAGGCGGCCGCGTTTTGCCTGCCCAGAGGTGAACCTTCGCGCGCGAAAAGCGATTGGTCTTCTGGCGGCGCCGCCCCAAACCCCTTAGTTAGACGCCGCGCGCGCGGTCCTGTCGGGACGTCGACAGGGACGTCCTAGGGGGCCGCTTGCATTGCTCCGACGGGCGTGTCATGACAACGTTGTCATAGGGTGGAAACATTGACCAAAGAGACGAACGCCGATCAGACCGGCCGGGAAGTGCTGGTCCTGCTGGGTGGCGCGGGCGACCTGGCCCTGCGCATGCTGCTGCCTTCGCTGTATTTTCTCGAAGTCGATCGCCTGCTGCCGCACGATCTGCGGATCATCGGCCTGGCCCGTCACGACCACGACGCCGACAGCTATCGCAAGCTGGTGCGCGAGCAGTTGGGCAAGCGCGCCGCCGTCGAGGAATCGGCGTGGAACCGCCTGGCCGCCCGCCTGGACTACCTGTCGGTCGACATCACCAAGGAAGAGGGCGCCAAGGCGCTGGCCGAAAAGGTCGGCAAGCACGGCGACCTGGTCATCTACTTCGCCCTGTCGCCCAGCCTCTACGGCTCGGTCTGCACCGCCCTGCAGTCGGCCGGCCTGACCGGTCCCCAGACGCGCCTGGTGCTGGAAAAGCCGATCGGCAAGGACTTCGCCAGCTCGTGCGTCATCAACGGCGCGGTGGGCGCGGTGGTCGACGAGAGCCAGATCTTCCGCATCGACCACTATCTGGGCAAGGAGACGGTCCAGAACCTGACCGCCCTGCGCTTCGGCAACGTGCTGTTCGAGCCCCTGTGGGACAACAAGCACATCGACCACGTGCAGATCACCATCGCCGAGACCGAGAAGGTCGGCGAGCGCTGGCCCTATTACGACGAGTACGGCGCCCTGCGCGACATGCTGCAGAACCACCTGCTTCAGCTGCTGTGCCTGGTCGCCATGGAGGCCCCCTCGGGCTTCGATCCGGACGCCGTCCGCGACGAGAAGGTCAAGGTGCTGCGCAGCCTGCGCCCCTTCACCAAGGCCAATGTCGCCCACGACACCGTGCGCGGCCAATATGTGGGCGGCGTGGTCGAGGGCACGGCGCGCGAGGGCTATCTGGACGAGGTGGGCAAGGGCTCCAAGACCGAGACCTTCGTGGCCCTGAAGGTCGACATCGACAACTGGCGCTGGGCCGGCGTGCCGTTCTTCCTGCGCACCGGCAAGAACCTGCCCGACCGCCGCACCCAGATCGTCGTGCAGTTCAAGCCCGTGCCGCACAACATCTTCGGCGTGGCCGCCCAGGCCGAGACCAAGGCCAACCGCCTGGTCATCGACCTGCAGCCGGACGAGGACATCTCGCTGACCGTGATGACCAAGCGCCCGGGCTTGTCGGAAGAGGGCATGCGCCTGCAGTCGCTGCCGCTGTCCCTGGCCATGAGCGCGGCCGGCAGCCGTCGACGGATCGCCTACGAGAAGCTGCTGCTGGACGTGTTCCGCGGCGACCGCACCCTGTTCGTGCGGCGTGACGAGGTCGAGCAGGCCTGGAAGTTCGTGGACGGCGTGTCGGCCGCCTGGGCCGAGGCCAAGATCGAGCCCGCGCCCTACGCCGCCGGCACCTGGGGTCCGCACAGCGCCTCGGCGCTGATCTCGCCGCAAGGCCGGGCCTGGAACGAATAGGGTGAGCGTAATGACCCTCCCCAAGATCGAGGCCTTCCCGTCGCGCGAGGCGCTGTACGACGCCGCCGCCTCGGTCGTGGCCTCGGCCCTGACCGAGGCTGTGGCCAAGCGCGGCCAGGCCGGGTTCGCCGCCACCGGCGGCTCCACGCCGGCCCCGGTCTATGACCGCCTGGCGACGATGACGGTCCCCTGGGACAAGGTCGTGGTCACCCTGACCGACGAGCGCTTCGTGCCGCCGTCCGATCCCAGCAGCAACGAGGGGCTGGTCCGCCGGCACCTGCTGCAGGGCGAGGCGGCCAAGGCCGGCTTCGCGCCGCTGTTCTTCGACGGCGTGGCCCAGGACGAGGTCGCGGCCAAGGCCGAGGCCGGCGTCGCCAAGGCGCTGCCGTTCGGCGTCACCCTGCTGGGCGTCGGCCCGGACGGCCACTTCGCGTCGCTGTTCCCCGGCAATCCGAAACTGGCGGAAGGGCTGGACCCCAAGTCCGAGCGCACCGTGATCGCCGTGCCGCCCGGCCAGCCGGCCCCGGACCTGCCCCGGATCAGCCTGACCTTCCAGGCGTTGATCCAGTCGTCGCTGATCGTCCTGCTGATCACCAGCGCCGCCAAGAAGACGTTGCTCGAAGGTCCGGTCGATCAAGCCTTGCCGATCGCCGCGATTCTGAACCAGGACCGCGCCCCGGTCCGTATCCTGTGGGCGGAGTAGCACCATGGCCATGCATCCCGTAATCGCCGAAGTCACCGCGCGGATCATCGAGCGCAGCCGCGACACCCGCGCGACCTATCTGGCCAATCTCGACGCCGCGGCGGCGGCCCAGCCGGGCCGCGCCAAGCTCAGCTGCGCCAACTGGGCCCACGCCTTCGCCGCGTCACCGGCGGTGGACAAGGTCCGCGCCCTGGACGTCAACGCTCCCAACCTGGGCATCGTCTCGGCCTATAACGACATGCTGTCGGCCCACCAGCCGCTGGAAGAGTACCCGGCGCTGATCAAGGACGCCGCGCGCGAGGTCGGGGCCACCGCCCAGTTCGCCGGCGGCGTGCCGGCCATGTGCGACGGCGTCACCCAGGGCCGTCCGGGCATGGAGCTGTCGCTGTTCTCGCGCGACGTGATCGCCATGGCCACGGGCATCGCCCTGACCCACGACGCCTTCGACGGCGCGCTGTACCTGGGCGTTTGCGACAAGATCGTGCCGGGCCTGCTGATCGGCGCCCTGACCTTCAGCCACCTGCCGGCGATGTTCGTGCCGGCCGGCCCGATGACCTCGGGCCTGCCCAATTCGGAAAAGGCCCGCATCCGCGCCCTCTACGCCGAGGGCAAGGTCGGCCGCGAGGAACTGCTGGCCGCCGAGAGCGCCAGCTACCACGGCCCCGGCACCTGCACCTTCTACGGCACGGCCAACACCAATCAGATGCTGATGGAGCTGATGGGCCTGCACCTGCCGGGCTCGGCCTTCGTCCATCCGCACACCCCGCTGCGCACGGCGCTGGTGAAGGAAGCCGCCAAGCGCGTGGCCGCCATCACCCACAAGGGCAACGACTGGATCCCGGTCGGGCGAATGATCGACGAGAAGGCCGTGGTCAACGGCGTGGTCGGCCTGATGGCCACCGGCGGCTCGACCAACCTGGCCCTGCACCTGGTGGCCATGGCCCATGCGGCCGGCATCATCCTGACGCTCGAAGACCTGGACGATATCTCCAAGAACACGCCGCTGCTGGCCAAGGTCTATCCGAACGGTTCGGCCGACGTGAACCAGTTCCACGCCGCCGGCGGCATCCACTTCGTGGTCAAGGAACTGCTCAAGGCCGGCCTAGCCCACGAGGATGTGCTGACGGTCGTTGGACAGGGCCTGTCGCGCTACACCCAGGAGCCGATCCTGGTCGATGGCGAGTTGGCCTGGCGCGAGGGGGCCGAAGAGTCGCTGGATCTCAACATCCTGCGCCCGGCCTCCGATCCGTTCAGCCCGGAAGGCGGCCTGCGCCTGCTGACCGGGAACCTCGGTCGCGGCGTGATCAAGGTCTCGGCCGTGAAGCCCGAGCACCAGGTGATCACCGCCCCGGCGGCGGTGTTCCAGGAACAGGAAGACTTCATCGCCGCCTTCAAGCGCGGCGAACTCGACCGCGACGTCGTGGTGGTGGTGCGCTTCCAGGGGCCGTCGGCCAACGGCATGCCCGAACTGCACAACCTGTCGCCGTCGATCTCGGTGCTGCTGGACCGCGGCTTCAAGGTGGCCCTGGTCACCGACGGCCGGATGTCGGGCGCCTCGGGCAAGACCCCGGCGGCCATCCACGTCACGCCGGAAGCGGCCAAGGGCGGGGCCCTGGCCTATGTCCAGGACGGCGACGTGATCTCTCTGAACGCCCACACGGGCGAACTGAAAATCCTGGTGGACGAGGCGGTTCTTCGCGCTCGCACGCCGGCGAGCGTCCCGGCGTCCAAGCCGGGCTTTGGGCGGGAACTCTTCGGCTGGATGCGGGCTGGGGTCGGCGCGGCCGACCACGGCGGCTCCGTGCTGTTTGCTTAGGACGTGAAGACTATGAGCGGTTTGAACTCCATCGGGCTTGGCCTGGTCGGCGACATCGGCGGAACCAACGCGCGGTTTGCCCTGGTCGATTTCGATGGGGCCGATCCCCAGCTGATCGAACCGACGTCCTACAAGGGCGAGGACTACGAACAGGCCGAGGACGCGGTCGAAGCCTATCTGGCCAAGATGGGGCTCAAGCACCCCGACCAGGCGGTCGTCGCCGTCGCCGGCCCGATCGAGCACGGCGCCGTGCACTTCACCAACAGCGACTGGAAGCTGTCGGAAGACGGCCTGCGCCGGGCCGGCGGTTTCCGCACGGCCAAGCTGATCAACGACTTCACCGCCCAGGCCCTGGCGGCCCCGCGCCTGACCCCCAAGGACCTGCGCCAGATCGGCCCGCTGCAGACCTCGGGCGAGGGCGACCTGGCGATCCTCGGCCCGGGCACCGGCTTCGGCGCGGCGGGCATGGTGCGCCGGCACGGCGTCGAGACGCCGCTGACCACCGAAGGCGGCCACATCGCCTTCGCGCCGTTCGACGACACCGAGATCGAGATCCTCCGCGCCCTGACCAAGGAGCACGGCCGCTGCTCGATCGAGCGCATCCTGTCGGGCCCCGGCATCGAGGACCTGCACGTGATCCTGGCCCGGATCGAAGGGCGCGAGGCGCAGGCCCTGACCGCCAAGCAGATCACCGAACACGCCGTGGCCGGCGACGCCTGCTGCAAGGTCACGATCGACCGGTTCTGCGCCATCCTGGGTTCGGCGGCCGGCGACCTGGCCCTGGCGCTGGGCGCGCGGGGCGGGGTGTTCATCGCCGGCGGCATCGCGCCGCGGATCATCGACCTGCTGGAGCACGGCCAGTTCCGCGAGCGATTCGAGTCGAAGGGCCGGCTCAGCGGCTACACCAAGGACATCCCCACGCATGTCGTCATGAACCCCCACACCGCCCTGATCGGGGCGGCCGTGGCCATGACGCCGGACGGTCGCGCGGCCATTTCATAAGGCTTTTCGTCCGGTCGGGCCCGTTTCCGATCGCTCAAGGCGAGATTTCCGCTTGAGGTGGGCTCGCCTTGACAAGGCTGTCATGCCTTTATTGCGTCGCTTGTCGATTTTCCGACGCTTCGCGAGGCCGGTCTTGAGTTCCAAGGTTACGATCCACGAGGTCGCCCGCATGTCGGGCGTATCGATCAAGACCGTTTCGCGGGTGCTGAACCGCGAGCCGAACGTGAAGAACGACACGCGCGTGCGGGTGCAGGAAGCCGTCGCGGCCCTGAACTACCGACCCAACATCTCGGCCCGCAGCCTGGCGGGGTCGAAGGCCTATCTGATCGGCGTGTTCTTCGACAACCCGAGCCCCGCCTACGTCACCGACGTGCAGCTGGGCGCGATCGCCCGCTGCCGGGAAGAGGGCTACCACCTGATCGTCGAGCCGCTGGACTCGACCGGCGACGTGGCCGCCCAGGTGGAGCCGATGCTGCACACCCTGCGGATGGACGGCGTGATCCTGACCCCGCCGGTCTGCGACAACGTCGCGGTGCTGGACGTGCTGGAAGCCGAGGGCGTGCCCTATGTGCGGCTGTCGCCCGACCAGGACCTGGACCGCTCGGCCCACGTGCGCATGGACGACGTGCGCGCCGCCTACGAGATGACCGCCCACCTGATCGGCCTGGGCCATACCGACATCGGCTTCATCAAGGGCCACCCCGAACACGGCGCCTCGCACCTGCGCTACGAGGGCTATGTCGCGGCGATGAAGGAGCACGGCCACGCCGTGCGCGAGGAGCATGTCGAGCAGGGCTGGTTCTCGTTCCGCTCGGGCTTCGAGGCGGCCGAGCGGCTGCTGAACCGGACCGACCGCCCCACGGCGATCTTCGCCTCGAACGACGACATGGCCCTGGGCGTGATGGCGGTGGCCAACCGTCTGCGCCTGGAGGTGCCGCAGACCCTGTCGGTGGCCGGCTTCGACGACACGCCCGGCGCCAAGGTGGTCTGGCCGCAACTGACCACGGTGCGCCAGCCGATCCAGGCCATGGCCGCGGCCGCCGCCGACCTGCTGCTGACCGGCGCGACCCGAGCCGAGGGCGACGCGCCGCCGCCTTCGCGCCTGCTGGATTTCGAGCTGGTCGTCCGGGAATCCACCGGCCCGGTGGGCTAGGATTCGGGGACGCCGAGCGACCCGAACCCGCTTCGAGCGTTGATCTCTCCAAGCTTGCCGTTCCCCATATTTTCTTATGGAGGTGGAAAGCCTTTGGAGTTGACGCTAAGTCAGCGATGGCGAATCCAGGCTCGGACCGCTAGACAACGTTGTCAGGTGCGAAATTCGAGAATGACGTTCGCCCAAAGCAAATCCTTTCCGCTCTGCGGTATTTTCTGCCGCATTGCAGCATTTTCTAGCCTCTCCGGAGCAGGTTCATGATCCGCGCGCGCCGCTCCCGCATTGTCGCCACCATCGGTCCGGCCAGCAGCTCGCCGGAGATGATCATCACCCTGGCCAAGGCCGGGGCGGACGTGTTCCGCCTGAACTTCAGCCACGGCAGCCACGACAACCACGCCGCCTCGTACAAGTTTATTCGTGACGCCGAAAAGGTCGTCGGCCGCCCGCTGGGCATCCTGGCCGACCTGCAGGGCCCCAAGCTGCGCGTGGGCAAGTTCTCCGATGGTCCGGTGACGCTGAAGGCCGGCCAGGCCTTCCGGTTCGACAACGACCCGACGCCGGGCGACGAGACGCGCGTGCACCTGCCGCACCCCGAGATCCTGGTGGCCATGCGCCCCGGCGCGACCCTGCTGCTGGACGACGGAAAGCTGCGGATGACGGTGACCGACGCGGGTCCCGGCTACGCCAACACCACGGTCGTCAACGGCGGCAAACTGTCGGAACGCAAGGGCGTGGCCGTGCCGGACGTCGTGATCCCGATGTCGCCGCTGACGCCGAAGGACCGCGAAGACCTGGCCTTCGCCTTGCGGCTGGGCGTGGACTGGATCGCCCTGTCGTTCGTGCAGGCGCCGGAAGACATGGCCGAGCTGCGCCGCATCGTCGAAGGCCGCGCCGCCGTGCTGGCCAAGATCGAGAAGCCCCAGGCCCTGGAAGTGCTGGGCCCGATCCTCGACCTCTGCGACGGCGTGATGGTGGCCCGTGGCGACCTGGGCGTCGAGATGGCCCCCGAAGAGGTGCCGGTGGCCCAGAAGGTCATCCTGCGCGCCGCCCGCGAGCGCGGCATTCCGGTGATCGTCGCCACCCAGATGCTGGAGTCGATGACCAGCTCGCCGACCCCGACCCGGGCCGAGGCCTCGGACGTCGCCAACGCCGTCTACGAGGGCGCGGACGCGGTCATGCTTTCCGCGGAAAGCGCAGCGGGCGACTATCCCGAAGAGTCGGTGGCGATGATGAGCCGCATCATCGAGCGGGTGGAGCGCGATCCGCGCTGGCCCGAGCTGATGCAGGCCGAACAGCCGCACAACGACGAGGACGCCGACGTCCTGGTGGTGGCCGCGGCCCAGGCCGCCAAGGCCGGCTCGACCAAGTGCCTGGTGGCCTTCACCACCACCGGCGCCACCGCCCGCCGCCTGTCGCGCGAGCGGCCGCTGCAGCCGGTGCTGGCCCTGTCGCCGCGCATCGAGGCCGTGCGCCGCATGTGCCTGGTCTGGGGCGTGGAGGCCCGCGTCAGCGGTCAGCCCGACAGCCTGGAGGTCGTCACCTCGGACGCCGTCGCCAAGGCCGTCGAGCTGAAGCTGGTCGGGCCGGGCGAGCGCGTGCTGATCGTCGCGGGCACGCCGTTCGGCGCCCCCGGCGCGGCCAACCTGCTGCGCCTGGCCCACGCGCCGTTCCCGACCCGCAAGCGGTAGCTACTCGTTCACAGCCTCGTAGTGCCGCACGCGGGGTTCCTTCTCGATCAGGAACTCGGCGTCGAAGTCGTAGTACTTGGCGTGCTCGAAATCCTCGCCGGCGAAGCGTTTGACGGCGTCCAGATCGGTCCAGAAGGTCAGCATCTCGAAATGCGTGATCTCGCCCTCGCGCCGGGTCAGGCACCAGGCGCCGAGGTTGCCGGGCGTCGACTTGTAGTCGGGCAGGGCCACTTCGCGCATCAGGGCCAGATAACGGTCGGCCAGGGCGGCCGGCACCCGGCCATGCCAATTGCGGACGATCATGCGGGCCTCCTCTCCAACGCGTCGTTGGAGATGGGGAGGCTTCAGCCGAAGGGAAGCGGCAGCAGGCGCTCGTAGCCCCGGCGGACGGCGGCGTAGCACTCGCAGGTCATGGCCTCGAGACCGGCCCGGTCGAGGATGTCGACGACGCCGCGGCGATAGCGGATCAGGCCCTTGGCCTGCAGCGAACCAGCCACGGCGGTGACCGTGGTGCGCTGGACGCCCAGCATGTCGGCCAGGAATTCCTGGGTCAGGCTGATGGTGTCGCCGTCGATGCGATCGCGGCACGACAGCAGCCAGCGGCAGAACCGGGCCTCGACCCCGTGCAGGGCGTTGCAGGCAACCGACTGGATCGCATGGCCGAACAGCGCCTCGTTGTGACGGTCGACCAGGTCGCGCAGGGTGGGGCTGCGCACCCAGGCGTCGTGCAGGGCCGAGGCGCTGATCCGCGAAGCGACGCCGGGCGCCTGGACGATGGCCCGCACCAGCGACTGGCGCGGCGCCACGGCGGCCATCAGGCCCAGGGCGCCCTCGCGGCCCACTGTCGCCGACTCGATCGCCGCGCCGTTCTCCATCAACGTCATCAGCGAGATGACGCAGTCGTGCGGGAAATAGATGACGTCGACCGGATCGCCCGGCTCGCAGAGATGTCGGCCCTTTTCCAGCTCATGTTGGGTGAGATGGGGCGCGATCAGCCCGAAATCCTCGGACGGCAGGGCGGCGAGCAGACGATTTTTCAAAGGTGCGACGGTCCCGTCGAGCGAATCGATCACCGGTATGCGGTAAAGTTTGAAGCTATAGGTTGGAACTCGCATCGGTGCTGTCGAGTAGTCGACACAAATGCAGAACACCTGATAGGGTTCAGAACGCGCTATTGATTGCGTCGGGAACCCGACATTACAGGAACAGTTGATAACGCTGTCGCTTTGCGCGAAGCGCACGTCCTAAGTGAACTTTCGCCAGCGAATGTCGAAAGCGAATTTGCTTCTCGAGGGCGGGCGCCTATCCCAGGCTGATGTGGGCCTTGTCGCCCAGGTCGGGCGGGCTGTCGGTCAGGTTGGCCTTGGCCACTTCCCAGGCGAAGCGGATCGCGCCGCCCTTGAAGATCCACAGTTCGGCGTCCTTGGCGTCCAGCCGCAGCAGGGTCAGGGACGGGTCGTCCTTGCCGTCCGGAAACCAGGCCGCGACCATCGGATTCCAGTACTTGTCGATGCGGGCGGTGTCCCGCGCCGTGGACAGCACGCCGCCGATGCAGGCCTGGAAGTCCTGGTCCTTGGCCTGGACGATGAACATCGCCTGGGCCCCGCCGCCGGCGCTCTTGGCCAGATCGGCGTCGGCCTTGGTGAAGAACCAGATCTGGCCGCTCTCGGGCTCGGCGAAGGCGGTCATCGGCTGGAAATGCTGGTGACTGTCCGTCAGGCCCAGCATGCCGAACCGGGCGTGGTCCAGCTCCTTCCAGAGGCGCTGCTCGACGGCGGCCTTGTCGTTGGGATCGGTGCTCATGACGGTTCTTCCTTCTCGCGGGGGAGGAGGGGAGAACTGATCCGATGCGCGCCAGTTCCTAAGGCCTAGTTCGCACTATCGCTTGTCATCCCGGACAAGCGCGCAGCGCGCCGATCCGGGACCGACGCGTGAACTCAGCGCTTCCGGCGGTCCCGGGTCTTCGCTTCGCTACGCCCGGGATGACAACACTGGATTGGATCAGAAACCCGACAGCTTGGCGTAGCGGTCGCGGTGGAACGACGCCGAGCCGAACAGCGCCTCGGCGACGCGGGCGCGTTTCATGTAGAGGCCGGCGTCGTGGGCGTCGGTCATGCCGATGCCGCCGTGCATCTGGACCATCTCGTTGGACGCCAGGTGCAGGACTTCGGACGCCTTGGCCTTGGCCAGCGAGGCCAGCAGGCGCGTGTCCCCACCGGCGTCGGCGGCTTCCAGGGCGGCCTCGACGCAGGAGCGGGTGGTCTCAAGGTCGGTGAACAGCTTGGCCGCGCGGTGTTGCAGGGCCTGGAAGGTGCCGATCACCTGGCCGAACTGGGTGCGGGTCTTGATGTAGTCCAGGGTGATCTCGAAGGCGGCCGTGGCCGTCCCCAGCATTTCGGCCGCCAGGCCGGCATAGGCGCGGTCCAGCACCGGCTCCAGGATCGCCCAGCCCTTGCCGACCTCGCCCAGCACGGCGTCGGCGCCGACCTCCACCTTGTCGAAGGTGATCTGGGCCGCGCCGCGGCTGTCGACCAGGGCCAGGTGCGTGCGGGTCACGCCCTTGGCGTCGCCCGGCACGAGGAACAGGGTGACGCCGTCGCTGTCGCCCGCCGCGCCCGAGGTGCGGGCGGCGATGATCAGCAGGTCGGCGGCCTCGCCGTCGATCACGAAGGTCTTGGTCCCGTTCAAGACGAAGCCGTTGCCCGATTGCCCGCCCGAGAGGGCGATGTTCAGCGGCGCGTGGTGCGAGCCCTCGTCGACGGCCAGGGTCGCGACGGCCTCGCCGGCGGCGATCTTCGGCAGCCACGCGGCCTTCTGGGCGTCGGAGCCGCCCAGCACCAGGGCCGAGGCCGCGACCAGGGCGGTGGAGAGCAGGGGAGAGGCCACCAGGTTGCGGCCGGTCTCCTCCAGGATCAGGCCCAGGCCCAGATAGCCGAAGGCCGAACCGTCGAAATCCTCCGGCACGATCACCCCGGCCCAGCCCATGGCGCCCATCTCGGCCCAGGCCGCCGGGTCGAAGCTCTGCTTGGAGCCGCCGTCGCGCAGCTTGCGCAGGGCGCCGACCGGGGCGCTGTCCTGCGTCCAGCCTTTGGCGGCGTCGCGCAGCATGGTCTGTTCTTCGGTCAGGACGGCCATGTCAGGCTTGCTCCAGGTTCTGATGACGGACGGCCCAGTCGAGGGCCTGTTCGAGACGGTCGTTGCCCCAGAAGAGCTCGCCGTCGGCGGTGAGGAAGGAGGGCGCGCCGAACAGGCCGCGCTCCTGGGCCTGGCGGACATGGTCCTTCAGGCGGGTCTTGATGGGATCCGTGGCGGCGGCGGCCAGCACCGCGTCCGGCCCGGCGCCGACCGAGGCGATCAGCGGGGCCAGCACCTCGGGTTTCGAGATGTCCTGGTCGTCGACGAAATTGGCCGTGTAGACCGCGCGGCTGAAGGCCGGCGTCCAGCCGTCCTCCAGCCCGCAGATCGCCACGCGCGCCGCGAGAAGCCCGTTGCGGGGGAACTGGCTGGGATGGACCAGGGGCAGGCCCTCCATGTCGCAGACCCGCTGCAGGTCGCGCCACATGTAGTCGCCCTTGACCGGGAAGGCGTTGAACGGGCTGTCGTTCAGGCCCTGCTGGTCGTGCATCAGCGGCCCCAGCAGGAACGGCCGCCAGGCCACGACCACGCCGGCCTGCTGCGCCAGGCGCTCGATGCGCATGGCGGCGGGATAGCTGTAGGTGCTGCCGAACTCGTACCAGAACTCGATCATGGTCTCGCGCCGTCGCTACTGGTGATCCAGCAAGCCTAGCACCCGCTTGGCCACGACGTTGAGGTTCACCTCGCTGGTGCCGCCCTCGATCGAGTTGCCCTTGGCGCGCAGCATGGCGCGGGGCGCGGCCAGTTCGTCCTTGGCGAAGCCTTCGCCTTCCCAGCCCAGGCCCTGCAGGCCCAGGGCCTCGACCAGCAGCTCGGTGCGCTCCTGGTTCATCTTGGCGGCGGCGTACTTGATGATCGACACGGCGGCGCTGGGGCCCGAGCCCTGCTTGGACTCCGTCTCGGCGCGGCGCACGGTCAGCATGAAGGCGTGGGCGTCCATGCGGTGATGGGCGATGCGGGCCCGCAGGTCGCCGTCCGCCAACTTGCCGGACGCGTCGACCCCGATCTCCTTCTTGGCCGCCTCGACCACGTCCAGCCCCCCGCCGCCGCCGAAGCCCGAGGCCGAGATATTCTGGCGCTCGTACTGGAGGAGGCGCTTGGCGATGTCCCAGCCGCCGTTGACCTTGCCCACCAGCTGCTCCTTGGGGACCTTCACATTGTCGAAGAAGGTCTCGCAGAACGGCGAGTTGCCGCTGATCAGCTTGATGGGCCGGGCCTCGACGCCGGGCGAGGTCATGTCGAACAGCACGAACGAGATGCCCTCGTGCTTCTTGGTGGTGTCGGTGCGCACCAGGCAGAAGATCCAGTCGGCCTGGTCGGCGTAGCTGGTCCATACCTTCTGGCCGTTGATCAGCCAGTGGTCGCCCTTGTCCTCGCACTTGGTTTGCAGCGAGGCGAGGTCCGAGCCCGCGCCGGGTTCGCTATAGCCCTGGCACCAGCGGGTCTCGCCGCGCACGATCTGCGGCAGGAAGCGCTGCTTCTGTTCCTCGGTGGCGTATTCCAGCAGCACCGGGCCCAGCATCCAGATGCCGAAGCTCATCAGGGCGGGGCGGGCCTTGAGGCGGCGCAGCTCCTGCTCCAGCACCTTGTTCTCGGCCTTGGACAGGCCGCCGCCGCCGTATTCCTTGGGCCACATCGGGGCGGTCCAGCCGCGCTCGGCCATGCGGTCCAGCCACAGCTTGGCGTCCGGGTTCTTCCACTTGAACGTCTTGCCGCCCCAGGGCGCGTCGTCCTCGCCCATCGGGGCGTTCAGCGACGAAGGGTAGTTGGCCTCGAGCCAGGCCCGCGTCTCGGCGCGGAAGGTGTCCAGTTCGCCGCCGAAATCCGCCATGGCCGTTCTCCCTCGTCTTGGTCGCGTTCGCGGCGCTTTTCCGCGTCGTCGGCGCGCAGACTACGCCATGAAACGGCAGGGGCAAGCTTATTCAAACAGGTGTTCGTCATGCGATGGGCGACCGCCGGGGGCGAGCCGCGCTATAGAGGGAGACGATGACGTGTCCCGCCGGGATTCGCCGATCAGGGGTCTTGATGTCCGCGCCGCAACTGAGGCCTGCCTTCCTCGCCGTCGCGCCGACGCTGTCGGCCATCCTGGCGGCCTGCGCCGGGATCCTGCTGCTGGCCTCGGGCGCGACGCCGTCCGAGCCGACCCGCTTCGCGATCTGGCTGGCCGTGGCCCCCGGACCGCTGATCGAGGTCAGCCACTTCGTCTCGTCGATCCTGGGGCTGGTGCTGATCCTGCTGGCCTTCGGCCTGCGTTCGCGCCTGGACGCGGCCTGGTGGGCGGCGCTGTGTGCGCTTGCCGGCGGCGCGGTCCTGGCCCTGTTCAAGGGCCTGAACTGGGAAGAGACCGTCATCCTGACAGCGATCCTGCTGGCCATGCTGCCGTTCCACGAGGCCTTCCCGCGCAAGGCGGCCCTGTCGCGGATGGAGATCACGCCCGGCTGGCTGCTGTCGGCGGCCGCCGCCCTGATCGGGGTGGCCCTGTGCGGCTGGTGGACCTTCGCCCACACCGAATACGCCGACCAGTCGGTGATGAAGACGATCGGCGACCGGGAAGTGGCCCGGGCCATCCGCTCGTCGGCCGCCGCCGCCATCGTGCTGATGGCCATCGGCGTCTGGCGGCTGATCGCGACGCCGGCCACGCCGCCGGTGGTCGACGACACCGACCCCGAGTTCGATCGCGTCCGCGCCATCCTGGCCAAGGCAGAAGACGCCGAACCGTCCTCGAACCTGGCACTGCTGGGCGACAAGCGCTTCCTGTTCTCGGCCTCGGGCGAGAGCTTCCTGATGTTCGGCGTGCGCGGCCGCTCGTGGATCGCCATGGGACCGCCGGTCGGACGCGAGGACGAGCGGATGGAGCTGTTCTGGCGGTTCCGCGAACAGGCCGACGCCCACGCCGCGCGCGTCGGCTTCTACGCCCTGGGCCCGACCGACCTGCCCGACAGCGTCGACCTGGGCCTGGCCATCCAGAAGACCGGCGAGAGCGCCGCGGTGCCGCTGGAGGCGTTCTCACTGTCGGGCCGCCGCCGCGAGGTCCTGCGCCGCAACTGGCGTAAGGCGGGCGAGGGCGGGGCGGCCTTCGAGGTCATCCCGGCCGAGCAGGTCCACACGATCATGCCGGAGCTGAAGCAGATTTCCGACGCCTGGCTGGCCCACCACGCCGGCGGCGAGAAGGGCTTCTCGATGGGCGGCTTCGAGGAGCGTTACGTCGCCGAGTTCCCGGTCGCCCTGGTGCGGGTCGAGGACAAGATCGTCGCCTTCGCCACCTTGTGGCCCACGGCGGGCAAGGTCTCGTTCTCGATGGACCTGATGCGCTACTCCGACGAAGCGCCCAAGAACGTCATGGACTACCTGTTCGTCGAGCTGCTGGGCTGGGGCAAGGAGCAGGGCTACCAGGCGTTCGAGTTCGGGGTGGCTCCGCTGGCCGGCCTGGACGATCGTCCGCTGGCCCCGATCATGTCGCGCGTGGGCCGCCTGCTCTACGAGCGCGGCGAGGAAATCTACAATTTCCAGGGCGTGCGACGGTACAAGGACAAGTACGATCCGGTCTGGCAGCCGCGCTACATTGCCGCGCCTCACAAGTGGGCCATACCCTTTTTGCTTGCGGACATCGGCCTGCTCTCGTCCGGCGGGGTCTCCGGCCTGACGAAAAGGCCGCGACCTAGTAGCGCGGGTCGCCCGTCTTCATCCCCAGCAGATTGAGGATATGGGCCGCCATCAGGATCGTCACGACGGCGCCGGCCACCATCAGCGGACGCCACGGCATCATGCGCGGACCCTTTAAAACATTGATCGGACGGGCGCCGCGCCAGCCGCAGAAGACGGTGAACAGCAGGGCGGCCACGGCGATGGCGAGGGTCGTTTGAAGGTCCATTCGCCTCTCATGGCCTGCGACAATCGGCCATGCAAATCGTTAACGCCCGTTAACCACGTGCAGCCGAATCTTAGGTACACACGTTGAGAAGGTGTGCCTGTTAACCATCCACAGTTAATCTTGACCATTGCTATATGTAGCGGTTGAGGTCGCGTTTACACGCTAGGAATCGGTGTCTAGCGTTGGTTCCCAGGTGCATAGGGAACGATTCGGATGACGGCCGCGGCGCCATGGAGCGTTAAGGGGATAGACCCCAAGGCACGGGAGGTCGCTAAGGACCTCGCGCGTCGCTCCGGCATGACGCTGGGTGAATGGCTCAACCGAATGATCATCGAGGGCGAGGGGTTCGACGCCTCCGCCCTGGAAGCTTTCGGCGAGCCCAGCCGACCCTCTCTGGCCGTCGACAACGCCCGCACCAATCCCTCCTATTACGAGACCGCCCGCGGCGGCGCGCCGTCGCGCATCGAAGCCCGCGAGCACCCCGCCGATGAAGTCGGCCGCGTGGCCGTCGCCCTGGACCGCCTGACCGACCGCATCGAGGCGGCCGAGAAGCGTTCGGCCCAGGCCATCACCGGCATCGACGAGTCCGTGCGCGGCGCCCTCCAGCGCCTGGTCGCCGCCGAGCGCGAGCAGGTCGCCGTGGCCGCCCGTTTCGAAGGCGTGGTGGACGAGATCAAGACCGACCAGACCCGCGCCGCCGAGCGCCTGCGCCGCGTCGAGAACGAGGCCGCCGGCCCGCGCTCGGCCGAAGCCCTGCGCGCCCTGGAAGGGGCCTTGGGCAAGGTCGCCGGCCACCTCTACGAAGGCGAAGCCCGCACCCGCGAGACCATCGCCCACCTGGAACAGCGCCTGGACAACCAGGCTGGTGTTGGGCAGGCCGGCGTCGGGGCCGGTGATCCGTCGGCCCTGGTCGAGGAAGTCGTGGCCCGTCTGGGTCAGCGCCTGGAAGCCGCCGAGGCCCGCACGGCCGAGGCCCTGCAGGCCCTGAACGCCTCGTTCAGCGCCCTGGACGGCCGTCTCCAGACCGTCGAGAGCAGCAACCCGGCCGAAGGCGTGCAGAAGCGCCTGGACGACCTGACCGGCAGCCTGACCCAACGCATGGAAGCCGCCCGGATGGAGATGGCCGCCAAGCTGCGCCAGTCCGCCGACGGCCGCTTCGACCGCATGGAGCTCAAGCTGGGCGAAATGACCGCCCACGTGCAGGCCGCCGAGCAGCGCTCGGCCCAGGCCATCGAGCGCATGGGCCGCGAAGTCGTCGGCATGGCCGACGCCCTGAACCGCCGCGTCCAGACCTCGGAAGCCCGCAACACCGCCGCCATCGAGCAGGTCGCCGCCAGCATCGACCAGAAGCTGAACCGGGCCGACAGCGTCCAGGCCCAGGCCCTCGAGAAGCTGGGCACGGAAATCGCCCGGATCACCGAGAAGCTGGCCGAGCGCATCGGCAACGCCGAGCGCCGCAACGCCCTGGCCATCGACGACGTCGGCGACCAGGTCACCCGCGTCACCGACCGCCTGAACCAGCGCCACGAGCGCACCTCGCAAGAGCTGGTCGACCGCATCCGCCAGAGCGAGGAGCGCACCGCGCGCCTGCTGGAGGAAGCGCGCGAGAAGATCGACACCAAGCTGGCCGAAGCCCAGCGCCGTCTGGCCGACCAGGCCGCCGCCGCAGTAGCGCCGCCCGCGCGTCCCGCCCCGTCGCCTTTCGACGACGGCGAGCGCTTTTCGTTCGGCGGCGAGGCCGTCCCGGAAGACGTTTTCGACCAGCCGGCCGCGTTCATGCCGGCCCAGGCCTCCACGCCCGCCCGCACCGCCGCGCCGATCGCCCCGGCCTTCGAACCCACGGCCTTCCCGACCAGCGAACCGCCCGAGCTCGAGTTCGGCGACGAGGACTTCGAGGCCGCCGACGGCTTCACCTCGGCCCTGGAGCCGGAAACCGCGTTCGAGCCGGAAGCCGACTACGACAGCGACTTCTCGGCCCCCGAGTTCGCCGCCACGGAATTCTCGGCTCCGGTGGAGCCGGCCGCGCCCGGACGCCCGCTGTCGACGCGCGAAGTGATCGAGCAGGCCCGGGCCGCGGCTCGCCAGGCAGCCCTGGTCGGCGACGCCAAGGGCAAGGACAAGCAACCCAAGGCCAAGAAGGCGGGGACCTCGCTGTTCGCCGGCTTCGGCGCCAAGAAGTCCGAGAAGAAGGCCAAGAAGGGCGGCCTGAAGACCGCGCTGATGGTCTCGGCCACCGCCGCCTGCCTGGGCGTCGGCTCGGCCGGCGTGATCATGAGCATGGCCCAGGGCACCGGCCCGGTGCCCGACCGCGTGGCCCAAGGCACGGCCAGCAAGGCGACCGGCGAGATCCGCACCGCCGAAACCGACACCAGCCCGGCCCGCGCCGCCGTGGCGCTGACCTCCGCGACGCCCGTCGAAGCGTCCCAGGTCGAGATCGCGCCCGCCGCCGCCGCGCCTGCCGGCGAGAACGCCCAGGCTCTCTACGACGAGGGCGTGCGCCGCATCGAAGCCAAGGACCGCACGGGTCTGGAAAGCCTGCGCAAGGCCGCCAACCTCGGCCTGCCGCGCGCCCAGTTCTACCTGGCCAAGATGTACGAGGTCGGCGAGGGCGGGGTGAAGAAGGACCTCGTCGAAGCCCGTCGCTGGACCGAGCGCGCCGCAACGGCCGGCGAAGCCCGCGCCATGCACAACCTGGCCCTCTACTACTACAAGGGCGAAGGCGGCGAACGGAACTCGACCAAGGCCGCCAGCTGGTTCCGCAAGGCTTCGGACCTGGGCCTGGTCGACAGCCAGTTCAACCTGGCCCAGCTCTATGAAGGCGGTTGGGGCGTCAGCCAGAACCCGACCGAGGCCTACAAGTGGTACCTGATCGCGGCGCGGTCGGGCGACACCGCCTCGCGCGCCCGGGCCACGGCCCTGCGCGCTCAGCTGACCGCCGAAGGCCAGCGGATCGCCGAGCGCTCGGCCAGCGGCTTCCGCTCGCAGGCCGCCGCCGCGCCCGTGCAAGCCGTCGCCTCGGTCGCCGCGCCCAGCGCCGGCCTGGCCACCGCCCAGCGCGCGCTGTCCAAGCTGGGCTACTATCAAGGACCCCAGGACGGCGTCACCTCGCCGGCCCTGCAGATGGCCATCGCCGCGTACCAGCGCGACCAGAACCTGCAGACCTCCGGCGCCCTGGACGGCGAAACCCTCAGCCGCCTGTCGACCTGGGCCCGCTGAGTCGAAACGGCCCGTCCGGCCTTTAAAGCCAAGCTCTTCGGACCTTTTTAGGCGAACGCCCCGCGATGCTCGTCCACAGGCTGTGTCCTGTGGCCAAATATCGTCCGTGGACCTATGGGCAGACCTCGGTAATAGTCGGTCCCTTCCGGGGGGAAGGGCGCGCGTCGGAGCTCGCGCCCGAAGGAGTAGACATGGCGTTTGAAGCAGCAGCGGCCGATCACACGCAGGATCGCGTGCCGGTACCCCCGGCCGTATGGGTTTGCGGTCTGGCCACGTTGGTTCCCTTCGTCGTCTGCTCGGTGCTGTTCTGCTACGGCCCCATCGACATGCGCCAGGTCGCGCTGATCAGCCTGCTGGCCTATTCCAGCGCCATGATGTCGTATCTGGGCGGCGTGCGTTGCGGTCTCGAGATCGAGCGCCCCAGCCCCCGCTGGATGACCCTGGGCCTGTCGCTGCTGTTCCCCCTGGCCGGTTTCGGCCTTCTGCTGGGCGGCCTGAAGTTCGAGCCGGCCTGGCAGCTCTCCGGCTTCCTGCTGGTCTTCATCCTGCAATGGCTGTGGGACGTGACCAATCATGACGGTCCGGCCTGGCGTCCGCGCCTGCGCACCCTGCTGACCTCGGGCGCGGCCATTTCCCTGGCCTTCGCCCTGGAACAGGCTCTCCACCTCTAGAAACGACTACTGCGTGGTGGCCACGGTTTCGGTCGCCGCCGCGTTCACCGCTCCGGCCGTGGCGACATCGGCCACCGGCGCGGCGACCACGACCACCGAGGCCGCCTTGGCCTTCGGGGCGTCGACCACCGAGACGACCTCGGCCTTCGGCGCATTGATCAACGGCGTTTCCTCGTTCAGAGGGTCGGACACGCAGGCCGCGGCCACCTGCTTGCTCAGCTTTTCTTCCTTGCTGCCCTGCTGCATGCCCAGGGCGGCCGAGGCCACCGTGCCGGCGAATGGCACGACGGCGTTGCCGCCCATGCTGAGCGCCTTGTTGAGCAGGCCGGGCTTTTCGTAGTCGATCGCCTTGGCGCGCAGCGCCTTGCAGGCTTCGGTGTCGTATTTCGGGTCCTTGGCGTCGAGCTTGGCCACGGTCTTGACCGGGGCTTCGCCGGCCATGGCGGCCGGCGGCGATACTGACAGGGCTAGAACGGCGCCGATGCCGATCAGGATCGGTCGCATAACGATACTCCTTCCAACGTCCCGGGGATCAAACGCCCGGGCGCGAAGGGTGATCCGTCTAATCAGGGCGCAGCGATTTCCAGCCGACCGCGTGCACCCGACGGGGACCCAGGGCGGCGGCCAGGGGCGGACCGCCGAACAGCGGGGCGAAAGCCTGGTCCAGGATGTTCAGCCCGCCGGTGAAGGCCCCGAAGGCCGGCAGGACGAGGCGCGCGCCGTCAGTGACGAAGCAACGCCGGCGGATCGTGGCCCGGCCGCTGGTCACCTTGGCCGCCGGATGCAGGTGGCCGGCCACCTCGCCGGGCTGGGCGCCGGGCAGGGGCTCGTGGCGGAAGGTCAGGCCGGCGATCTGCGCTTCATCGACGATGTCGCCGGGCAGGGCGCGGGGACCGTCCTCGTCGTGGTTGCCCACGGCCCAGACCAATTGGCGACCCAGGGCCAGGGCGGCGATGCGGGCACGATCGTCGGCCGGCAGGCGATCCTCGCCGGCCCCATCGTGGAAGCTGTCGCCCAGGAAGACCAGGGTGGCCGGCGACAGCGACGCCAACTCGCGCTCCAGCCGGTCCAGGGTCTCGCGGGTATCGTAGGGCGGCAGCATCTGGCCGAACCGCGCGGCGTAGCTGCTGCCCTTCTCGAAGTGCAGGTCGGCCACGACCATCGTGCGCTCGGCCTCCAGCCACAGCGCCCCTGAGTGGCGCAGCACGGCCCGCGTGCCTGCGATCTCGATCCGCAGGCCGCCGCAATCGCCGATTTGGAACGCCAGACTGGTCACGTCGCAGATACTCTCATCAAGCCATCGCCTCGGCGATCAGGTCTTCCTCGGCCTCGGCCAGGATCATTTCCCCCGCCGCGTCGCCCGGCGCGCGTTCGCGGCCGATCTCCAGCATGATCGGCACGGCGAACGGCGAAACGTGGTCCAGCGGCGCGTGGCGGATGCGCCCGCCGCCGATCCGCGCCAGCAGGTCGCCCAGCCGCGCCACGTCCAGCGAACCGGTCGCCGCGTCGGCCCGGGCGCAGCGCAGCAGCAGGTGGTCGGGCTGGTGGCGGCGCAGGACGTCATAGATCAGATCGGTCGAGAAGGTCACCTGGCGGCCGGACTTCTCCTGGCCCGGATGGCGACGCTCGATCAGGCCGGAGATCAGGGCGCAGGCCTTGAAAGCGCGCTTCATCAGGAAGCTCTCGTCCAGCCAGGCCTCCAGGTCGTCGCCCAGCATGTCCTGCGCGAACAGCTCGTCCAGATCCAGCCCATCCATCGGCTTCAGCGACCAGATGGCGACCGCGTAGTCGTTGGCCACGAAGCCCAGCGGGCCGATGCCTAGTCGGTCCAGGCGCCGGGTCAGCAGCATGGCGAGGGTGGTGTGGGCCAGGCGGCCCTCGAACGGGTAGCAGACCAGGTGGAAGCGCTTGCCGTGCGGGAAGGTCTCCAGCAGCATCTCGTCCTGATCGGGCATGATCGAACGGACCTTCTGGTAGTTCAGCCATTCCTGCACGTCGGGGGGCAGGGCCGGCCATTCGCGCTCGTCGTGCATCATCGCCCGCACGCGTCCGGCCAGATAGGTCGACAGCGGGAACTTCGAGCCGCCCCAGCTGGGCATCATCGGGTCCTTGTCCGGCGCGGGGGTGACGAAGGCGTCGGCCCCGACCAGGCTGTTGAACCGCCAGACTTGGCCCGCGAACACGAAGGTGTCGCCGGGCTTCATCGCCTCGAAGAAGCCTTCCTCGGCCTCGCCCACCTTGCGTCCGCCCATCGGGCGTTTGCCGCCGCCGATCCGCACGTTGATCATCGCCGGCGAGACGATGGCCCCCACATTCATCCGGTGGGCCAGCACCGCTTGGGGGTTGCGCGCGCGCCAGAGACCGTCCTGGCCCGGCACGATGCGGCGGAACTTGTCGTAGGTGCGCAGGGCGTAGCCGCCGGTCGAGACGAAATCGACGACAGTCTCGAAGTCTTCCCACGACAGGTCGGCATAGGGGCCGGACGTGCGGATCTCGTCATAGAGATCGGTCAAGGCGAACGGCTCGGAGCAGGCGCAGCCCATGATGTGCTGGGCCAGGGTGTCCAGCGTGCCGGTGCGGGCCGGTTCGCCGTCCAAGTGGCCGCCCAGGATGGCGTCGGCGGCGGCGCGGCACTCCAGATATTCGAAGCGGTTGGCCGGGGCCAGGATGGCGCGCGAGGGCTCGTCCAGGCGGTGGTTGGCGCGGCCGATCCGCTGGACCATCCGCGAGGCGCCCTTCGGCGCGGCCAGCTGGATGACCAGGTCGACGTCGCCCCAGTCGATGCCCATGTCCAGGGTCGAGGTGCAGACCACGGCCCGGATCTCGCCGCGCGCCATGGCGGCCTCGACCTTGCGCCGCTGCTCGGCCGCCAGGCTGCCGTGGTGCAGGGCGATGGCCAGGCCGTCGTCGTTCAGCTTCCACAGCTCCTGGAACGCGAACTCGGCCTGAAAGCGCGTGTTGACGAAGACCAGGGCCGTCTTGGCGCCTTTGATGATCTCGTAGATCTCGGCCATGGCGTGCTGCGCCGTATGGCCGGCCCACGGCACCTTGCCGCCGGAGACCAGCACCTCGACGATTGGCTGGGCGCCGCCCGAGCCGAGGACGAGGTCGACCTCGTGGGTGGGCAAGGCAAGGCCCTCCCCCTGTGGGGGAGGTGTCGAGCGAAGATCGACGGAGGGGGGAGCGGTGGGCGCATCAAAACTCCCCCCACCGACGCTCCGCGTCGCCTCCCCCACGGGGGGAGGGTCTGAGCGGTTCACGCCCAGCCACCGCCGCACCAGGTCCGGATCGTCCACCGTCGCCGACAGCCCGACCCGCCGCAGGTTCGGCGCGAACAGCTGCAGCCGCGCCAGGCCTAGCGACAGAAGGTCGCCGCGCTTGGACGGCCAGATGGCGTGGGCCTCGTCGATGATCACGCAGGACAGGTCGGCGAAGTAGTT
Source organism: Caulobacter sp. 05L422 (assembly GCF_056397765.1). Classification (NCBI taxonomy): domain Bacteria; kingdom Pseudomonadati; phylum Pseudomonadota; class Alphaproteobacteria; order Caulobacterales; family Caulobacteraceae; genus Caulobacter; species Caulobacter sp. 05L422. The sequence goes on along the minus strand of NZ_JBFTOB010000010.1, from coordinate 57,395 downwards.
CCGCGCGCCTTCCCAGGCGCAGAACAGGGCCAGCTGTTCGGGCGTGGTCAGCAGGATGTCGGGCGGCCGCAGGCGCTGACGCTGCTTGCGGGCCTCGCCGGTGTCGCCGGTGCGGCTCTCGGCGACGATGTTCAGGCCCATCTCGCGGATCGGCGTGGCTAGATTGCGCTCGATATCGACCGCCAGGGCCTTGAGCGGGGAAATATAAAGGGTGTGGACGCCGGCCGGGGTGTTGCGCGGCGCGCGCTCGGCCAGTTCGATCAGGCTGGGCAGGAAGCCTGCCAGGGTCTTGCCGCCGCCGGTGGGGGCGATCAGCAGGGCGTCGCGGCCCTGTCGGCCCTTGTCGACCATGGCCAGCTGATGCGGCCTGGGCGCCCAGCCGCGCGAGGCGAACCACTCTTGAAAGCGTGGAGGAAGGGCGGTCGCCGCGAGCATTGCTCACGCCTATAGCATGTTCCCGTTCCGTTTCCATGCGGCTACCTGCCGCTTTCCGGTGTTTGATCAAGGGTGGTACGCGAGTCTACCCGAAGGATGGGATCGCGAGGGGCGTGAAGCAGATGGGACGTATGGCTCGGAACTGCCTTGCAGGCTTGGCCTTGGCGACGACGCTGGCGTTCGGCGCGCCGTCCCTGGCGGCGCCCGCCGCGCCGAACGCGCCCGCGCGGACCGAGCTGCTGCGCCGCGCCCAGGCCGGCGACGTCAGCGCCTACGACCTTCTGGCCAACAGCTACCTGAACGCCAAGGGCGACAAGCGCGATGTCGAGGCCGCGGTGCGCTGGCTCAATGCGGGCGTCAAGGCCGGCGACACCGACTGCATGATCGCCCTGGGCAACCTCTATTTCGCGGGCGTGGACCTGGATCAGGACGAGGCCAAGGCCCTGTCGCTGTACAAGGCCGCCGCCGCCGAGGGCGACGCCCTGGGCGCCTACAACGCCGGCCTGGTCTACGAGACCAGCGCCGAGGACCTGACCCAGGCCCTGAGCTGGTACTGGCGCGCCGCGACCGGCGGCGACGAAGGCGGGATGTACAAGTTGGCCCTGGCCTATCAGCTGGGACAGGGCGTGCCCGCCGACGAGGCCAAGGCCGTCGTCTGGATGCGCAAGGCCGCGGACGCCGGCTCGGTCGACGCGATCAACGACCTGGGTTCGTACTATCTACAAGGCTACGGCGTGCCGGTCGACGCGGCCCAGGCGCTGAGGCTCCATGTGGACGCGGCCCAGCGGGGCTCGGCGGTCGCCCTGGCCAATGTCGCCACCGCCTATCACAACGGCGAGGGCGTCGAGGTCGACCTGGAGAAGGCCGTGCGCCTGTTCGCCCTGTCGGCCAGCGCCGGCAACCTGACGGCCTATTACGACCTGGGCCAGATGTACGAGGACGGCGAAGGCGTGAAGGCCAGCCGGGCCAAGGCGGTGCAGTTCTATCGCGTGGCCGCCGAGAGCGACGACGACGAGGTGGCCGAGATGGCCGAGGACGCCGTCGAGCGCCTGGAAGGCGGTTCGTCGGAAACGCCGATCGCCTAGCGTAAAGTCTTCGTTCGCATTTTGTTTCGGCGGCCGACCTGCTAAATCAGGGCGGTGACCGCACAGATTCCCGCCCTCGATCTCGCTCCCGCCCTGGTGGTTCTGCCCGGCCCGCGCGCCGGCGTCGCCGATGGCTCGGGCGAGGGACGGGTCCTGCGCCCGCCCGACGCCCGCGACCTGTTCGAATACGGGCCGGTGCTGGTCGCCCACGCCTCGATGACCGCCAAGCGGTTGAACCTCCAGGCCCCGACGCGCGGGCGCGGGGTGTTCGACGTGCTGGAGCTCTACGCCTTCACCCGGCCCGCCACTTTCTGCGCCCCGTCGGCCGTGGGGCTGGCGACGGCCCTGGGCCTGCCCGAGCCCAAGGGCGCGGCGGCCCAGGCTCAGACCCTGCGCGATGCGGCCGCCGCTCTGCTGCACGAACTGTCCATGACGCCCCGGCCGTCGCGCGAGGAGGCCCTGGCGGTGGCCGAGACCCTGGCCCGGGCCGGCTGGGCCTGGGGACCCGCGGTGGTCGGCGCCCTGCGCTCGGCCCCGGTCGGCAACCAGTTCCGCAGCTCCGGCCTCGACGTCTGGGCCCGCGCGGTCGAGTGGGAAGACCAGGCGCCGCCCGGCGAGCCCGGCTCGCGCCCCGTCGATCCCGAGCGGGCCAGCGAGCGCCTGCGCGAACTGCTGCACCGCTCGGGCCTGGACGAGGTGCGCGAGGCCCAGGACACCTTCGCCCGCGAGGCCGCCTACGCCTTCGCCCCGCGCGAACGCGAGGGCGAGCCGCAGATGATGCTCGCCGAGGCCGGCACCGGGGTCGGCAAGACCCTGGGCTATCTGGCCCCGGCCTCGATCTGGGCCGAGATGAACGGGCCGGCGGTGTGGATCAGCACCTATACCCGCGCCCTGCAGCGCCAGATCGAGCGCGAGAGCCATTCGATCTATCCCGATCCGCTGGTCCGGGCCCGCAAGGCGGTGGTCCGCAAGGGGCGCGAGAACTACATCTGCCTCCTGAACTTCCAGGAGCAGGTCAACACCGCCCAGCTGGGCAACGGCGACTTGATCGGCCTGGGCCTGGCGGCGCGCTGGGCCCGCATCAGCCGCGACGGCGACATGACCGGCGGCGACTTCCCGGCCTGGCTGCCGACCCTGTTCGCCATCCCGCCCTCGGTCCAGGCCGGGCCGGCCAATCTGGTCGACCGGCGCGGCGAGTGCATCCACGCCGGCTGCCAGCACTATCGCGTCTGCTTCATCGAGAAGGCCGTGCGGGCGTCCAAGCGCGCGGACATCGTCATCGCCAACCACGCCCTGGTGCTGAGCCAGGCGGCCTTCGACGGCGCCCGGGCGGCGCGCGGCCTGAAGGGCGACAACGAAACCACGTCGCTCAAGCGCATCGTCTTCGACGAGGGCCACCACCTGTTCGACGCCGCCGACAGCGCCTTTTCGGCCGCTCTGTCCGGCGCCGAGGCCGCCGAACTGCGGCGCTGGCTGCGCGGTCCCGAAGGGCGCGGCCGGCGGGGCAGGGGGCTGGAGGCCCGGCTGCTGGACATCATCGGCGAGCGCGAAGGGGCCCGCGCGGCCCTGAACGCCGCCCTGCAGGCCGCCGCCGCCTTGCCGGGCGAGGGCTGGTCGGGCCGCATCGCGCCGCCGGACGGCCAGGTCAATCCGATCGGGCCTATTGAAACATACTTGGTCTCGGTGATTGAACAGCTGAGGGCTCGAGTCACCGACCGTCCGGGCGCGGCCGAGCAGGGGCTGCAATGCTCCGCGCGGCCGGCCATCGACCTGGTCCGCGAACGGGCCGGCGAGGCGTCCAGGGCCCTGGCGGCCATCGAGGCCCCGCTGCTGGCCCTGGCGCGTCATCTGGAAGACGTGCTGGACGAGGAGACCGACACCCTGCCGACGTCGGAGCGGGCGCGGATCGAGGGCGCGCTGCGCGGCCTGGACCGCCGGGCCCGCATGACCCTGCCGGCCTGGCGCTCGATCCTGAAGGCCATCGACGAGGACGCCGAGGACGATCCGGAATTCGTCGACTGGTTCGAGGCGACGTTCCTGTACGGCCGCGTCGTCGACGCCGCCTGCCGTCGCCACTGGGTGGACCCGACCGAGCCGTTGCGCGCGGCGGTCCTCTCACCCGCCCACGGCGTGCTGGTGACCAGCGCCACCCTGACCGACCCGGCCCTGGAGGACCCCTTCGCCCTGGCCGAGATGCGCACCGGCGCCGCGCGCCTGCCGCAGAGCCCCAAGGTGCTGCGCCTGGTCTCGCCGTTCGACTACGAGAAGAACGCCCGGGCCTTCGTGGTCACCGACGTGGGCAAGGACGATCCGCGCCAGGTCTCGGCCGCGATGCGCGAGCTGTTCCTGGCGGCCGGCGGCGGAGGCCTTGGCCTGTTCACCGCCATCCGCCGGCTGAAGGCCGTGCACGAGCGGATCGCCGCGCCCCTGGCCGACCAGGGCCTGGCCCTCTACGCCCAGCACGTCGATCCGCTGGAGGCCGGGGCGCTGGTCGACATCTTCCGGGCCGAGGAGGACGCCTGCCTGCTGGGCACCGACGCCATCCGCGACGGCATCGACGTGCCGGGCCGCAGCTTGCGCCTGCTGGTCTTCGACCGCGTGCCCTGGCCGCGTCCCGACGTGCTGCACAAGGCCCGCCGCGCGCGCTTTGGCGGCAAGGGCTATGACGACTCCACCGCCCGCGCCCGCATCAGCCAGGCCTTTGGCCGCCTGATCCGCAGGGCCGACGACAAGGGCGTGTTCGTGATGCTGGACGCCGCCGCCCCGACCCGCCTGTTCTCCAGCTTGCCGGAAGGCGTGACCATCGAGCGCGTCGGCCTGGTCGAGGCGATCGAGGCGACCGCCGCATTTTTGTCGGAAGATCGCTCTTAATCAGCACCCTGAAGGGTTTCGGTGAAGCTCGCCCCGCCTATATGCGGGGGCGTTTGTCGGTTGGGATGTTGAAGTTTGGCGTTGGCTAGAGGTTTGGCGGCCCTTTCGGCCGTTGCATTGCTGGGGATCGCGCCGGTCGCCCAGGCCGGCGAGTTCGTGCGCGCCGACTGCCGCGCCCTGGTCAAGCCGACCGACGCCATCCGCTTCGACACCGACGAGCACCTGCGCTGGTACAAGCGGTTCTGGACCGGGACCTGCGACCACCTGTCGTTCTGCTTCTCTGGTTCGCCCAACTGGAACGACATCGTCGGCAAGCTGCTGGTCAAGGGCGGGCCGAACGAGCAGCCGACCCTGCTGCCCAAGGCCTGTCGCCTGGGCCAGCTGATCGGCCTGGAATGGGCCAAGGACAAGGACGTCCAGAAGATCAGCACCAAGGACCTGAAGGTGTTCAACAGCATGCTAGAGGCGGCCGGCGATCCGCTGAAGGGCGTCGAGGCCGTCGACGCCAAGGCCCGGGCCATGACCGCCCAGCCGGTGAAGGTCCTCACGCCCAAAAAGCCCTGATAGAGTCGCCTGTCCGACGCAAAGGCGTCGAATTCCTGCAACGGAACGCGCCTACACACCTCCGCGTCGGGGGGGAAGTGCCAGGAGCGTTTGCATGACCAGATCCCAGATCACCGCCGACATGGCCGTCGACGAGCAGGCCGACCCCGGTCATGTCCGCTCGGCCCGGGCCCTGGTGCAGGGCGTGCGCTGGCGCAGCGGTCTTTCGCAGGACGAGTTCGCGCGGGCCTTCTGCATCCCGTTGGCCCAGTTGGCGGCGCTTGAGCTGGGCCAGGCTCGCCCCGACGCGGCCCTGACGGCCTATCTGCGGGTCATCGACCACGCGCCGGACGTCGTCCGCGAGGCGCTGGAGCGCGCGTAGCCGGATTTGTCGTCGAGCCCACCGTCTGGCATGGAGGAGGCGAGTAAGGAGCTTTCGCCTCGTGACCGACGTCCGCACCCAGAAGCAGCGCATGCTGGCCGGCGACCTCTACAGTCCCATCGATCCGGAGATCATGGCCGACCACGAGGCGGCGGTGGCCTGGATGGGGCGCTACAACGCCCTGGACCTGCCGCCGTCCGGGCGGCACGCCCTGCTGCGCGAGCTGTTCGCCCAGGTCGGCGACCGGGTCAGCATCCGGCCGCCGTTCCACTGCGACTACGGCTACAACATCTCGATCGGCGAGGGGGCGTTCCTCAACTTCAACTGCGTGATCCTGGACGTCACCAAGGTGACCATCGGCGCGGCCACGACGATCGGGCCGCAGGTCCAGATCTACACCGCCGAGCATCCGCGCGATCCGGTCGAGCGTCGTACGGGCATCGAGTATTCGCAGCCCGTCGTGATCGGCGAGAACGTCTGGATCGGCGGCGGCGCGATCATCCTGCCCGGCGTGACGATCGGCGACGACGCGATCATCGGCGCCGGCAGCGTGGTCACCCGCGACGTGCCCGCGGGCGCCACTGTCGTCGGCAATCCGGCCCGCGTCAGGCCTTAGGCTTCACGGGGATCCACGCCTCCAGCCCGCCGTCGCCGGTCCGTGGATTGAACTCCGGGCCGTAGCGTTCGAAGAACGGAGCGTCCTCGGGCTCGTAGTCCGACTCCGGCAGCCACTGGGTGTAGATGGTGTGCATGGTCCGGCGGATGGTCGAGACGTGCTCGGCGTGGTGGAACACCGCATAGAGCTGGGCCGGAATCCGCACTGAGACGAAGCCCTCGGGCAGGTCGGAGAAGTCGGCCACCTCGACGCCGCTGACATAGTCGAAATTGCCCAGGTCGTCGCTGTTCAGCACGACGCCGTAGGCCACCCCTCCTGTTTCCTTTGGGCCGAGCTCGCCCGGGATGTGGCCGATGTGCTCGCCGAAGCGCTGCCACTGGGCGGGGATGCCGCCGGGGCCTTCGCAGCCGTAGCGGCCGCCAAGGCCGGCGATCAGCAGGGCGCGGCCCTGTTCGATGCGCGGCGGGGAAAGGTCGGTTCGAAGACTGCTGTCCAGCACGATGGGCTCCACGAGGTTCAGGGGTTCCAGGTCGCGCGCCGCCCGCACCTGCTCGGGGGTGATCCCGAACTGGTCGCGGAACGCGCGGGTGAACGCCTCGTGCGAGCCGTAGCCGGCCTCCAGGGCCACCGACAGGATGTCGGGAGCCCCATCGGCCAGCTGTCGCGCCGCCTCCGTCAGCCGCCGCGCGCGCAGATAGCCGATCACCGGACGACCGGTGGCGACCACGAAGGCGCGGGACATGTGGAAGCGCGAGACCCCGCCGCTCCGGGCGATCTCGTCCAGGTCCAGAGGCTGGGCGAAATGGCTTTCGATGAACCAGATGGCTTGTTCGACGGGGTTCATGAACGGGTCTCGTGACGAAGCGTGCGATCTGGATAGCGTGGGCTTCGTTGGCCTATTTGATCGCGATTGCGCTCAGAGCAAAGTCCGCTGAGCCGGTTCGATCGTCGTCGGCGTCAAGCCTTCGCCCCGGCGGCGCAGTTCGGTCTCGGCGCTGAAGCGGAGGTTCGGGTCGCGGTCCTGGGCCAGCGCCCGCAGCGCGTCGGCGGCGAGACGATCCCACGGCTTGCCGCGTTCCGGACCGACCGGTACGCGTGGCAGCAGGCCAGGCTCGCGGCTCCAGGCCAGGAGTTGCTCCAACGAGGCTTCGTTGAGCATGTCGCGCAGGTGATGCGCGGTGACATATGCGTCCGGCAGGGCCCGGTGCGCCGGCAGGCCCAGCTCTCGGACCAAGCCCTCGGGCATGCGCTGGTAGCGCAGCATCTGGTTGGAGAAGCTGGTCAGGTGCGGCCAGAGCCGCAGGGCGCATTTCCAGGTGCAGATCCAGGGCGCGCCGCCCGTGAATCTCGGCGTGCAGTATCGCTGCTCGAAGGCCGCGCGGTGGGCGGCCAGCGCCTGGATCTCGCCTTCGGGCTTCAGGACGCCGGCCGCGACGTCCTTCCAGAACGGCGCGCCGGCGACGTCGGCGTCGATGATGTGGTGGACCGCCATCGTCTCGGGCGTGATCGGGCGGCCGGGATTGACCAGTCGCGACCCGCGCCCCTCGTCGACACGCCAGCGGCCGTCCGGGCCCAAGGTGACGTCCTGCCAGCCGATCTCGCAGACGTCGTGCGGACCGTTTCCGGCGGTCTCCAGATCAATGACGCGGACGCGGGGCATGAGCATCGGTTGAATATGGGCGCTCACGAAACGTGACGCCTGGATAGCGCCCGTTCGCGAGGCTCATTTGATGGCTATTGCGCCGTGAGGTCGAGCGCCCGGCCGAAAGCACGGCTTCATTTCGTGGGGGTGGCGATCGGGGCCGGCGGCTGGCGGAACAGCCAACCGGTTACCGGTCGTCCAGGAATCTCGTGACGCGTCCAGATGCGGGACCCGCCGTCGAAGATCGTGAAGCTGCTTGAACCCAGGCTGGGGCCGAAATTCAGGAGACCCGACTTGCCGTCGGCATTGGGTTGGCAGGTCACCCCGGCATAAGGGGTCTGAACCGCCGCCGTGCTGGCGGGATCGACGCCGATCAGGCCTCGTCCGGCGCCGACGCCGTTGGCGTCGAACCTCAAGCTCATCGCCCCGAAGGCGTCCGGGAAGTTGTCGAACTTGCCACGAATGACCCCGGCGTAGGTGACGTTCTTGAACCCGTCGCAGGCGCCGGCGGCCTGGGCCAGGCAGGGCGTCAGGACGACGCCGAGCGCGGCGATCAATGCGATCTTCTTCAAGGCGATTTCCCCAGGTTATACTCTCTTTTGGCGAGCTTCCGCCCGGGGCGCCATTTCGTCAACCGGCGTTATGTAAAAGCTCCGCTCACGCCTTCTCGACGAAGCTGTCGATCACCTTCTTGTCGCCGGCCTTGTCGAACGCCACCGACAGCTTGTTGCCCTCGACGCCCGTGACCTTGCCGTAGCCGAACTTGACGTGGAACACCCGGTCGCCGCGCTTGTAGGCGCTGGCCGCCGAGCTGGCCGAGACCGCCACGAGTCGGCCCTCGCCCTCGATCGGGGCCGAGCGGGCGGCCGAACCGCCGCTGCGCCAGGTGGCTCCGCGCTCGCCAAATCCGGAGGTCCGTTCCTGGGCCCGTTTCCAGCCGGGGCTGTCATAGCTGCCGGCCGTGAAGGTGCTGGTCCCGGGATCGTCCCAGCGCGACGACACCGTCTGCTGCATGCCCGGGCCGCCGCCGTAATAGCCGGTCTCCGAGGCCGCATCGACGTGGGCCAGGGGCAGTTCGTCGACGAAGCGGCTGGGCAGCTGCGACGTCCAGCGACCGTAGACCTGGCGATTGGCCACGAAGCTGATCCGGGCCTCCTCGCGGGCCCGGGTGATGCCGACGTAAGCGAGGCGGCGCTCTTCCTCGAGGCCCTTCTCGCCCTTGTCGTCCATGCTGCGCTGGCTGGGGAACACGCCTTCCTCCCAGCCGGGCAGGAAGACCAGCGGGAACTCCAGCCCCTTGGCCGAGTGCAGCGTCATGATCCAGACCGCGTCGTCACCGGCGCCTTTGTCCAGGTCCATGACCAGCGACACGTGCTCCAGATAGCCTTCCAGCGTGTCGAAGGCGCTCATCGACTGGACCAGTTCCTTCAGGTTCTCCAGCCGCGTCTGGCTGGTGGGACCCTTGTCCAGGCGCAGGGCGTCGGTATAGCCGCTCTCCTCCAGCACCGCCTCCATCACCCGCTGGTGCGGGGTGTTGGCGGCCAGCGCGCGCCAGCGGTCCAGGTCGCGCAGGAAGTTGCTCAGCGCCGTGCGGGTGCGGGCCGGCAGGTCGTCGCTTCCGATGATCACCCGGGCCGCGTCGACCGTGGAGATCCCCTCCAGCCGGGCGATCTGCAGCAGCTTCGCCACCGAGGTGTCGCCGATGCCGCGCTTGGGCGTGTTGACGATCCGCTCGAAGGCCAGGTCGTCGTCGGGCGACTGGATCAGGCGCAGATAGGCGTGGGCGTCGCGGATCTCGGCGCGCTCGAAGAACCGCGGGCCGCCGACCACCTTGTAGGGGATTTGCAGCATCACGAACCGCTCTTCGAAGGCCCGCATCTGGAACGAGGCGCGGACCAGTATGGCCATGTGGCTGTACTTGCGGCCGGCCCGCTTGGCCTTCTCGATCTCGTCGGCGACCATCCGGCTCTCGGCCTCGCCGTCCCAGACGCCCGAAACCTTGACCTTCTCGCCGCCCGAGGCCTCGGTCCACAGGGTCTTGCCCAGCCGGCTCTTGTTGGCGTCGATCAGGCCCGAGGCGGCGGCCAGGATGTGCTCGGTCGAGCGGTAGTTGCGCTCCAGCTTGATGACCTTGGCGCCCGGGAAGTCGCGTTCGAAGCGCAGGATGTTGTCGACCTCGGCCCCGCGCCAGCCGTAGATCGACTGGTCGTCGTCGCCCACGCAGCAGACGTTCTGGCGACCCTGGGCCAGCAGCCGCAGCCACAGGTACTGGGCGACGTTGGTGTCCTGGTACTCGTCGACCATCACGTACTGGAAACGCCGCTGGAAGTCGGCCAGCACGTCCGGATTGGCCGTGAAGATGGTGATGTTGTGCAGCAGCAGGTCGCCGAAGTCGCAGGCGTTCAGGATGCGCAGCCGCTCCTGGTACTGGCGATAGAGGGTGATCCCCCGGCCGTTGGCGAACTCGCCGGCCTCGCTCTGCGGCACGCGGTCGGGCGTCCAGCCGCGGTTCTTCCAGGTGTCGATCAGGCCGGCCAGGGCGCGCGGCGTCCAGCGCTTGGCGTCGATGTCGGCGGCCTCGATCAGCTGCTTCAGCAGCCGTTCCTGGTCGTCGGTGTCGATGATCGTGTAGCTGGACTTCAGTCCCACCAGCTCGGCGTGGCGGCGCAGGATCTGGGCGGCCACCGAGTGGAAGGTGCCCAGCCAGCGCAGGCCCTCGGCCTCGTCGCCGATGATGTGGGTGATGCGTTCCCGCATCTCCCGCGCGGCCTTGTTGGTGAAGGTGACGACCAACATCTCCCACGGTCGGGCGCGGCCCGTCGCCAGGATGTGGGCCAGGCGGGTGGTCAGGACCCGCGTCTTGCCCGTGCCCGCGCCGGCCAGCACCAGCACGGGGCCCTCGGTCGCCTCGACGGCCGCCCGCTGTTCGGGGTTCAGTCCCTCCAGATAGTTCGGCCGCTCAAGCGAGCTTGGGCCGTCCGGTCCGCGAGCACGGGCCAGGTCGGAGATGCGGGGCGCGGGGAGATCGCCGGGAAAGTCGCCGGGGAAGTCGGACGAGTCGAAGCCTTGAGACATGGAACATATGTAGCACAAACATCGCCCGACTTAAGCCCTCGCGCCCATCCGCCGCGCTCTTGATCGGAACCTCGACCGCCACCTCCCGTTTGTTCGGCGGGGATGGAAATCACAGGAGACTGACGTGGCTGAAGAAACCAACTCGAGCGGCGGTGGCGGGACCGGCATGGCGTTCATCATCGGCGCCCTGGTCGTGGTCGTGGCGGTGATCGCCTATTTCGTCTTCACCGGCGGCATGACCCAGAAGAAGACGGTCGATGTCAACGTGTCCGCGCCGCAGCTCGACGCGCCCAAGGTTCCGGACGCGCCCAAGCCCGCGGGTTAGGGGAGGGCGTCATGGCCCGTCACGACGACATCCGGCCCCAGCATCTGGGCGTGGCCGGTCTGGCGTTGCTGGGGGTGCTGCTGCTGATCGCCGCCCTGGTGATCGGCGGCTGGCGCTCCGGCCTGCTGACCGTGCGCTCGGCCGACCTGTCGATGCAGATGCCGAAGCCTCCGCCCCTGCCCAGGCGAACGCCGACGCCGGAGCCCATTCCGCTGCCCAAGCCTGGTCCGGGCGTCCAGCAGGGCTAGGCTTGGCCGGCCTTGGGGCATGATCGCCAAGTTTTGCCGTCGTTCCCGCGACCTCCCGCCTTTCCCACGACGCCCCGCATCCTGGAGGGGGCGGGAGCGTCGTCGACCGCTGAAGAAAGTCAGCGGACCCTGTCGGTTCCAGACAGGTTCCATCGTCCTGAGGAGGTTGATGTTCGCTATCCGGCTTGGCGGCCGGGCGAAGATGGAAAGGGAGACCTTGGCATGGGCGTGCGCGAGCAGATCGACGGCTACATCGATGCTCAGTCTCCAGCGAAGAGCGAGGAATTGCGGGATCTGCACCGGCGCATCCTTGCGATCTCGCCCGACGCCGAGCTCTGGTTCCTGGATGGCCGCGACGGCGACGGCAAGGTCGTTTCCAACCCGAATATTGGATATGGATCGGAGGCGCTCAGCTATGCCGCCGGCAATTCGAGAGCGTTCTACAAGATCGGTCTGAGCGCCAATACGTCCGGACTGTCGGTCTACGTGATGGGTCTCAAGGACAAGAAACACCTGTCCGAGACCTATGGATCGCGACTCGGGAAGGCCAAGGTCACCGGATATTGCATCAGCTTCAGGTCCGTGAAGGACGTGGACCTCGGCGTGCTCGAAGAGGTCGTCGCGGAGGCCTTTGGGGCCGCGTTGACGGTCGATCCGCTCTAGACCGTTCCCGCCTCGCCCGCCTGGGCGTGTTGCAGGGCGAACACGCGGCAGGCCGAGGCCAGAGGGCGTTCGCCCCGTCCGGCGTCGATGCGCTGGATCAGGCTGGCGACGCTGATCTTGTCGGTGCTCGCGGCCAGTTGCAGCACGGCCCAGAACTCAGGCTCCAGAGCCAGAGAGGTCGCGTGGCCGGCCAGATTGATCGAACGCTTCTTCAGACTGCCCATCTCGCCCGTCCCCATTTTGCCGCCTGGCCGATCAACGTCCGGCCAAGGTCCCAGATCGGGGGTCGCTGAACCCACTTGAATAAAAATGACGCCATGTCATCTTTATCGGGTTCAGCAGGAGCATGCCTTATGATTGCAGCCACGCAAGTGCTCGGTGAGCCAAAGGCGCATCAACCGATGCAACGGGGGCGTCAGTCCTTCAACCTGCAGCCTTTGCGGGCGCTTCGGGCCGTCCGGCGCCTGATCGCTGACAAGGAGGACACCGCCCAGGTGTTCGAGATCATGCGCGCCCTGGCGGGCAACGCGATCCCCAAGGGCTATCGCCGCCTGCTGAGCACGCCGGAGGGCGGCCGCATCGCCTACGAGCGCGACGAGTTCGCCGAGCGGCTGTCGGACCCGGCTTGGCTGGAGCGGTTCGGTCCCGGCACGGTCGGCGCGGCCTATCGCGACTTCATCGCCCCGCGTGGCCTGTCCGCCGAGGGGCTGGCCGAGGAAAGCCGCAAGATCCCCGAGTCCGACGTCGACGCCGCCCACCCGCTGGCCTGGTACGCGCGTCGCATGCGCGACGTGCACGACGTCTGGCACGTGCTGACCGGCTACGGCACCGACGCCCTGGGCGAGGTCTGCGTGGTGGCCTTCTCCTACGCCCAGACCCGCAGCCTGGGCTTCGCGGTCATCGCCCTGGCCGGCGCGCGCCAGTTCCAGAAGGCCCGGCTGGGTCAGCCCTACGGCAGGGCGGTGCGCGAGGCCTGGCGCAACGGCCGCTCGGCCGCCTGGCTGCCGGCGGTCGACTATCCGGCCCTGTTCGCCATGTCGTTGGAAGAGGCTCGCCGGACCTACAGGGTCGCGCCCAACACCGCCTATCTCGCCATCCCGGCCGAATATCGCGACCGCTACAAAGAGGCGGCGTGAGCCCGGGGGCCCAGGGGGCGGCCAACCTTGCGGTCGCCCAGCGCTACGCCCAGGCCTGGCTGGCCGGCGACCTAGCGGCGTTGCGTGCCTGCTACCACCCCGACTTCACCCTGCATTACTTCGGCGACCATCCGCTGAGCGGCGATCATGTCGGCCTGGCCGCCGCCCTGGCGACCCTGGCCGAGGTCAGCCGCCGAACCCGCCGCAAGCTGGTCCGCATCGTCGACGTGACGGCCGGACCGGAGCGGGCGGTGGTGATCGCCCGCGAGGCCTTCGAGCGCGACGGCGTCGTCACCGAGCTGGACCGCGTGCTGGTCTACCGCATCCAGGACGACCTGCTGGCCGAGTGCTGGGTCTATGACGGAGACCAGGCGCTGGTGGACGGGTTCCTGCGCGGCTAGGCGCGCGGAACGGGCCGGCGGCTCTTGACCCGCTTCGGCGTTCGGTAGTTCAACTGCACAACGCGCGAAGCGTCGGATTGCAGAGAGTCTTCATGATCACCCGTCGCTTCAAGCTGATCGGTCTGGCCCTGTTCGGGGCGGCCCTGACCCTGGCCGCCGCGCCCGCCCTGGCCGCCGACGCCCAGGTGGCGGTCGCCGCCAACTTCACCGAGCCGGCCAAGGAGATCGCGGCCGCCTTCAAGGCCAAGACCGGCCACACCGCCACCCTCAGCTTCGGCGCCTCGGGGCAGTTCTACACCCAGATGGCGCACGGGGCGCCGTACGAGGTGTTCCTGTCAGCCGACGCCGAGCGTCCCAAGAAGGCCGAGGACGAGGGCCTGGCCGTCAAGGGCACGCGCTACACCTACGCCTTCGGCCGGCTGGTGCTGTATTCCAAGACCCCGGGCCTGGTCGACGCCAAGGGGGCGGTGCTGAAGTCGGACAGGTTCGCCAAGCTGGCCATCGCCGACCCCGCCGCCGCCCCCTATGGCGCGGCCGCGATCCAGACGATGCGGAAGCTGGGGGTCTACGACGCCCTGGCGCCCAGGATCGTCAAGGGCTCGTCGATCACCCAGGCCTACCAGTATGTCGCCACGGGCAACGCCGAGCTGGGTTTCGTCGCCCTGTCCCAGGTCATCGACGAGCCGGGCGGGTCGCGCTGGGTGGTTCCGGCCGCCGACCATGCGCCGATCGAGCAGCAGGCGGTGCTGCTGAAGACCGGCGAGAAGAACCCCGCCGCCCGGGCGTTCGTGACCTTCCTGAAGTCGCCCGCCGCCATCGCCATCATCAAGCGCTACGGCTACGAGGTCCGTCGCTAGGTGGGCTAGGACCGGCGGTAGCGCGCGACCAGCGGGTCCGCGGCCGCCTGGGCCAGGATCCAGTCGCGGAAGGCGATGATCTTGCGCACCCGGCGGCGCTCGGCCGGATAAGCAAGCCAGTAGCCGCCGCCGTAGCTGGCGGTGATGTCGAACGGCGCGACCAGCCGGCCCTGGGCGATCTCCTGGGCGAAGAAGATCGGCGAGCCCAGCGCCACGCCTTGCCCGGCCAGGGCCGTGGCCACTTCCAGCGCCTGGGCGTCGGCCGACAGGCGCGGCGGCGGATGATCCCCGCGGGCGTCGACGCCGGCCGCCTCGAACCAGGCCGCCCAGAACTCCGGCGCGCCGATGCGCGGAGCCCGCAGCAGATCGGCCGGCGCCGCCAGGCCGCCGAGTTGGGCCAGCAGGTCCGGCGTGCACAGCACGGTCTGGGCCGAGGGGATCAGGAAGTGCGCCTCCATCCCGGGCCACTCGCCGGAACCGGCGCGCAGGGCCAAGTCGAAGGGCTCGCGCTGCAGGTCGACGACCCGGCTGGAGGCGTCCAGCCGCACGGCGATGCGGGGATGGGCGATCTGGAAGCCGCCCAGGCGCGGCGCCAGCCAGTGGCCGCCGATGCTCTGGACCGTGGTGATCGACAGCACGCCCTCCTCGGTGTCGACCAGGTCGGACACCGCCGTGCGCAGGAGGCTCATCGCCTCGCTGGCGGCGCGCGACAGGCGCTCGCCGGCCGGGGTCAGGGTCACCTCGCGGGGCAGGCGGGTGAACAGCGGCTGGTCCAGGCGCTGTTCCAGGGCCTTCACCTGCCAGCTGACGGCGGCCTGGCTGACGCCCAGTTCGTCGGCGGCGCGGGTGAAGCTCTTCAGGCGCGCGGCGGCCTCGAAGATCCGGATGGCGCTGAGCGGCAGGCTGGCGAGGATGTCTGGCATAAGTGGTGCTTATGATTACGCAAGGAAGCCGCGTTTGTCACGCGTCGTCCGAGGCGCGAAATTCCCTTCATCGCAACGCACAGGAGGCGACGGTGATGGACGAAGCAGTCAAGACCCATAAGGAAACCACGTTCGGCTGGGTGCTGGCGGTTCAGCAGTTGATCGCGGCCTATCGCGCCCGGCTGGCCCGTCTGGCGCGTGAGCAGGCGGCCGAGGCGGCCAAGGCCGCGCCCCGGCGTCACCTCGCGCCGCGCTAGGGGCGGCCCAGCCTCAGTCCTCGCGCTTGGCGCCGTCCAGGTCGCGCTTCAGCTTGTCGGCCCGCGCCGCGTCCAGGGCCTTGTCGGCCTTGGCGCGGCCGAACTTGGCGCGGTTCTCGACGGCCTTGGTCTTGGCGTCGGTCTTGGCCTTGGCCTTGCGGGCCTGGTTCAGGTTGAGGATCTCGGCCATCGGCTAGCCCTTCTTGGCCGCGACAGGCTTCGGGGGCGTGGCCGGCCGCAGGATCAACGTCGACTGCAGGCGCAGCGTCTCGCCCTTCTTCAGGACAAACGGCGCCCGCCCGGGAAAGACGCAGTTCTGCATCGACAGTTCCTTGCGCAGGATCCAGCGGGTGATCGGCGCGCCGTTGGCCTTGCAGGCCAGGCCCACGGTCCAGGCCGGCGAGCCGCCGCCGGGCGTCCAGGCGAAACCCATGGCCTTGCCGGCCTCGACAGGACCGACCGCCGGGGTCACGGTCTTGCCGCCCGAGCCGAAGGTCAGGCGGTCGGGCTTGATCAGCCGCACCGAGAAGCCGCCATAACCTTTCACGTCGTCGCTGCCGCCCAGGGCCAGGGTGTCGCTGCGGGCGGTGATCACCGTGTCGAAGTCGATGCGCCGCGCGCCGTCCTTCAGCGGATAGACCCGGACCTTGGTGGTTTCGCGCGCCACATAGTTCACCTCGGGCGTCGAATTGACGATCCAGTCGGCGTTGACCACCAGGGTCCCGCCGCCGGCGCTGTCGCCCTTGAAGCGCTTCTCGCGGACATGGAAGGTCAGGCCCTTCATGAACCAGCCGTCGGCGACGTTCTTCCCGTCGACCAGCACCTGGTGCCAGCTCCAGAAGGCCCCGCGCTGGTGCAGGTGGTCAGCGGGCCGGTCCTCGGTCAGCACCGTGCCGTCCGGGGCATAGATCGGATGGACGTAGTTCAGCCGGCCGGGCTCGCGCGGATCGGCCGGGGCGGTGCGGTAGAACAGGACGCTCTTGCCGCCGTCGGTGATCGTGACGCCGTCGGCGGCGAACACCGCGTCGACCCTGGGCAGGGGCGTGACGGGCGGCGGCGCGGCGGGCGGCGGCGCTGGCGGCGGGGTTTCGGCGGCCGGCGGCGCGGCCGTCGCGGACGCGGCTTCCGCCGTCTGTGCCCCGGCCGTTCCTGTCCAGGCCGTCGCGCTGGTCAGCACGAGCAAGGMGGCGAGCGATCTGATCATCAGCGTGTCCCGGGAAAAGCCAGCGCGTTCGTGTCCCGGCGCAAGTGATAGCCAGAACGGGTGGCGCTTCAAAGTTACAACCTTGACAGGAACATAACGCGAACAATCCTTATCGGCAAGCCAGTTGGAAACTGCGCCGCGACCTCGCCCGTTTGCCCTGCCTGACGTCCATCAAAGGAGGAACACCATGATCGACGCCTCGCAAATCCGCGAACATCTGGAAGTGGTCGGATCGGACGGCGGTCACGTCGGCCGGGTGGACCACGTGGTCGGCGGCGAGATCGAGCTGGCCAAGCTGGACCTGGGCGGCGGCCTCAAGCACCACCTGATCCCGGTCACCTGGGTCGACCATGTCGACGACGACGGCGTGCACCTGAACCTGACCAAGGACGACGCCAAGGCGCGTTGGCGCGAGAAGCACTAGGGGCGCGAGAAACACCGGGCCGCGTCCCGGTCGGCGTTCGTCGCTCTGTGATTGACAGCTTCGCCGTGCTGGCCGATCCCTCGCCCGCCAACGGGTGAGGGATCGCGCGCATGTACCAGCTCTATTACAGCCCCAGCACGGCCAGCCTGGCGGCGCACTGGATGCTGATCGAGATCGGCGCCCCGTTCGAGCTGGTCCTGACCGACACCGCGACCGGCGCCCAGAAGGCCCCGGAATACCTCAAGCTCAATCCCAGCGGCGTGGTGCCGACCTTGATCGTCGACGGCGCGCCGGTCTGCGAGGTGGCGGCGATCCTGATGCTGCTGGCCGAACGCCATGCGGAGAAGGGCCTTGCCCCGGCGGTCGGCGCGCCCGAGCGGGCGGCCTATCTGCAGTGGATGGTCTATCTGACCAACACGGTGATGCCGGCGTTCCGGGCCTGGTTCTATCCGCATGAACCGGCGGGAGAGGCGGGGACCGAGGCAGCCACGGCCGTGGCGCAGGCCCGGCTGGAAGGGATCTGGGACCGTGTCGACGACCATCTGGCCGCCCAGGCCGGTCCCTACATGCTGGGCGAGCGGCTCTCGACCGTCGATTTCCTGGCGACCATGCTGACGCGCTGGTCGCGGAACATGCCCAAGCCCGCGACTACTTGGCCGAACATCGCCCGCTACCTGGCCCGCATGCGCGCCATGCCGTCGCTGCGCGAGGTCCACGCCCGCGAGGGACTGACCGACTGGATCGACGGCTAGGCCGCTTCCGCCCGCGCCATCGGCTTGCGCCACGGCGCGATCAGTGCGGCCAGGACCAGCAGGGTCAGGTTCACGCCCAAGGCCACTCCGCCGAGCGCCAGACCGCCGAACTTCACGGTCTGGACCACGACGGCCGCCGCCAGGGCCGCGCTGGTGGCGATCCGTAGGCTGACGATCCAGAACCGCGTGTCCTTCGCGGCCACGGCGGCTGCCACCAGCACGGCCAGCGGCGCCCAGAACACCCAGACCGGCGGAACCTTGAGCGCCAGCCACAGGGCGGCCGACAGGGCCAGGGTCGCGGTCGAGCCCCAGACGACGGCCGCCCAGGCCTTCTCCAGGCGCGGTGCGGGACGTCCGCGATCGCGGCGACGGATCAGCCAGATGGTCACGCCGCTGCTGGTCACCACGCAGAGCGCCACGCCCAGCAGGCCGTAGGCGATCTTGACCGGCAGGCCGCCGAACGAGCCGAAGTGCAGCGGATAGGACGAGGCGAAGACCTGCTTGCCCAGGCCGTCGTCCGACAGGCCCAGCTTGTGGGTCATGCGGCCCTGGACGTCGAAGGTGTAGCGCTCGGCATAGATCAGGCGCTTGGGCATCAGGGCGTTGACCTCGACCATCTGGCCCTTGGCGCCCAGGGCGGTCAGGGAGATCAGGGTCGGTTCCAGCTCCGGCTTGTCGTCGAACCAGGCCAGGGCCTTGACCAGGTCGGGGAAGGGGGCGGGCGTCGGGTCGGCCTTGGGGACCGTGCCGTAGATCGGGGCGGTGACCTTGGCGATGTCGCCCTTGGTCGTCACCCCGGCTACGGCAAACAGCAGCAGGCTGGCCAGGCCGATATAGGCGCCCGTCCAGGCGACCACGAAGTGGAACGGCGCGCCCCAGACGCTGAGCCGGTTGTGCAGGTCGGCCTGCGACAGCCGCTTGGCGCCGGCCCAGCGGAAGGCGAAGGCGTCGCGGAAGATCTTCGGATGGGCCAGGAAGCCGGAGACGATCAGGCCGGTCAGGGCCGCGCCGATCAGGCCCACGACGATCAGGCCCAGGGTCTCAGGCAGATGCAGATAGATGTGCAGGTGCTCGAGGAAGTGCACCCAGGGCGAGCTGGCCTCGCCGGCGATCCGGCCTTGGGCGTCGGCGACGAACACCTGCTCGCCGACGAAGGCGTAGAGGCGCGGCATGTCGGCGGTCGGCAGGCCCATATAGACGACGCCGGCCTTGGGATGGGCCTTGGTGATCGCCTCGGCGAAGGCCTGGACGGCCTGCGGGCTGGCGACGGTCTGGGTCGGGGCGGCGGGCTCTTCCCACAGCTTCAGTTCGTTGAGGAACACCGCGACCGTGCCCGACAGGCAGACGATGTAGATCAGGGCGGCGGCGACCAGGCCCAGCCCCGAGTGGCCCGACAACACGGTGCGCACGAAGGTCGGCGGGACCTTGGGCCAGATCGAAGGGCGGCTGGCCGGTTCGGCCCCATTTCTGTTTTTGGCGGCGGCGTTGGCGGCTTCGGGGGGCGTCGCGGCGTCCATGGCGAGGTTCCTATCGGGGCCGCAGGACGACGGCGAGGGCGCAGACGGCGGTGAGGGCGACCAGTCCGATCGTGGTGCGCAGCAGCTTGCGGTCGGCGCAGGTCCAGACCATGGCTCCGGCCAGGATCAGCGGCGCGCCGAAGGCGGCGGTGACCAGCTTGTCGGCCTGGGAGCCGGGCGTCCAGACGACCATGGCGACGCCGGCGGCGACGCTGGCGGCGGTCGAGACGGGAAGGGCCAGCAGCACGGCCGCGAGCGTGCGCGGCCAGGTCGTGGCCGGGCCGGTGGCGGGATCGGCCCCGCCCGCGGTGGCGCGGATCGGCTTGGCCTTCTTGCCGTGCGGCGCGGTCCAGCGTCCGCTGACGACGATGAACACGGTGGCGGCCAGCGCGACCAGCAGGGTCGAGATCGCCACGCCCCGATCGCCGCCGGCCCAGGGGGCCAGCAGGACGGCGGCGGCGACCAGCAGGGCCCAGCCGCCCGCGATCAGCCCGCCGCGCGGCTTGGGATTGCGCTTCCAGGCCAGCCACAGCAGCCAGACGCCGACGGCGACCATCACGGTCGCGGCCAGGGCCAGCGGGGTCTCGACGGTCGCGGTCACGCGAGCGACCCGGACTTCGGCGGCATGGCGGTGTTCACGATCGGTCTCGACGGGCAAGCAGGGACAGAGGCGTTGATTAGGCCGCGCGTGACGCAACTGCAAGTCACTCTCATAATCAGGCGCGATATGAGAGGGCGTTGCCGGAGCCGGCGCCTCGGCGTCGGGCCGCCTAGCGCTGGGGCAGGGCGCCGGCGAAGTCGATCACGCACATCGAGCCGTAGGCGCGATGCGGGCCGCAGGCCACGCCGGCCAGCTGGTAGCCGGCGGCGAAGATGTTGCGGCGGTGGCCCCGGCCGGGAACGCCGCTGTCGATGATCAGTTGACGGACGACGTCGCGGGCGTCGTCGAAGCCGTACGAGATGTTCTCGGCGGAAAGGCCGGCCCAGACGCCCTGGCCGCGCAGCCGTTGGCCCAGGCCCCCGGCCGCGCCGTGACCTACGTCGCCGCGCGCGCCCTGGACCTGGGCGTACTGGCGGGCGGCGGCGGCGATGCGCCGGTCGGACTCCAGGGGCGGCAGCGAGTCCTGGCGTTCCAGGAAGCGGATCGCCTCCTCGACGGCGGCGGGATCGTCGCTGCGATGGAGGTCGCGGCGCAGTTCGCGCGCGTACTCGGCCGGCCGGGCGCGCGCGAAGTTCAGCTCATCGAGGACGGCTTCGTCGAGACGAGCGGCTTGAGCGGCGGGCGCCAGGGCGAGCAACAGCAGTCCGGCGATCGCCGGAACCAAGGCCTTGCGGCCGGAAATGCGCATGCGCGCGCTCCCGTGAATCAGACGCCCCAGGCCTGACCTAGCATGCTCCGGTGATGTGTGCAGTCGCGCGGAATGTCGCGGTCAGACCTGCCGCGTTCAGGCCGCGGCGGGCGTCAGGACCGCGACATGTTCATGCCGGATCGTCACCGTCATGCCGTCGGTGTTGACCACCGTCATGTGGCCGTTGAGCTGCTTGACCAGGGCGTCGACGATCACCGTGCCCAGGCCGCCGTGCTTGTCCGACGCGGCGTTGGTGGCCTTGCCGACGCCGTTGTCGGCAACCGTCAGGGTCCAGGCGTCGTCGTCACTGGCGAAGGTGACGGTGACCCGGGCGTCCTTCTTCAAGACCGGGAAGGCGTACTTGACGGCGTTGATCAGCAGCTCGGTGACGATCAGGCCGATGCTGACGGCCTTGTCCGAACCGATCGTGCCGTGATCGGCGACGACCTTCAGGGTGATCGGCTGGCTGTCGCCGATCATCGAGGCGGCCAGGCTGGCGCACAGCTTGGTCAGATAGGGGCCGACCTCGATCTGGTCGACGCCGCCCGAGGCGTGCAGGTGCGACTGCACCTCGGCCACCGAGATCACCCGCTGATGGGCGTCCTTCAGATGGAAGCGGGTCTCCTCGGAGGTGACCGCCCGGGCCTTGAGCAGCAGGATGCTGGCGATGATCTGCAGGCTGTTGGCGACGCGGTGCTGCATTTCCTGCAGCAGCACCTGTTTCTGGCCCAGCAGGTCGCGCGTGCGGTCCAGCAGGCTTTCCTTCTCGCGCTCTATCGCCCTTCGCGCCGTGATGTCGGTGAAGGCCAGCAGGATCGTCGAGTTGGTGCTGGTCTCATAGATCACCTTGCGGGCGTTCAGCAGCATGACCCGAGGGCCCAAGCCCGGAAAATCATGACGGACCTCGAAGCCGTTCATGACCACCTGCTCGGGAATGATGGTCTCCAGCAGCACGCGCAGGGCCGGGATGTCCCACTGGCCGTCGCCCAGGGCGTAGAGCAGGCAGCCCATCGTCTGTTCGGGATCGACCTGGAAGATTTCGTAGAAGGACCGGCTGGCCGCCAGTACGGAAAACGCCGAGTCGAGCACCAGCAGCGGCTCGTGGATGGTGTCCACGATGGCCTGGGCCAGCGTCTGTGCGTCTTCAATCCCGGGGATCGGACGCTTCATGGCGAAATGGGAATCCGATCCTAGGCGCAGGGACGCTCGCGGACGGCGACGGATGGGCGCCGATAGCTTCACCCTAGGCTCAATCCTGGCCGGAGTCCTGAACGGTTTGAGCGGCGAACGAGTCTTGCCACAGCGCCTGTTGCGCCAGATAGCGCCAGGTCTCGGCCGTCGACAGCATGTCCGCCTTCAGGCCCGCCGCGCCGCACGACCCGGCCCATCGTTCCATTTCGTGAGCCCGCGCCAGGCAGCTCTTGGCGGTGAACATGGGCCGATCCCTTCAATCCTGTGCGTTGCCGCAGGGATATTAACCCCGCGCGGCGCGCAAGGCTCCGAAGGACCCTAGCGGCCGCCGCCGGTGATTTCCTTGATCATCGCCTGGACCGGGGCCTTGCCGCCGGCGTTCCACACGGCCTTCAAGTGGGCCAGGGTCTGCTCGGCGGCGCCTTCGAACTTCCACTCGCAGTCGACGATCTTGCAGTTCTGGAACACCGGAGCCTGGCCGCCGGCGAAGGTCAGGCGGCAGTCTCGGAACTCGCAGTCGGAGAAATGTTCGCCGTCCAGCGAGACGGTTTCATGGTTGTAGTTCGTCGAGCTGGGCATGCGCCGTCTTTCACTGATCGTCGGTCGGGGGCTTGGTCGGATTTTCGGCGGCCTTGGCGGCGGCTTTCTCGGCGGCCTTCTGTTCGGCCTTCTTCGCCTTGAGACGCTCGCGTTCCTGGCGTTCGAAGGAGTAGTTCGGGGTGCGCGCCATGACGATCTCCTGGCCGCGGGAGGCGGCAAAAAGGAGCCCTAGCGCGGTTCGGCGCCGACTTACAGCCGTCATCCTCACCGAAAGGGCGAGAATGACGGCCAAAGTGGAGAAGAAAGGCTACTTCACGTTGCCGCAGAAGCGCTGGATGCGCGCGCAGGCGTCCTCCAGAACGTCGTTGGCGGTGGCGTAGCTGATGCGGAAGAACGGCGACAGGCCGAACGCCGCGCCGTGCACCACGGCCACGCCCTCGGTCTCCAGCAGCTCGACGGCGAAGTCCTCGTCGGTCTCGATGACCTTGCCGCTGGGCGCGGTCTTGCCGATCAGGCCGGCGCACGACGGATAGACGTAGAACGCGCCTTCCGGGGTCGGGCAGTGCAGGCCGGTCGCCTGGTTCAGCATCGACACGACCAAGTCGCGGCGCTCCTGGAACAGCTTGGCGTTCGGCTTGATGAAGTCCTGCGGACCGTTCAGGGCCTCCAGCGCCGCCCACTGCGAGATCGAGCAGGGGTTGGACGTCGTCTGGCTGATCATCTTGCCCATGGCCTTGATCAGCGCCTCGGGACCGGCCGCGTAGCCGATCCGCCAGCCGGTCATCGAATAGCCCTTGGAGACACCGTTCATCGTCAGCGTACGGTCATAGAGCCTGGGCTCGACCTGGGCGATGGTGGTGAACTCGAAGTCGTCGAACACCAGGTGCTCGTACATGTCGTCGGTCAGCACCCAGACCTGCGGGTGGCGCAGCAGGACGTCGGCGATGGCCTGCAGCTCGGCGCGCGTATAGGCGCCCCCCGACGGGTTGGACGGGCTGTTGATGATCAGCCACTTGGACTTGGGCGTGATCGCCGCTTCCAGGGCTTGCGGCGTGATCTTGAAGCCGCTCTCGGCGGTGGTCTCGACCGACACGGGCGTGCCGCCGGCCAGCAGGGTCATGTCGGGATACGACACCCAGTACGGGGCGGGGATGATGACTTCGTCGCCCGGGTTCAGGGTGGCGACCAGGGCGTTGTAGATCACCGGCTTGCCGCCCGGGGCGACGTGCACCTGGCTCGGCTTGTACTCCAGGCCGTTCTCACGCTTGAACTTGGCGCAGATCGCGGCCTTCAGCTCGGGCATGCCGTCGGGGTCGGTGTACTTGGTCTTGCCCGCCTTGATCGCGGCGATCGCGGCGTCCTTGATGTTGTCGGGGGTGTCGAAGTCCGGTTCGCCGGCGGAAAGGGCGATCACGTCCCGGCCGGTCGCTTTCAGGGCGCGGGCCTTGGCGCTGATGGCGATGGTGGCGGACGGGGCGATGCGCCGCAGGGCGGCGGACTCGAGCGACATGGTTCAGGGCTCCCCTGGGAGGACGTGGACTCGGAAGTCCGTTTCAGGATTGCGGCGGTCTTTACGCCCGCGCTTGCCGCGGTGCAACGCAACAAAGGCCGCTTGGCGCGCGGTTCTTGCGCCAATTCGCAGCGCGCGGTACCGCTATCATCATAAGCACGAGGCCGCGCCGCATGGCGGGCGGTCCAGGAGGAAACGACCATACCGGCCGCCGACGGCGGACGATTGACGCAACGACGTCTCTTGAAGGGGGAAACATGACGAAGATCGCGATCCTGGCCGCCGTGGCCGCGCTTGGCCTCGCCGCGCCGCTTACGGTCCACGCCGCCGAACCGGCGGCCCAAGGCATCATGAAATACGCCATCAACAAGCCGTCCACGGCCTGGAACGTCTACGGGCCGGGCCAGACCAACGCGCCGGTCAAGGACAAGGGCGTGATCGGCGGGGGCGGCGTCCGCGTCCAGGTCACCGGGCCGACGCCGGACAAGCCCTGGGACAGCAGCGCCGGCCAGGCGGTGGGCGGCAAGATCACCAAGGGCGACGTCATCACCATCGCCTTCTGGGCCAAGGCCGAGCCGGTCGACGGCGGGCCGGCGACGGCCAACATCACCTCTGTTCGCGTCCAGCAGGCGGCCGAGCCCTGGGGCGGCATCGTCGAGGGCAAGGTCGCCGTGACCAGCGGCGACTGGCAGATCTACACGGTCAGCGGCCGCGCCAGCATGGACGCCGACAAGGGCGGAGCGGGCGTCGCCCTGCACCTGGGAAGCGCCAAGCAGACGGTCGTTCTGGGTCCGCTGTTCGTGCTGGACTTCGGCCCCAACTACGACCCGGCGACGATGAAGTAGGGTCGGGAAGCTCGACAGTCGCGCCGTTCATGCGAAAACAGGATCATGCAGCGGCTTAGATATCTGTTCGCGATCCTCGGCCTGGCGGCTTGTCTGGCGGCGGGCGTCTACGCGCACGCCATCCGCAATCCATGGCTGGCGATCGTCGCGATTATCGTCGCCGGCGTGGCGACGACAATCGCGGTCCGCTACTTTTCAAAGCATGTCGCCGCGCCGAACCTTGAAGCGGCCAAGACCCAGCCGGCGATCCGCAGCGGCCCGTTCGCCTGGGCGCTTCAGTTCGCCATGATGCTGGTCACGGTCGGGATCGCGAGCTTTCTCTTCATGTCCCAGAATCAGGCCGAGATCCCCGATTACCCGACATACCGTCTGATTGCCTGCGGGCTCGCCGCGGCCGGGGTCGTCTTGGTGGCGATCGTCATCGTCCTGTTCAAGGCCGCCAATCGGTCCTAGGCGGCCTCGCGCATGTGCTGGATGAACGCGGTGAGGTGCTTGCCCAGATAGGCCAGGGTCTTCTCGTCGATCACCTGGCCGTTCTCGATCTTGGTGTGGGCCTGGCCGACCAGCATCTCGCTGAGCGGCCAGTATTCGGCCGAGACCTTGCGCAGCGACTGGCGCAGGCCGTCCTGGGCGCGGACCGTGCCGGTGACGCCCGGCGAGGCGCCGACGATGCAGGCGGTCTTGCCCGACAGGGCCGAGGGCGAGCCGCGCGAGGCCCAGTCGATGGCGTTCTTCAACACGCCGGTGACCCCGCCGTTGTATTCGGGGCAGGCCAGCAGCAGGGCGTCGGCGTCGCGCACGGCGTCCTTCCAGGCCTTGACCGGCGCGGGGTCGCCCTGGTCCTCGACATCCTGGTTGAACAGCGGCAGGTCGTGCAGGCGAAAGATCTCGATCGTCACGCCGTCGGGCGCGCACTCCTGGGCGGCGCGCAGCAGGGCGGTGTTGAACGAGGCGGCCCGCAGGCTGCCGGAGACGCCGAGAAGTTTCATGCAAAAGGCTCCGCCGTGATGCGGCGAACCTAGAGAGCGTCGCCCTTCGGCGAAAGCCGGATCAGGCGGTGAGGACGGCCTTCATGGGCGTTTCGCTCACCCCGCCCAACTGCGCCTCGACATGCGCCCACAGGCGTTCCAGGTCGCGAGCGGCCGGGCTGCCCGGCTCGTGTTCGGCGACGCAGCGGCCTTGGGCCATCGCCTTCTGGAAGGCTTCGCGCGAGCGCAGGCCGTGCGGGGCCAGCGGCAGGCCGCAGAACCGCAGGGCCTCCATGATCTCGGGGAAGGCCACCGGGGCGACTTCCGGCTTGTTGGTGTGGGCCTGGTTCAGCACGACCAGGCCGCTCTTGCCCAGGCGCCGGACCGCTTCGGCCGAGCGCACGATGGGGGCCAGGTCCAGGAACGAGGGCCGGCCCGCCACCAGGCAGAAGTCGGCGATGTTCACCGCCTGGGCGACGTCGGCCTCGGGCGCGGCGGGGGTGTCGATGAAAAGGTAGTCGAAGCCTTCCCGCATCGCATTGGATTTGGTCAGGAAAAGCTTGCCGGCGGTGATGTCGGCGAGGGCGGGGCCAGGTTCGCTGCGCGATCGCAGGGCGTCCCATGCGGACCGCTGCGGGTCCATGTCGGCCAGAAGCACCTTGTGGCCTTGCAGGAAGGCCATCAGCGCCAGGTTCACGGCGAGGGTCGTCTTGCCCGATCCGCCCTTTCGGGAAAGCACAGTAATTGTCTTCACGACTTGCACTCTTTGCCCAAACCGTCCGACCGGTTTCCCCGGCCGCAAGGTTCCCCAAGGTGCGTAACTGTTATGGCGAAGGTATGAACAGAACTTCAACCTGTGGATTATTTGACGCCCGAGCGAAAATTCGTCGCAACCCGTTGGCCCGCCAGGGAAACGCGGTCCGGTTGGATTGCTCAGACGGCGCGGGCGTCGCGTCCTTGGCCGTCCAGGGCCAGCAGGGCGGCGACGTGGCTCCAGAGGCGCTCGATCTCCTGGGCGGCCGGCGCTTCGGCGTCCCATTCGCCGACCGATCGGCCCCGGGCGATGGACTGCTGGTAGATGGCGCGCGAGCGCAGGCCCACCGGAGCGATGGGCAGGCCGCAGAAGCGCAGCGCCTCGATGGCCTGCTGCACGCTGGCCGGCTCCAGCCCGCCGCGCTTGGACGGCGCCTGGTTCAGGACGATCAGCCCCGCCTTGCCCAGCCGCCGGACCATCTCGGCCGAACGCGCCACCGAGGCGATGTCCAGGAAGGTCGGGCGGCAGACCAGCACGCACAGGTCGGCGGAATTGACCGCCACGGCCACGTCGGCGTCCGGCGCGGCGGGCGTGTCGATCAGCATCACGTCATAGGCGTCGTGCACGGCCTGCGAGCGGGTCTGGAACAGCTTGCCGGCGTTGATCTCGGCCAGGCTGGGACCGGGCTCGCCGCGCGCCCGCAAGGCGTCCGAGGCCGAGCGCTGCGGGTCGATGTCGGCCAGCAGGGTCTTCCATCCCGCCAGATGGGCGGTGAGGGTCAGGTTGATCGCCAGGGTCGTCTTACCGGCCCCGCCCTTGCGGGAGATCAAAGCCAGGGTCTTCACGTCCGACGCTCCCTACGCGCCCCGTCCAAAGCGCTTTCCGCCAGGGCAGGGTCCTGTGGATAACTTAGCCGCGCCTTACGACAGCTTCGCAACGGGAATGTCGTGTTGGGAGAAACTTAACCATGGCGCGGCCCGCGCCACGGGAAGCGTGACGACAAAATGAGCGGCCGACGCGTGATTTGCATTCGCGCCGTGCTCACCGCGCCCCCTTGACCGCGCTTGGGGCATGGGCGAGGCAGACGGATGCTTCGTCGCCTGATCGACTTCTTCACCAACATGGACGCCCGGGCCTGGCGCACGGTCGCGGTGTCGTTCGTGCTGTTCGGCGGGGTGGGCGTGGTCTTCCTGTTTGGGGCCCAGCTGCTGGGCCTGAACGGCGAGGTCACGGTCGAGCAGTGGCTCAGCGCGGCGCACGGACCCTGGGCCCTGCCGGTCGCGGTCGGGGCCTTCGCGGCCCTGGCCTTCATCGGCGTCCCGCAATTCGTGCTGATCGCCGCGGCGGTGGTCGCCTTCGGCCCTTGGACCGGCTTCGCCTACAGCTGGATCGGCACCCTGGTGTCGTCCCTGGTGGGGTTCTGGCTGGGGCGGACGTTCGGCGGCCGGCTTTTGCAGGACCTGGCCGGCGACGGCGTGGCCAAGTTCATGAAGCTGATCGGCAAGAACGGCTTCCTGGCCAGCCTGATCGTCCGGCTGGTGCCCTCCGCGCCGTTCATCGTCGTCAACATGGCGGCGGGCGTCACGCCGATGAAGCTGCGCGACTTCGCGGCCGGCACCGCCATCGGCATCATCCCGAAGATCGCCCTGACCGCCTTCGCCGGCAATTCCATCGTCCAGGCGCTGAAGGGCGGCGGCCAACGGCACATCGTCATGCTGGTCGTCGCGGTGGTGGTCTGGATCGTCGCCGGCCTGGTCGCCCGCGCCTGGCTGAAGAAGCGCGAAGCCGCCGCGGACTAGGAGAGGCGGGCTGGGAGGAGGCGGTTTCGCGCCCGATCGGCGTCGTCTCCGGGACGTTTGACGCGCCAAGCCCATGATCTCGCGACACGGTCGACCTCGATTTCTGCACGCCGAGGTCGAAAATTGCTCCGAGTGCGGCGAATTGCTCGATTAAAGCAAAATGCTTGCCGGTTTTTGGGCTGCTGTGTAGAAAGCAACCATGAACGTCGCGCGCCAACTGCTTCTGCTTCGGCTTACCACCCCCTGGGCGCTCTAGGGGCCGCGCTTCGTCGTGGCCGGGCGCGCAGGGGATGACTGAACCCGCCGCCGCCCCCACGCAGACACTTTCCGACGAGTAGCTCCATGACCGCCCCCGTATCTCCCGCCGCTTTCGACAAGCGCGACAACGTCGTCATTTTCGACACCACCATGCGCGACGGCGAGCAATCGCCCGGCGCCTCGATGTCGCATGACGAGAAGCTGGAACTGGCCAAGATCCTCGAGGAGATGGGGGTCGACGTCATCGAGGCCGGCTTCCCGATTGCCTCGAACGGCGACTTCGAGGCGGTCCGCGAGATCGCCAAGATCGTCAAGAACAGCACCATCGCCGGCCTGTGCCGCGCCCACCAGGTCGACATCGACCGTTGCGCCGAAGCCCTGACGGGCACGCAGCGCGGCCGCATCCACGTGGTGATCGCCACCAGCGACCTGCACATGAAGCACAAGCTGCAGATGGAGCCCGACGCGGTGATCGACGTGATCGCCCGCTCGGTGACCCACGCCCGCAACCTGCGCGACGACATCGAATGGTCGGCCGAGGACGCCACCCGCAGCGACCGCCAGTTCCTGCGCCGCGCCATCGAGACGGCCATCAAGGCCGGGGCCACGACGATCAACCTGCCCGACACGGTGGGCTACACCTATCCGTCCGAGTACGCCGACCTGTTTGATTGGATGACCAAGAACGTCGACGGCGCCGACAAGGTGATCTTCTCGACCCACTGCCACAACGACCTGGGCCTGGCCGTGGCCAACAGCCTGGCCGGCGTGCAGGGCGGGGCGCGCCAGATCGAGTGCGCGATCAACGGCCTGGGCGAGCGCGCCGGCAACGCGGCGCTGGAAGAGATCGTGATGGCCCTGAAGGTGCGCGGCGACAAGCTGCCCTTCGAGACCAGGATCGACACCACCCACATCACCCGCGCCAGCCGCTACGTCTCGGCCATCACCGGTTTTCCGGTGCAATACAACAAGGCCATCGTCGGCAAGAACGCCTTCGCGCATGAAAGCGGCATCCACCAGGACGGGATGCTGAAGAACCGCGAGACCTACGAGATCATGACCCCGGAATCGGTCGGCCAGGCGCCGTCCAGCCTGGTCATGGGCAAGCACTCGGGCAGCCACGCCTTCCGCGCCAAGCTGAAGGACCTGGGCTACGAGCTGGGCCAGAACGCCCTGAAGGAGGCCTTCGGCCGCTTCAAGGACCTGGCCGACCGAAAGAAGCACGTCTACGACGACGACATCATCGCCCTGGTCGACGACGCCCTGGCGCGCGGCTCCGAACGCATCCGCGTCCAGCGCCTGCGCGTGGTGGCCGGCACTGACGGCCAGTCGGCCGAGCTGACGCTGGAAGTCGACGGCGAAGTGAAGACCTCGGAAGCCTCGGGCGACGGTCCGGTGGACGCCGTGTTCAACGCCATCCAGCAGATCGTGCCGCACAACGCCGCCCTGCGCCTGTTCCAGGTGCACGCGGTGACCGAAGGCACCGACGCCCAGGCCCAGGTCTCGGTCCGCCTCGAAGAAGACGGCCGCATCGCCACCGGCCAGGCCGCCGACACCGACACCCTGACCGCCTCGGCCAAGGCCTATGTGAACGCCCTGAACAACCTCATGGCGCGCAAGGAAAAGAGCCGGCCGGACACGGCGATCGCCAGCGGCTTCTAGGCCGCTGACCGTTTGCTGAACGGCCGCGTCGCCAGCAGCTCCGCCGACAGGCAGGCCTGGGGTTCGACCTCCAGGCCCATCGCCCGCAGATCCTCGCACAGCGCCCGGCGCGGTTCCTGATCCAGGAACGCGCCGGCGTCGATGACCAGCGCCCCGCCCGGGCGGAGCATGGTCATGGTCGAGGCCGCGGCGGCGCGCGCGTCGGTCACCGTCGAGCAGCCCACGATCAGCAGCAGGTCGCTCTGCTCGTCGGCCGCGCGGCAGGTGGCCCGGCGGGCGGCTTCCACGCGGTCGTAGCCCTTGCGCCACAGCACGCTCATCGCCTCGCCCGCCTCGGGTCCGGTCACCGCCACGAAACACAGCGGGGTGGCTTCGGCGAGGGCGAGCATGCGCCCTAGCGTGTGTTGGATCCCGTCGGTCGGAACGCCGAGCAGGAACTGCGCGGCCTGACGGAATGGATGGGACGACATGGTCGAAACCTCTGACTTGTCGAGCCTGTCACCGGACGGGCCGACCGCCAGGGTATGCGGCAGACGGGCCTAAAGCCTCCATTCGGAAACGGGTTCGCCGCATAAGGGCCGCATAAGCGTTCCGCTATCCGGGAGGACGGAAGATCCCGTCCATCAACGGCCTGGAGGTAGCGGATCTCACGACGCTCCGCGGAAGTTCTTCGACGGCTGGGTCTCGAACCCACGACGCCGAACTACGGTCAAGCTACACGCAATCGACGAAGCTTGACTGTAAGACAACTTCCCCGCGTCACATTCCGATGTTATCAAATCTTGAACGAGGAGATCGGCTGTGATCAGAACACTCTTCGCCAATCTGGTTCACTACACGACGGCTCGAATCCGGCACCCGAAAGTCTTCGAATACCGGGGCCTGACCATTCCGCTGGCCGCGACGCCCGAATTCGAGTCCGTGCGGCGCTCGATGTATCGTGGCGCGTACGAGGGGCACGAGCTGCAGGCGCTGGCGAAGCTGATCAAGCCGGAGGACGTGGTTCTGGAACTCGGCGCCGGCCTGGGCGTCGTCTCAACGTTCATCGCCAAGCGGCTGAACTCGCCCGAGCAATTGACGACGGTCGAGGCCAATCCGCGCCTGCTGCCGTCGATAGAAGCCGTCGCCGCTCAGAACGGCCTCAAGCTCAAGGTGCTCCAGGGCGCGGTCGGCGCGAGGGACGGCTCCGCCGAGTTCTTCTTCGCCAACAATTTCCATTCTTCGTCGACGCTGGATCGCGGCCTGGGCGCGCAGGCCACGGTCGTCGAGACCCTCGCCTTCGACCGGCTCCTTCGGGACATCAAGCCGTCGGTCGTGGTGTTCGACATCGAGGGCGGCGAGGTGGAGATCTTCGCCGACCCGCTGCCGACCTTCGTTCGGGTGGTCTGCGGCGAGATGCATCCGCACATCGTCGGCGATGCGGCCATCACGCGGATCATCGAGTCGTTCTTCAAGCAGGGCTTCGTGCTGAGAGTCGATCAGTCGCTTGGTCGGGCCTTCGCCTTCGAACGAGACTAGGCGCCCGCGCACACCGCTCATCCTCGCGCTGAACGAGACGCCGCGCCCCTGGCGCGCGTCGACGTTCCGATGACGCGTCCCCAATCCCCATACCGACCTGGCGAGCGACCCTGATTGGGCGCGGGCCTGTTCGTCGCTACGAGTACAGTCATGATCTGGATTCCCATCACCATCGCCGCCTCGTTCGCCCAGGTCGCCCGCAACGCCGCCCAGCGGTCGATCATGGACGGCAAGGGCGGCGGAGCCGGTCCCTGGGGCGCGACCCTGGTGCGGTTCCTGTTCGGCCTGCCGTTCACCGCGGTGTTCGTCGGCGTCGCCCTGGCCCTGACGCGGGGCGAGCAACCGCACGCGACCCCGGCCTTCTGGGCGGCGGCTCTGCTGGGCGGGGCCAGCCAGATCGCCGCCACGGCCGCTCTCCTGGTGGCCATGCGCCGCGCGGGCTTCGCGGTGGCCACCGCGGTCCAGCAGAGTTCGATCCCCCTGGCCGCCCTGCTGGGCCTGCTGGTGTATGGCGAGCGGTTGAGCGCGGTCGGCTGGGCGGGCGTGGCCGTGACCAGCGTGGCGCTGCTGGTGGTCACTTGGCCGCGCACGGGGGCTTCGGGCCAGCAGCCGGTCAGCGGCGCGGTCTACGCCCTGCTGTCGGGCCTGGCGTTCGGCTTCTGCCTGAACGCTTTCCGGCAAGCCGGCCACGCCCTGGAGCCGGCCCATCCGATCTTCGCCGCGGTGGTCACCCTGATGACCGTCCAGATCGCCCAGACCCTGGCCCTGGGCCTGTTCCTGGCGATCACCGACCGCGCCGCCCTGGTCGCCGTGGCGCGGGCCTGGCGGCCGTCGCTGGGGGCGGGGTTCTGGGGGGCGGCGGCCTCGGCCGGCTGGTTCATCGCCCTGGCCCTGGCTCCGGCCGGGCAGGTGAGGGCGGTGGGGGTGGTCGAGGCGCCGATCGCCGCCCTGGTCGGACGCCGTCTGTTCGCGGAACGCTTGACCCCCGTGCAAGTGATCTTCGGCCTGATCGCGGCGGCCGGAGTCGCCATGGCGGCGCTCGGCTAGAAAACGCCATGTTTCTAAGATGAAACCCCCCGCGCCGCCGTTCTGCGAAAACAGGTGATCCGGGGTCTGTAATAGACCTTGAAATCAACGCTTTCGCAGGGCAAACGGGCTTCGTCGGCAGCTTTGTGGCAGTCAGACGACGGCGCGGCAGGGGCCAGCGCTCCCGTCGTGCGGCAGGCGCTCGTCTAATGGGACATAACCCCGCATTTCGCGGGAATCATGTTGTCCTCCTTTGGAATTGAAGTAGGAGCCATCTTTACCCTTCGCCTTCGCCGCTTCGGCGGCGCAAATGGCTCCGTTTCGCATACCCGCCATCTTCTTTTTCGAACGACCCAGCCGCCTCGCCCCTTATCCCCTCAGTCAGGGCTTTCAATGTTTTCTTCCCTCTTCGGCGTCATCTCCAACGACATCGCCATCGACCTGGGCACCGCCAACACCCTCATCTACATGAAGGGCAAGGGCATCGTCTTGAACGAGCCGTCGGTGGTCGCGCTGCGCAATGTCGGCGGCCGCAAGATCGTCCACGCGGTGGGGATCGAAGCCAAGCAGATGCTGGGCCGCACGCCGGGCCACATGGAAGCCATCCGCCCGATGCGGGACGGGGTCATCGCCGACTTCGAAGTCGCCGAAGAGATGATCAAGTATTTCATCCGCAAGGTTCACAACCGCAAGGGCTTCGTGAACCCCAAGGTCATCGTCTGCGTGCCGTCGGGCGCCACCGCCGTGGAACGCCGCGCCATCAACGACAGCTGCCTGAACGCCTCGGCCCGCCGCGTGGGCCTGATCGACGAGCCGATGGCCGCCGCGATCGGCGCCGGCCTGCCGATCCACGAGCCGACCGGTTCGATGGTCGTCGACATCGGCGGCGGCACCACCGAGGTGGCCGTGCTGTCGCTGTCGGGCATCGTCTATTCGCGCTCGGTCCGCGTCGGCGGCGACAAGATGGACGAGGCGATCATCAGCTACATGCGTCGCCACCATAACCTGCTGATCGGCGAAACCACCGCCGAGCGCATCAAGAAGGAAATCGGCACGGCCCGCGCTCCGGCCGACGGCGAAGGCCTGTCGATCGACGTCAAGGGCCGCGACCTGATGCAGGGCGTGCCGCGCGAAGTCCGTATCTCGGAAAAGCAAGCCGCCGACGCCC
Source organism: Caulobacter sp. 05L422 (assembly GCF_056397765.1). Classification (NCBI taxonomy): domain Bacteria; kingdom Pseudomonadati; phylum Pseudomonadota; class Alphaproteobacteria; order Caulobacterales; family Caulobacteraceae; genus Caulobacter; species Caulobacter sp. 05L422. Next base: position 23,451 of record NZ_JBFTOB010000010.1, on the reverse strand, counting down.
TGGCCGAACCGGTCGGGCAGATCGTCGAAGCCGTGAAGGTGGCCCTGGAAGCCACCCCGCCGGAACTGGCGTCGGACATCGCCGACAAGGGCATCATGCTGACCGGCGGCGGCGCGCTGCTGCGCGGTCTGGACGCCGAGATCCGCGACCACACCGGCCTGCCGGTCACCGTGGCCGACGATCCGCTGTCGTGCGTGGCCCTGGGCTGCGGCAAGGTGCTCGAGCATCCCAAGTGGATGAAGGGCGTCCTTGAATCGACTCTCGCCTAGGCGCCACAATCCGCTAGGACGCCGCGGGGGGCGTCGGGAGAACTAGTACGTGCCCTTTCGCGAAGGTCCGCTCGGCGACCTGAAAGTGCCGCTTACCTGGACCGCGGCCGTGGCGTTGATCGTCGCGATCGTGATCGCGGTGGCGTTCCTGCTGGCCGATCGTCGCGAGACCCTTCAGCAGCAGGCCTACGGCGTCACCCGCCAGACGGTCGACACGGTGTCCAAGCCGGTCAGCGGCGTGATCGCCGCCCCGGGGCGGTGGACCGGCCTGGGCGTCGACTTCATCAGCAGCTACTTCTTCACCGCGTCCGAGAACCGCCGACTGAAGGCCGAGCTGAAGGAGATGCGCGGCTATCGCGACCAGTACCTGGCCGAGGTGGACAAGAACCAAAGCTACCGCACGCTGCTGGGCCTGCGCACCGATCCGCCGATCCCGATGGTCGCAGCCCGCGTCGTCAGCGACACCCGCGGCCCCTTCGCCAACACCCGCCTGGCCGACGCCGGCGCGGAAAAGGGCGTGGTGGTCGGCAACCCGGTGATGAATGAGCGCGGCCTGGTCGGTCGCGTGGTCGGCGTCGCCCATGGGGCCAGCCGGGTGCTGCTGCTGACCGACATCGCCTCGCGCACGCCGGTGATGATCGATCGCACCAACGCCCGCGCCATCCTGACCGGCGACGGCGGCCCCAATCCGAAGCTCGAATACCTGCGCGGCGTCGATCCGATCAAGGAGGGCGACCGGGTCGTCACCTCGGGCGACGGCGGCGTGGTGCCGCGCGGCCTGCCGGTGGGCGCGGCGGTCAAGGGCCTGGACGGCCGCTGGCGCGTGGTGCTGTTCGCCGACGACACCGCCATCGACTATGTCCGCATCCTGCTGTTCAAGGACTTCTCGCAGCTGGCCGACCAGAAGGCGCTGCTGACCCGCAGCCTGCCGCCGGTCACCACCGAGGATCCCGACGTCTCGATCCTGGGCCCGGTCGCCACCGCGCCCAAGCCGCCGGCCCAGACGGGGGCCGCGACGCCGCCCGCCGCCAAGCCGCCGACGACGACGCCGGCCCCCAATCCCGCGGCGCCGACGCCGTCCAAGCCCGCGGCCTCCGCGCCGACGGCCGGTCAGCCGACCGGCGGGGGGATCTAGGATGGGCGGCGCGCGGCCTCTGCATCCCGGCCGCTGGCTGGGCGTGCCCGCGCTGTTCTGCGTGCTGGCGACCATCGCCTTCGCCGCGCCGATCCGCATCTACGGCCTGCAGCTGCCCGAGCCGGTGTTCGCCATGGTCCCGGCCTTCGCCTGGGCCCTGATCCGGCCGTCGATCCTGGCCCCCTTCGCCCTGCTGCTGCTGGGCCTGTTCCTGGACATGTTCTGGGGCGGACCGACCGGCCTGTGGGGCCTGTCGCTGCTGGTCGCCTACGCCACCGCCTTGGCCGGCCGCAACATGATGACCGGCCAGAGCCGGCCGATGATGTGGGCCTGGTTCGCCGGGGTCAGCGCCGTGGCCATGGCCGCCGGCTTCCTGTTCAGCATGCTGGACAGCCTCGCCATGCCCAGCCTGCTGGCCGTCTTCTGGCAGTTCCTGGTCACGGCCCTGTTGTTCCCGTTCGCCCACCGGCTGATCGACCGGTTCGAGGACGCGGACGTTCGGTTCCGGTGACGCCATGAGCGAACCGTCAATCTTCTTCTTCGAGGTCAACGAGCGGCAGGGGGTGTTCCACCGCCGCGCGTTCCTGATGGGCGGCCTGGCCGGCGGCGGCCTGCTGGCCCTGGGCGGACGCCTGGCCCAGCTGCAACTGGTCGAGGCCCGGCGCTATCAGAAGCTGTCGGCCGGCAACCAGTTCAACTACCGCCTGACGCCGCCGCCGCGCGGCCTGATCCTGGACCGCAACGGCGTGGCCCTGGCCTCCAACCGGCCGAACTTCCGGCTGATGATCACCAAGGAATCCAAGGACTTCGACGTAGAGGCCGCCCTCGACGACCTGGCCCTGCTGGTGCCGATCGACGGCACGCGCCGCGCCCGGTTGATCAAGGACATCGCCCGCGCGCCCCGCAAGGCGCCGGTGGCGGTGATGGAGGACATGACCTGGGAGGAGTTCTCCCGGGTCAACATCCGCGCGCCCGAACTGCCCGGCGTGACCGCCGACATGGGCGAGGTGCGGGTCTATCCGTTCGGCGGCGCCTTCGCCCATGTGATCGGCTATGTCGCCAAGGTTTCCGACCGCGACCTGGAGAAGGCCAAGGACGAGCCCGACCAGGACCTGCTGCACCATCCGGGCTTCCGGATCGGCAAGCAGGGGGTGGAAAAGGCCCTGGACCGCGAGCTGCGCGGCCGTCCCGGCGCCACCAAGGCCGAGGTCGACGCCCAGGGGCGCACCGTGCGCCTGGACCCCGAGGGCGACATCCCGCCGACTCCGGGCAAGGAAGTGCGGCTGACCCTCGACGCCGACATCCAGAACCGCGCCCTGGAAGTGATGGGCGACGAAAGCGGCGCCATCGTCGTGATGGACATCCGCAACGGCGACCTGCTGGCCATGGTCTCGGCCCCCAGCTTCGACGCCAACCGCTTCGTGAAGGGACTGTCGGGTCCGGAGTACAAGGCGCTGGCCGAGTACGAGCGCAAGCCGCTGCTGGACAAGGCGCTGAGCGGCAATTTCCCGCCCGGCTCGACCTTCAAGCCCACCGTCGGCCTGGCGGCCCTGACCGCCGGGATCGATCCCGAGGTCCGCGTGAACTGCGGCGGCAGCTGGTACTACGGCGGGCGGACCTGGCGGTGCTGGGAAAAGCGCGGCCACGGCTCGCAGAACCTGCACGAGGCCATCAAGAACTCGTGCGACATCTACTTCTACCAGACGTCGCTGAAGATCGGCCCCGACGCGATCGCCACCGCCGCCCGGGCGATGGGCTTTGGCGAGACCTTCGACATCGGCATTCCCGGCCAGAAGAAGGGCTTGGTGCCCGATCGGGCGTGGAAGAAGCGGGCCTTCAAGAAGAATCCCGCCAACCAGATCTGGTTTCCGGGCGAGACCCCCAGCTACGGGATCGGGCAGGGGGCCCTGAGCGTCAACGCCCTGCAGCTGGCGGTGATGACCGCCCGCCTGGCCAACAGCAAGAAGGCGCTCAATCCGCGCCTGATCAAGTCGGTCGGCGGCGTCGAGCAGCCCAGCGGCGCCGCCGTGCCGGACCTGCCGTTCACCCAAGAACACCTGACCTATGTGCGCGGCGGCATGGAGGCCGTGGCCAACGACGTGCGCGGCACCGCCTACCGCCAGAGCCAGCTGGGCCTGGGCGACGTCAAGATGGCCGGCAAGACGGGCACGGCCCAGGTGCGCAGCTACGACAAGGTCGCCAACCGCAAGAGCGACAGCGTCGCCTGGCGGCTGAAGGACCACAACCTGTTCGTGGCCTTCGCGCCCTATGACGATCCGCGCTACGCCGTGGCGGTCATCATCGAGCACGGGGGCCTGGGCGGCGCCACCGCCGGCGCCCCGCGGGCCCGCGAGGTGATGCGCGTGGCGCTGCTGAAGGACCCCGAGGTCCGCGCCCGCATCGAACGGCCCATGCCGTTGCCCGAAGAGCCGGTCGAGACCACGCCTGACGGTTCGGTCGAGGGCGCCGCGCCCGAAGACCCGACCGTGGGCGCGCCGCCCCCGGCTCCCGCCGCCACGACTCCCATTGTTCCCGCGTCTCCCGCTCCTGGAGCTCCCCGATGACCCTCAGCGGCGGCCTCAGCCGGCCCGGCGAACGCGACCGGCCGATCATCAAGTTCATGGAGATCGACTGGACCCTGTGTCTGGTCCTGTGCCTGATCGCCGGCACCGGCGCCCTGATGCTGTTCTCGATCGCCGGCGCCTCGTGGGAGCCGTGGGCCGACAAGCACCTGCTGCGCTTCGGCATCTATTTCGTGATGATGATCGCCCTGGCGATGATTGACCTGCGGGTCTGGTTCACCATGGCCTATCCCGTCTATGGCGTGGCCCTGCTGCTGCTGGTGGCGGTGGAGGCGGTCGGCGACGTGTCGCTGGGCGCCCAGCGCTGGCTGGCCATCGGCCCGCTGCGCTTCCAGCCGTCCGAGATCATGAAGATCGGCGTCGTCCTGGCCCTGGCCCGCTACTATCACGGCCTGTCGGCCGACAGCGCCCGTCTGTCCTGGAAGTTGTTGGTCCCGCTGGCCCTGATCGGGGCGCCGACCCTGCTGGTCGCCCACCAGCCCGACCTGGGCACGGCCGTGCTGATCGCCCTGCCGGGCCTGTCGATCATGGTGCTGGCCGGCCTGTCGCTGCGGCTGATCATCGGCGGGATCGTGGCCGGCCTGGCGGCCTTGCCGCCGTTCATCTTCCTGGTGCTGCACGAGTACCAGCGAAACCGGATCATGACCTTCATGAACCCGGAGAGCGATCCGTCGGGCAACGGCTACCACATCATGCAGTCCAAGATCGCCCTGGGATCGGGCGGGCTGATGGGCAAGGGCTTCGGCCTGGGCTCGCAGAGCCAGCTGAACTTCCTGCCGGAAAAGCAGACCGACTTCATCTTCGCCACCCTGGCCGAGGAGTTCGGCTTCATCGGCTGCTTCAGCGTGCTGTTCCTGTACGGCGTGGCGATCTTCATGGCCCTGCGCATCGCCTCGATCAGCCACAGCCACTTCGGACGCCTGTCGGCGGCCGGCGTCACCGCCACCTTCGCCCTCTACGTGCTGATCAACGGCGCGATGGTCATGGGCATGGCCCCGGTGGTGGGCGTGCCCATGCCGATGCTGTCGTACGGCGGCACCGTCATGCTGACGGTCATGATCGGCTTCGGGCTGGTGCAGGCGGTGAGGGTGCACCGATACACCGAAGTGACCAGCGGCAAGGGTTCGCTGATGTAGGGGCTAGTGGGGGCGAGCACTTGCCCCCTACGGATCGCTTCGCGATCGTCTTCCCCCACAGGGGGAAGAGGCGCCGCGCTTTCGTCCTCCGCCCCCTATGGGGGCGGACAGACCGCGAAGCGGTCAGGTGGGGGCAAGTGGGTGAGCTACTTCCCCTTCAGCGCCCGCCCGGTCATCACCGCTCCCGCCCCATACTTCCCCCGCAGCCCGTCGATCACCGTCTCGCTCTTCAGCGCCTTGCGCTCGTCGCCGGCGAAGAAGTCGTCGGCCGCGCCCTCGGCGGGGACGAAGTCGGTCAGCCCCGCGCCGATCAGGCGGTAGTGCAGACCGCCGGGCTCGGCCGCCAGCAGTTCGCGCGCCACCTGGAACAGGGTGCGGGCGGTCTGGATCGGGACGGGCAGGGTGCGGCGGCGGGTATGGATCTTGAAGTCGGGCGTGCGCAGCTTCAGCGTCGCCACCCGGCCCGCCACACCGCCGGCCCGGGCCTGGCGGGCGACCTTCTCGCACAGCGGCCACAGCTCGTCCTCGAGCTCCTCGCGCTTGTAGAGGTCGTCGTTGAACGTGGTCTCGGCGCTGATCGTCTTGCGCTCCTGGTCAGGATCGACCAGCCGGGTGTCGCGGCCATGGGCCAGGTGGTGCAGCCGCAGGCCGCTCGAGCCCAGCACCTTGACCAGCCATTTGAGGTCGGCGTTGGCGATGTCGCCGACCGTGCGCAGGCCCTCCGAGGCCAGGGCCGTGACGGTGGCCGGGCCGACGCCGGGCAGGATCGACACCGGCCTGGGGGCCAGGAACTCGGCGATCCCCGTCGCCCCGATTACCGAGAAGCCGCGCGGCTTGTCCAGCTCGGAGGCGATCTTGGCCAGGAACTTGTTGGGCGCCAGGCCGATCGAGACGGTGATCTGGACCTCGGCCTCGATCTCCTTCTGCACGCGGGCCAGCATCACCGCCGGCGGGGCGCCGTGCAGGCGCTCGGTGCCCGACAGGTCGATCCAGGCCTCGTCCAGCGACAGCGGCTGCACCAGGGGCGTCAGGGCCTCCAGCTTGGCCATGATCCGCCGGCTCTCGTGCTTGTACTTGGCGAAGTTGGGCTTGATGACCACGGCCTCGGGGCACAGCTTCAGCGCCTTGTACATCGGCATGGCCGAGCGCGGCCCGCTCATGCGGGCGATGTAGCAGGCCGTCGTCACCACCCCTCGCTTGCCGCCGCCCACGATCACCGGCTTGTCGCGCAGGGTCGGGTCGTCGCGCTTCTCGACCGAGGCGTAGAAGGCGTCGCAGTCCATGTGGGCCATGCTCAGCTGGCCCAGTTCCTCGTGGAAGATCACGCGTGGCGAACCGCAGGCCGGACAGCGCGAGACCTTGGCCTCGCCCGTCGCCAGGCAGTCGCGGCAGAGGGCCTTCATTAGAGGAGGGCCTTCATGGGAACAGCTTGCGCTCGATGGCCGTCTTCAGGTCCGGCCACAGGTCGAACCTGGGATGCCGCTCGGGATCGCCCGGCGCGAGGGGGCGCAGGCGTTCGTCGGCCACCATCTGGAAGCGGTTCACCCACGGTGCGCTTTCGGCCACCGATTCCAGCTGCGGCAGCAGGTCGTCGATGAACACCGACGGCGAGGCCGTGCGTTGGGAAAGGTCGGCCGCCGACGGACCCTTGGGGCCGCTGTTGATCACCAGCGGATAGTCGAAGCCATGGGTCTTCAGCCAGCGGGCGCGCGACTGGCGGCCGTGCTCGGGGGCGTTGGTCAGGATCACCACGTCGGCTCGGGTCGACAGGTCGGCCAGGGCGTCGGCCGCGCCCTCGGCCGGCAGCAGGTCGTCAGCCCCGTCGCGGAAGAAGTCGTCGAACAGCGCCCGCCCGGCGATCAGGTCCAGGTGCTCGGTCTCGCCGGGGCGATAGATGTTCTGGAACAGGGCGTAGCGGTCGAATCGCAGCTCGAATCCGTGGCGTCCGATGAACGTTCCGAAGCCATGCATGAAGCGCGCGAGGACCTCGTCCACATCGACGATGACCAGCGGCGTATCTGGGCGCACGGTGCAGGCTTGGAGGTCGGAGAAACAGGGTTCCATGATCTACGATAGGTCGAGGTAAACGCGATTAGCGCGGGCTTAAGGATATTCGTGCGATCTGGAATCCAGAAGCGACGCGAATCCCTCACGCATCGCCACGGACCGGAATGGTCGGGGTCAGGATGACGAAGAAGGTCCTCATCGTCGAGGATAACGAGCTGAACATGAAACTCTTTCATGACCTGCTCGAAGCCCAGGGCTATGAGACCCTGCAGACCCGCGAGGGTCTGCAGGCGCTGTCGATCGCCCGTGAGCACCGTCCGGACCTGATCCTGATGGATATCCAACTGCCCGAGATCTCAGGCCTCGAAGTCACCAAGTGGCTCAAGGAGGATGACGATCTGTCACATATCCCTGTCGTCGCCGTTACGGCATTCGCCATGAAGGGCGACGAGGAACGCATCCGTGAGGGCGGGTGCGAGGCCTATATCTCCAAGCCCATCTCGGTGTCGCACTTCCTGGACACCATTCGCCGGTTGCTGGAGAGGTAGGCCCGTGAGCGCGCGCATCCTGGTCGTCGACGATATCGAGGCCAATGTCCGCCTGCTCGAGGCCAAGCTTTCGGCTGAGTATTATCAGGTCTCCGTCGCCTATGACGGCCCCACCGCCCTGACCCTGGCGGCGAGCGAGCTGCCTGACGTGATCCTGCTGGACGTGATGATGCCCGGCATGGACGGCTTCACCGTCTGCAAGAAGCTCAAGGACGATCCCACCACCCGCCACATCCCGGTGGTGCTGGTCACGGCGCTGGACGGCCGCGCCGACCGCATCCAGGGGCTGGAGGCCGGCGCCTCGGACTTTCTGACCAAGCCCATCGACGACGTCATGCTGTTCGCCCGCGTGCGCAGCCTGACCCGCTTCAAGCTGGTGATCGACGAACTGCGCCAGCGCGAGGCCTCGGGCCGCCGCATGGGCGTGATCGCCGGCGCCGCCTCGCGCCTGGACGGCCTGGGCGGTCGGGTGCTGGTGGTCGACGACAACGAACGCCAGGCCCAGCGCGTCGCCGCCGAACTGGCGATCGAGCACCGCCCGGTCATCGAATCCGATCCCGTGAAGGCCCAGATCAGCGCCGGCGGTCCGGTCGACCTGGTGATCATCAACGCCGCCGCCAAGGGCTTCGACGGCCTGCGCTTCGCCGCCAGCCTGCGGTCGGACGAGCGCACCCGCCACCTGCCGATCCTGGCCATGGTCGATCCCGACGAGCGCCAGCGCCTGGTCAAGGCGCTGGAGATCGGCATCAACGACATCCTGCCGCGGCCGATCGATCCGCAGGAGCTGGCCGCCCGGGTCAAGACCCAGATCCAGCGCAAGCGCTACACCGACTACCTGCGCCAGAACCTCGACCACAGCCTGGAGCTGGCGGTCACCGACCAGCTCACCGGCCTGCACAACCGTCGCTACATGGCCGGCCAGTTGGACTCGCTGGTCAAGCGCGCGGCCCTGGGCGGCGATCCGGTCGCGGCCCTGCTGATCGACATCGACCACTTCAAGAAGATCAACGACGGCTTCGGCCACGACGTCGGCGACGAGGTGCTGCGCGAGTTCGCCCTGCGCCTGGCCTCGAACGTCCGCGCCATCGACCTGCCTTGCCGCTACGGCGGCGAGGAGTTCACGGTGATCATGCCCGACACCCAGCTGGTCGACGCCCTGCGCATCGCCGAGCGGATCCGCATGCACGTCTCCGGCTCGCCGTTCCGCGTGGCCCAGGGCAGCGAGCTGCTGACCGTGACCATCTCGATCGGCGTCTCGGCCACCAGCGGCCCCAACGACACCCCCGAGACCCTGATGAAACGGGCCGACGAGGCGGTGTACGAGGCCAAGAAGTCCGGCCGCAACGCCGTGGTGGGCAAGGCGGCCTAACTACGGCCGGGGACACGCCCTTGGGCGTGTGCCCAATTTCAGACGCCGCGACTAGCGATGGGGACACGCCCAAGGGCATGTCCCCGGCTCAGCGCTTCACCACCCTGATCTCGTACATCCGCGGCCACAGCTTTCCCGTCACGATCAACCGGTCCGCCTTGGCGTCGTAGGCGATGCCGTTCAGCACGTCGGCGCGGTCGCGGTCGGCCTCGGGCAGCAGCCCCGTCAGGTCGATCCAGCCGCTCACCTTGCCCGTGGCCGGGTCGATGCGGGCGATGCGGTCGGTCTGCCAGATGTTGGCGTAGATTTCGCCCTCGACCCATTCCAGCTCGTTCAGCTGGTCCACCGGGCGGCCCTCGTCGGTGACGGTGATCCCGCCGGTCTCCTTCAGGGTCTCGGGGTCCAGGAACCGCAGGCGCGACGTTCCGTCGCTCATGATCAGGCGCTTGTCGTCGCGGGTCAGGGCCCAGCCCTCGCCGGCGTAGCTGAATTCGCCGCGCGTCTCGAAGTCGTCGACGCCGTAGACGAAGCCGATCTGGTTCTTCCAGGTCAGCTGGATCAGCCGGTCCTTCCAGTCGATGATCCCCTCGCCGAAGTACTGGCTGGAAATCGAGCGCTCGTTCTCGACGCTGCCGGTCTCCAGCACGATCTTGCGGATCGACGAGGCGCCCTCCAGGCCCGTGCTCTCGTACAGGAAGCCATTTCGCAGGAAGAGGCCCTCGGTGAAGGCGTTGGGGTCGTGGGGGTAGGTGCGCACCACCTCGTAGCCGTAGACCGGGGTGGAGGCTTGAACCTGGGCCAGCGGCGAACCGAGGCCCAGCAACAGAATCAAGGCCAGCCAGAGGGACGGAAGCGGGATTCGGCGCATGGCCCAGCTAGGCCTTTCCTCGGCGGCGAAAACAAGACGGTCCAGGCGAACGGCCTCAAACGAAAAACGCCCGGCTTCGCAGCCGGGCGTCTGTCACGTCACGAAGGGTCGCAAGACCTACTTGATCTTGCCTTCGCGGAATTCGACGTGCTTGCGGATGACCGGATCGTACTTCTTCAGCACCATCTTCTCGGTCTTGGTGCGGGCGTTCTTCTTGGTCACGTAGAAGAAGCCGGTGTCCGCCGTCGAGTTCAGGCGGATCTTGATGGAAGCCGGTTTGGCCATGGTCGAATCCCTGCGATGGTCGCGCAGGTCCCTACGCGGTCGAAATAAGAGGCGCGGAACATACTCACCGGCGGCGCAAAGTCAATTGCCCGATGCGCACCGCTTGTAGGGGAAATCGACGCTTCTGGCCTGGCCGCCGATCTGGCCCTCGATCCGGGCGACGATCTGGTCGGCGCCGAGGCGGCGATAGATCACGCGTTGGGGGAAATCGTGGGTCGGGTTCTCGAACACCGCCATGTCCGGCGTCAGGCTCTTGAGCGGGAAGGTCGCCTTCTCCTGGCCCGAAGGCTCGGCCATGTAGGCCAGCGAGCCGTCGGCCTCGACGATGCGGGTATATTCGTAGTCGCGCAGCTTGCCGTCGCGGAGGGTGCGGCCCATGCCCAGCATCACCCCGCCGCCGGGACCCATCCACCGCTCCTCGATCACGTCGTTGGGGCGGGTCTGGATCCAGCAGCCTTGCAGCCAGGTCATCTGGTCGATGGTGGCGGGCGGCCCGGCTAGCTGGGCCGCGAGGATCAGGGCGAGCATGTGGGCCTCTTCCGCTTAGTCGGATTAGCAGGTCCTCCCCCTGTGGGGGAGGTGTCGGCGAAGCCGACGGAGGGGGGAGTGATCGGCGGATAACCACAACCCGGACCTTCGACCCCAAACTCCCCCACCGGCCTTCGGCCGCCTCCCCACAGGGGGAGGGCCTGAGCTCGCGCCCTAGAGGTAACTCAACTGCCGCGCCCCGCGCAGGAAGCGCATGAACGGCGCGGGGCGTCCAGGGTCGGCCAGGCGCTGGGCCACCTCGTGGACGACGAAGCGGGTGATGTTGGGCAGGTCCAACTCGCGGGCGGCGTCGAAGTCGAACCAGCCGATCTCGTCCAGCTCGCCGCAGTCGGGCTGGCGCTCCAGGCTCAGCAGGGCCGAGGCGGGGGCCATGAAGAACCGGGCGTCGAAGCGGCGGGTGCGGTAGGGCGGAGTGATGGCCCGAGCCACGAAGGCCAGCGGCGCCAGGTCGGGCAGGGCGCCCTGGGCCAGGAACGGCCGCCAGGCGCCCGCGCCGGGTCGCGCGGGTGCTTTTCGGGCCAGCAGCAGGCCGGTCTCCTCGAAGGTCTCGCGCACCGCCGCCAGGGCCAGGGCGCGGGCCAGGCGAGGGGGATTGGCGTGGCGCGGCTCCAGGGCCAGGCGCGCGGCGGTCTCGGGCGCCAGTTCGCTGGCCGAGGGCGCCAGGTAGTCGCCGCGGTCGACCCGGCCGCCGGGAAACACCCACTTGTCGGCCATGAAGGCCAGGCCTCGGTTGCGGCGGCCCATCAGCAGTTGGGGCTTGGGACCGTCGTCACGCACGACGATCAGGGTGGCGGCATGGCGGGGCTTCAGCGCGCCGGCGCCTAGATCGCGGACGTCGCCGTCGTTGCGGGTGTCGAATTTGGCGTCGATCGGCTCGTCCATGGACGCGAGCTTAGACCCGACTCACGTCAGCGCCATCCGTCCGTAGGGGCAACTGGCGGTGAGTGGTCAGAGGACACGCCGCAAGGGCATGTCCCCAGCTCGCGACGGGGACATGCCCTTGCGGCGTGTCCCCAACCCAGTCCAAGCTCCGCCCAGGGATTTCGGGGATTGAGGGATGGCCATGTTCGCAAGGGTTTCGGCATTGGCGCTGGCCATCGGATTGGCTAGTGCACCGGCCTTCGCCGCGCCCTCCGTCGCTCAGGTTCAAGCCGCCGCCAGGGCCGTCCAGCCCAAGGTCGTGGCCTGGCGGCGCGACATCCACGAGCATCCCGAGCTGGGCAACCAGGAGGTCCGCACCGCCGCCCTGGTGGCCAAGGAGCTTCGCGCCCTGGGCTTCGAGGTCCGCGAGGGCGTCGGCCGCACCGGCGTGGTCGGGGTGCTGAAGGGCGGCAAGCCCGGCAAGGTCGTGGCCCTGCGCGCCGACATGGACGCCCTGCCGGTCGAGGAGAAGACCGGCCTGCCGTTCGCCTCCAGGGTCACCGCCCAGTGGGAGGGGCGGACCCTGCCGGTCATGCACGCCTGCGGCCACGACACCCATGTGGCCATGCTGCTGGGCGCGGCGACGGTGCTGGCGGGCATGAAGGCCGACATTCCCGGCACGGTCGTGGTGCTGTTCCAGCCGGCCGAGGAGGGCTCCCAGGCCGGGGAAGAGGGCGGGGCGGGCCTGATGATCCGCGACGGCGCCCTTGACCATCCCAAGGTCGACGCGATCTTCGGCCTGCATATCGGCCCCGGCGACGCCCACGCCCTGAACTACCGGGCCGGCGGCTTCTATGCGGGCTCCGACCGTCTGACGATCACGGTCAAGGGCAAGCAGACCCACGGGGCGCGGCCCTGGGCGGGCGTCGACATGGCCAGCGTCGCGGCCGACATCGTCCAGGCCTTCAACCAGCTGTCGGCCCGCCAGATCGACGTCGGCGCCTCGCCCACCGTCCTGACCGTGGCGACGATCAACATGGGGGTGCGCAACAACATCATCCCCGAAGACCTGACCATGACCGGCACCTTGCGCACCTTCAACGCCGAGCGCCGGGCCGACGTCATCGACAAGGTCCAGAAGACCGTGGCCGCCATCGGCGACCGCTACGGCGCCAAGGCCCAGGCGGTGTTCACCCAGCCCTATCCGGTCACCCGCAACGACGCGGCCCTGTCGGCCTGGGTCAAGCCGGTGCTGGAGCAGGCCTCGCCCGGCAAGGTCGACGACCAGGCGGCCCTGGTCACCGGGGCCGAGGACTTCTCGCGCTACGGCGAGAAGGTCCCGGCGGTGTTCATCCAGCTGGGCGGCCGCCCGGCCAGCGTGCCCGCCGCCACGGCCCCGGCCAATCACTCGCCCTATTTCGATGTCGACGAGGCGGTGCTGGAGACCGGCGTGAAGGCCGAGGTGCTGCTGGCGCTGGACTATCTGGCGAAGAAGTAGCGATGAAGGCTGAGCACTTCTCTCTGGATCCGAACGATGTCGGCTATCTGAAGATGAGCCCGCGTACACGCGGCAAGCCGGGCTCCCCGATCACCGACGTTCGCTCCACCATCCTGACGCTGACCCACCGGCCGACCGGCCTGCAGGTCAAAGGCGAGGTTCCGGAGGGGCGCTACACCAACGCCCAGATGAATGCCCAGCAGGACGCCCTGCATCGGACGCTCATGGCGGAGCTGACGGCCCTGGTGGCCAAGAAACTGCGGTTGCCGGGGCGATGACCGCTTCGAAGGAGACCTGCTTGCGATCCCTGTTCCTGGCCGCCGTCGCGGCCTTGGCCCTGTCGAGTCCGGCGACGGCGCAGACCGCCCTGACGCCCAACATCGGCGGCCGGACGGTGGCCCTGCCCGGCGGCGGTTACGCGTTCGGTTGGCCCGGCGTCTATTTCGAGGGACGCTTCACGGGGCGATCGGTCGAGGTGGCGGTCGATCCGCAGCTCGAGCACCTGGCGGTGAGCATCGACGGCAAGGTCCGCACCGAGCTGGACCTGCCCGGCGTCACGCGCATGAGTTTCGACGACCTGGGCCCGGGCGAGCATGTCGTGCGGGTGGACAAGCTGACCGAGAGCCAGACCGGCTCGGCGCGGTTCCTGGGCTTCACCGTCGGCAGGGGCGGCCAGGCCCTTCCGCCGCCCAGCCGTCCGCGCAGGATCGAGTTCATCGGCGACTCCCACACGGTCGGCTATGGCGTGCGCGCGACCAAGCGCAGCTGCACCCAGGCCGAGATCCACGACCTGACCGACACCAGCCTGGCCTTCGGACCGACCCTGGCGGGGCGGCTGGACGCCGACTATCGGATCGTCGCCTTCTCCGGGCGGGGCGTGGTGCGCAACTACGGCGGCGGCGCGCCGGGCCAGACCTTGCCGGTGCTCTATTCGCGCATGATCCCCGGCCAGGCCGCGCCCAGCGTGGATCCGGCGGACTCCTGGCGACCTGACCTGATCGTCATCGGCCTGGGCACCAACGACTTCTCCACGCCTGTGGCGCCGGGCGAGGCCTGGGCCGACGAGGCGGCCTTGCACGCCGCCTACCGCCAGACCTATGCCGGTTTCGTCCGGGACCTGGCCAAGCGCCAACCCCAGGCCCGCTTCCTGCTGATCGCGGGCGACAGCTTCGCGGCCGATGTCGATGAAGTGGTCAAAGCGGTCGATGCCGAGACGCCGGGCCTGGCGACCCCGGTGCGGATCACCGGCATGGACCTGGGCGCCTGCGACTGGCACCCGTCGATCGCCGACCAGCGGATGATGGCGGATCGGCTTGAGGCGGCGGCGAAGGCGGTTCTGCCCTAGTCACCTTCTCCCTCTGGGAGAGGGTTTCTAAGCCTACCGCCGCTTCCCGCGCCGCACGCCCTTCGGCAGCCCGCCGCGCGGCTTGATGGCGGGCTTGCCCCGGATGCCCAGCCGCGGCCGTGGAGCCTTCGGATCCACCGGCAGCGCATCCGTCAGCATCTCGAACAACAGCCCGCCGGTCACCGGCGTGGCCTCGCGCAGCTTCACCTCGACCGCCAGGCCCAGCGGGAAGCGCTTGCCCGTGCGCTCGCCGACCAGGGCGTGCATGCGGTCGTCGTGGACGAAATATTCCTCGCCCAGGGTCGAGACCGGCACCAGGCCGTCGGCGCCCGTCTCGTCCAGCTTCACGAACAGGCCAAAGCGCGTGACCCCCGTGATCCGCCCGGTGAAGGTCGCGCCCACCCGGTCGGCCAGGAAGGCGGCGATGTAGCGGTCGGTGGCGTCGCGCTCGGCGGCCATGGCCCGGCGCTCGGCGTGGGTGATTACCTCGGCGGTGTCCTTGATCTGCGAGATGTCCTGGTCGGTCAGGCCGTCATCGCCCAGGCCCAGGGCGCGGATCAGCGCCCTATGCACGATCAGGTCGGCATAGCGGCGGATCG
Source organism: Caulobacter sp. 05L422 (assembly GCF_056397765.1). Lineage (NCBI taxonomy): Bacteria > Pseudomonadati > Pseudomonadota > Alphaproteobacteria > Caulobacterales > Caulobacteraceae > Caulobacter > Caulobacter sp. 05L422. Next base: position 8,400 of record NZ_JBFTOB010000010.1, on the reverse strand, counting down.
GGCTGGTGAAGTGGGCGTAGCGGGCCAGGTTCAGGCCGAAGTGGCCCAGGTTGTCGCTGGAATAGTGGGCCTGCATCTGGGTGCGCAGGACCACCTCGTTGATGATCGCCGCGTGCGGGCTCTCGCGCGTGTCGTCCAGCAGCTTGTTGAAGCGCGCCGTGGTCGGGGCCTCGCCCTTCGACCATTTCACCTCCAGCGTCTGCAGGAACTCGGTCAGGCTCATGACCTTTTCCTGGCTGGGCGTGTCGTGCACCCGGTAGATCAGCGGCGTGCGCTTGGCTTCCAGGCTCTCGGCGGCCGAGACGTTGGCCTGGATCATCATCTCCTCGATCAGCTTGTGGGCCTCGAGGCTGGCGCGGCGGGTGATCGACTGGATCTCGCCCTCGCGGATGATGATGCGGCGCTCGTCGCTCTCGATGGCCAGGGGCGAGCGCTGCTCGCGGCCCTTGCCCATCAGGCGGAAGGCGGCCCACAGCGGGCGCAGGATCGGATCCAGCAGCGGACCGGCCTTGTCGGCGTCCTGGCCGTCGGGCGGAGCCACGCCGTCGATGGCGGCCTGGGCTTGCTCGTACGACAGCTTGGCGGCGCTGCGCATCAGGCCGCGCACGAACTTGTGGCTCTTCTTGCGGCCCTGAGCGTCGAACACCATCCGCACGGCCAGGGTGGCGCGGTTCTCGCCTTCGCGCAGGCTGCACAGGCCGTTGGACAGGGTCTCGGGCAGCATCGGCTCCACCCGGTCGGGGAAGTAGACGCTGTTGCCCTTCTCGCGGGCGTCGCGGTCCAGGGCCGAGCCGGGGCGCACATAGGCGGCGACGTCGGCGATCGCCACCCAGACCACCCAGCCGCCCACATTGCCGGGTTCCGGATCGGGATGGGCGTAGACGGCGTCGTCGTGGTCGCGGGCGTCGACCGGGTCGATGGTCACGAACGGCAGATCGCGCAGGTCGTCGCGACCCTCCAGCGTCGGCGGCTTGGCGGCGGCGGCCTCGGCCTCGGCTTCCTCCGAGAAGCCGGTCGGGATGCCGTGGCTGTGGATGGCGATCAGCGAGGCGGCGCGCGGATCGTCCTCGCTGCCGACCACCTCCAGCACCTTGCCGAACTTGGGGCCGTAGCGGGCCGAGGCCGTGCCCACCTGGGCCAGCACCAGGTCGCCGTCCTTGAGGTCCTTGGCCCCCTGCTCGTTGAGCAGCAGGCTTTCCTTGGACTTGCGGTCGACCGGCTCGACGCGGGTCTCGCGGCGATGCTTGCGGATGACGCCCAGCACCTTGTGGGCGCTCTGGCCCAGGCGCTTGATCAGGCGGGCCTCGGTCTCGCCGCTCTCCAGTTGCTCGAAGCGGACCAGCAGGCGGTCGCCCATGCCCGGCGCGCCGCCGGCCGCGGCGTCGCCCTTGCCCGGGGCCAGCCGCACCTGCGGCAGGTCCTCGCCGCCCTTGGTCAGGCGGACATAGAGGTCGCCGTCGGCGTCGCGCTCGACCACGTCCACCACCCCGACCGGGGGCAGGGCGCCGGCTTCGGCGAAGCCCCGGCGACCGCGCTTGCCCAGACTGCCGTCGGCCTCCAGGGCGCGCAGCATTTCGCGCAGGGCCCGGCGATCCGCGCCCTTCAGGCCGAAATGACGGGCGATGTCGGCTTTGCCGCTCTCGCCGGCGTCGCGGAGGAAAGCGATCAGCGTCTCGCGATCGGGCAGGCCGGCGGGCGGCTTGGGAGCCTTGGCCCCTTTCGAGGCGGCGGGGAACTTGGACGACTTGGGCGAGCGCGGTTTAGCCATGCTCCTCGTCTAACGCGGCGAGGGGGGAGATGGGAAAGGGAAATGGCGCTGGATGCGCCTCATTCCCCGAAGTGAGCGGACGTTCGATCCCCTCTCTCATAGAGAGAGGGAGGGGCCCGCCGCCGCAGGCGGTGGGAGGGTGAGAGGTTACAGCCTCGCCGAACGGAGCACTGCCAGGAGGTCGTCGATGGGCCCGCTGGGATCGGTCAGTTGGCGGTCGCATCCATGCGAGAGCTTGGATTCCTCGAAGAGCGCGCAACGGAAAGACCCGAGGTTTTCCGGCTGGCGGTGAAACCTCTCACCCTCCCACCGCTTCGCGGCGGGCCCCTCCCTCTCTCTATGAGAGAGGGGTTTCACGGCGTCAGTACAGGTCCTCGATCCGCTGCGGCGTGGATTGCGGCGGCGGTTCGGGCTTCTTTTCGGGCTCGGTCGGGACGGGCGGGGCCTCGACGACCGGGGCCTCCTCGGCGGGCGGCGCCTCGACCTCTTCGACCGGCTTGGGCTTGGGGGCCTCGACCGGCGGAGGCGGGGCGACCTCGGCGGCCACCGGCGCGGCGTCGCGCACCGGCACGCCCGAGACCTCGGCCAGCGGCGCGGTCGAGACCGCCTGCCGGTCGGTCTTCACCAGGGCGTTCTTGAGCCCGAACGCGAAGCCGCCGACGCTGATCGCCGACAGGATCACGACCACGACAGGCAGCGGAAGAGGGCGTTCGAGCGTCGTCATGACCCTAGCCTAACTCCACCGCCGAGGCGCGTCACGCCTCGGCTTTGGCCTTCTTGGCGGCGGGCTTTTTCGCCGCCGGTTTCTTGGCGGCCGGCTTCTTGGCCGGAGCCTTCTTCGCCGGCGCCGCGCCGTCGGCCACGGCCTTCGCCTTGGGCGGGGCTTTCTTGGGGGCCGCCTTCTTCGCCGGCTTCTTGCCGCCGCCGCCCTTGGCGACGCGGTCGGCGATCAGGGCCACCGCTTCGTCCAGGGTCAGGGCCGCCGGGTCAGCGCCCTTGGGCACGTTGGCGTTGGTGTCGCCGTGCTTGATGTAGGGGCCGAAGCGCCCCGACAGGACGCGGATCGGCTTGCCGTCTTCCGGGTGGTTGCCCAGTTCCGCCAACGCCGCCGCCTGGCCGCGCTGCGGACGCCCGCCGCCGGCCCGCTTGTCGGCCAGCAGGGCCACCGCGCGGTTCAGGCCGATGTCGAAGACGTCTTCCGGATTCTCGAGGTTGGCGTAGGTGCCCTCGTGCAGCACGAACGGCCCGAAGCGGCCCAGGCCCGCCGTGATGGTCTTGCCGTCGTCCGGATGCTTGCCGACTTCGCGGGGCAGGGACAGCAGGCGCAGGGCCTTTTCCAGGTCGACCGCCGCCGCCACCCAGCCCTTGGGCAGACTGGAGCGCTTGGGCTTGTCGCCGCTGTCGGCCGCGGCCAGTTCCTCGACATAGGGTCCGAAGCGGCCGTTCTTCAGCCACACGGCGCGACCGGTCGCCGGGTTGATGCCCAGCTCCTTGTCGGCGGCTTCCGCTTCGCCTTCGCCTTCGCTGGTGGCCAGCTGGCGGGTGAAGCGGCATTCGGGATAGTTCGAGCAGCCGATGAAGGCCCCGAACTTGCCGGTCTTCAGCGACAGCAGGCCGGTGCCGCAGGTCGGGCACGAGCGCGGGTTGGAGCCGTCGCCCTTGTCGGGGAAGATGTGCGGGCCCAGGGCCTCGTTGAGGGCGTCCAGGACGTTGGTGGTGCGCAGCTCGGCGATCTCGCCGACCGCGGCCGCGAAGTCCTTCCAGAAGTCGCGCAGGAACTGTTTCCAGTCCAACTTGCCGTCCGACACCAGGTCCAGCTGCTCTTCCAGGGCGGCGGTGAAGTCGTACTCCACGTAGCGGCGGAAGAACTGCTCCAGGAACGCGGTGACCAGGCGGCCCTTGTCCTCGGGGATGAAGCGCTGCTTCTCCATCTTCACGTAGGCGCGGTCGCGCAGCACGGTCAGGACCGAGGCGTAGGTCGACGGACGGCCGATGCCCAGCTCTTCCATCTTCTTGACGAGGCTGGCTTCCGAATAGCGCGGGGGCGGTTCGGTGAAGTGCTGGTCGGCGCGGGCGTCCAGCACCTTGGCGGCGGCGCCTTCCTCGATGATCGGCAGGCGGGCGCTGTCCTCGTCGCCCTCGTCGTCGCGGCCTTCCTCGTAGACGGCCAGATAGCCGGGGAAGAGCACGACCTGGCCCGTGGCGCGCATGCCGGTCTGGCCGTCGGCGCTCTCCAGGTCGACCGTGGTGCGCTCGATGCGGGCGCTCTCCATCTGCGAGGCGATCATCCGCTTCCAGATCAGCTCGTACAGACGGCCCAGGTCCGGCTCCAGGCGCAGCGAACCGGGGTTGCGGCCCAGGCTGGTCGGGCGGATGGCTTCGTGGGCCTCCTGGGCGTTCTTGGCCTTGGCCTTGTAGTAGCGCGGGGTCTCGGGGACGTAGGACGCGCCGTAGACGTTGCCGATCACGCTGCGCGCTTCGGCGATGCCTTCCGGCTCGACCGACACGCCGTCGGTCCGCATGTAGGTGATCAGGCCGACGGTCTCGCCGCCGATGTCGATGCCTTCGTACAGCTTCTGGGCGGCCTGCATGGTGCGCTGGGCGCTGAAGCCCAGCTTGCGCGAGGCTTCCTGCTGCAGGGTCGAGGTGGTGAAGGGCGGGGCGGGCGAGCGCTTGCCGGGCTTCTTCTCGACGGCGGCGACCTTGAAGGTCGCCTTCTGCACGGCGGCGCGGGCGGCCAGGGCCGAGCCCTCGTTGCCCAGGTCGAACTTGGTGAGCTTCTTGTTCTCGTGCTTGACCAGGCGGGCCAGGAACGGCTCGGCGCCGGCCGTGACGTCGGCCTCGACGGTCCAGTATTCCTGGGTCTTGAAGCGCTCGATCTCCAGCTCGCGATCGACGATCAGGCGCAGGCAGACCGACTGCACGCGACCGGCCGAGCGGCTGCCCGGCAGCTTGCGCCACAGGACGGGCGAGAGGGTGAAGCCGACCAGGTAGTCCAGGGCGCGGCGGGCCAGGTAGGCCTCGACCAGCTCCATGTCGATGTCGCGCGGATGGGCCATGGCCTCGAGCACCGAGGCCTTGGTGATGGCGTTGAAGGTGACGCGCTGGACGGTCTTGTCCTTGATCGCCTTCTTCTTCTGCAGCACCTCCAGCACGTGCCAGCTGATGGCTTCCCCTTCGCGGTCGGGGTCGGTGGCCAGGATCACGCCGTCGGCGCCCTTCATGGCGTCGACGATATCGCCGATCCGCTTGGCGGCCTTGGCGTCGACTTCCCAGCTCATGGCGAAGTCGTTGTCGGGCTCGACCGAGCCGTCCTTGGACGGCAGGTCGCGGATGTGGCCGTACGAGGCGAGAACCGTGTAGCCGGACCCGAGGTACTTGTTGATGGTCTTGGCCTTGGCCGGGCTCTCGACGACGACGACGATCATTAGGACCTTGATGCCTGGGAATTGGGGTCGTCCCCCAGGCGAACCAGGGCGACGAGGGCCGGAAAGTGGGGGCGGCGCCAGGGGTCTGTCAACGGCGGCCGTGGCGGACGGCGCATTTGGTTCCCGGCTCTCTCTATAGAGAGAGGAATATTTGAGCTCCGCTCAGACCCCCGCCACCATCCCGCCCGGGAGCAGTTCCGCCCGCTCGGCCAAGGCCAGTTCGACCAACGCCGCCATCACCGCCGAGGTCGGGGCGCGGGTGGCGCGGACCAGTTCGTCGCGGGAGACCGGGGTGGGGGAGAGCAGGCGGGCGACCTCCTCTCGCAGGGCGTCGTGGTCGATGTCGACGTCCTCGTCCTCGGCCGCGTAGGGCCGCTCGCGCTCGCGCAGGTGGGCTTGGCCCGACAGCGAGCGCAGCACGTCCTCGACGCCCTCGCACAGGATCGCGCCCTGGCGGATCAGGTCGTTGGGGCCCTTGGCGCGCGGGTCCAGCGGCGAGCCGGGCACGGCGAAGACGTCGCGGCCCTGCTCGGCGGCCAGGCGGGCGGTGATCAGCGAACCGGACTTCAGCTCGGCCTCGACCACGATCACGCCCAAGGACAGGCCCGAGATGATGCGGTTGCGGCGGGGGAAGTCCTTTGCGATGGCCCGGCGGTCGGGGGCGCTCTCGCTGACCACGCAGCCGCCTTGGCCGGCGATGCGGGCGTGCAGCTCGGCGTGTTCGGGCGGGTAGATGTCGCTGACCCCGCCGCCCAGCACCGCCACCGTGCCCGTGGCCAGGGCGCCTTCGTGGGCCGCGCCGTCGACGCCGCGCGCCAGGCCCGACACCACCACATAGCCGTGCCGGCCCAGCTCGGTCGCCAGCTGGCGGGCGAAGCGCTGACCGCCGGCCGAGGCGATCCGGGCGCCGACGATGGCCAGGCTGGGCTGGGACAGCAGCTCGGCGTGGCCCAGGGCCCACAGGACCGGCGGCGGCGGGTCCAGGGCGGCCAGGCGCGGCGGAAAGTCCGGTTCGCAGGCGCAGATCAGCCGCGCGCCGAGGCGTTCGCCGCTGTCGAGTTCGCGACGGATCTCGTCCTCGGGCGGCGGGCGCAGGGGCGAGGCGCGGCCGGCGCGACGGGCCAGGTCGGGCAGGGCGATCAGGGCGCGCTCGGCCGAGCCGAACCGCGAAAGCAGATGGTCGAAAGCGACGGGGCCGACCGTCTCGGTGCGCGCCAGCCGAAGCCAGGCCAGGCGCTCTTGGTCCGAGAGGCCCCGCGACATCAGGCCCCCGCGTTTGTGTTTTGGGGAGGCGGCGCTTCGGCCGTCTTCTTCTTGCCGATGCGGGGCTCCTGGCCCTTCAGCAGTCGGCTGATGTTGTCCTTGTGGCGGATGAAGATCAGCACGGCCATGAACAGGCAAAGGCCCAGGAAGGCGACCTCCTGGTCGGTGGCCAGGGCGAACGGCGCGGCCAGGGCGGCGGCGACCAGGGCGGCCAGCGAGCTGATGCGGAACAGGGCGGCCACGGCCAGCCAGGTGACGGCGGCCAGCAGGCCCACCGGCCAGCAGGCGGCCAGCAGCACGCCGTAGAAGGTGGCCACGCCCTTGCCGCCCTTGAACTTCAGCCAGACGGGGAACAGGTGGCCGGTGAAGGCCGCGCCGCCGGCCAGGGCGACGATGAAGGCGTTGTCGTGGCTCAGCCAGCGGGCCAGCAGCACCGCCGCCACGCCCTTGCCGGCGTCGCCGACCAGGGTGATGGCCGCCAGGTCCTTGCGGCCCGAACGCAGCACGTTGGTCGCGCCGATGTTGCCCGAGCCGATCTGCCGGATGTCGCCGGCCCCGCCCAGCCGCGTGGCGATCAGGCCGAACGGGATCGACCCCAGCAGATAGCCGCCGAGGATGGTGAGGCCGAGGGACAGGTAGACGGCTTGGGCGAGATCTTGCACGAGTTACGACCTATGGATGTGGTGAAGCTGCCCGTCGGACCGGGCGCAAGGCAAGGGCGAAAACGCCTGTTTCGGCTTTTATAGCGGCGCTCGGGCGGGGGACTCCACCGTTTTCCCGGCGGATGGCGCGTGGCTCATCGCGTCAGGAAGGCCCGGAGGTGTTCTGGAAGCGCCTCCCGGCCGATCTGGACGCCCGCCGCATCGTCGCGGTTCTCGATCAGGGTGAAGGTGTCCGCGTGCGAGAACAGAAGTTCGACGACCTCGTCGCGGTGGTTCAGGATCTCGATGAAGCCGTCGGCGACGCCAAGCAGGTTGTCGATCTCTCGGAGCATCAGGTCGAAGCCGGCCAGGACGTAGCCATCTCCCGTCCCAGCCTTGGTCTTGGTGTTGTCGAAGCGCAGCGCGATCTTGGGGTGCGGCGCTCGGCGCCAGTCCGACGTCGGCACGACACGGCCGAACAGCAGGCCGAACGCTTCCGGCGTCTCCGATCCCGAGAACTCGCTCTCGAAAATCGGGACGCAGAGCGTGGCGCGCGGTCGCTCGGCGTCCAGCCGCCCCTTGAGCTGGGCGTGATAAGCCTGCGGCGCGGACAGGACATGGGTGAAGCCGTAGGCGTTCGCTGGCAGCGCGGACTTGGTGAGACGCTCGACCGCCTGGTCGCCGACGGTCTTCAGGACCATCACGGCGAAGGCGTCGTCGATGAGGTCGTCCGACACGACAAAGGGCGTGAAGCCGTCCGCGGCGGGCAACAGGAAGTAGGTGTGGATCGTCTTCTTGGGCAGTTCGTCGCCGCATCGGACCAGGCCGTCGCCCAGGTCGTCCACCGGGTAGAAGTTGGCGACCAGCTTGTCGAAGGTGATTGTCACGCTTGCCTCATCGCGCCGGCCGCGCACGCGGCGCGACGTCCGGATCGATTTATCGCCGTGGCGGGGGCCGGCGCGCAAGGCCTCGCCCACGACGCGCCAGAGCCCGCGCGGTCTTGACCCCTCTCCCTGTAGGAGAGGGCTTTTGACCGCTTATGCTCGGCGTTCAGCGAACAAACCCCCGCGATTTCAACGCCCTGAACTTTCTCGACCCGCGTCTGTCCTCACCCTCCAGACCGCCCGTATCCTTGACTCACCTCGTCGCATGGAAAGGGCGCAAGGCCAGCGACCGATGCGGCGGCGGGGGGCGATCGAGCGGGACTGGGCTGGAGGGGGTTACTTCAGCGTGTCCGGGGAGCCTGGCGTTGCAGGCCCCGCCCGCCGTCGGCGTCGAACGGGGACAAAGCGCGTGTATT